>MGAR01000014.1 GCA_001789805.1 Candidatus Roizmanbacteria bacterium RIFCSPLOWO2_01_FULL_41_22
GTTCCCTCAGTTTGGCTATCAATATAATTTTCTTCAAGTTTTGAGCCGTTAACAATTACTTGACCTTCTTCAATTTTCACGGTGTCTCCAGGCAGGCCTATCACTCTTTTTATAAAATCTGCCTTGTTGCCGATCGGTGCTTCAAAGACTATTACATCTCTTAACTTCGGCTCAGAAAATCTATAACTCACCTTTTGGGTTAAAAGTAGTTCACCGCTCTCAAAATTGGGCAGCATCGATATGCCCTGTACCCTATGGGGTTGCACCAAAAAAATGTACACGAACAAAAAAATACCAAAAGAAATAAGAGCTGTCTGAAAAATTTCCTTAATTGTTGTGATTAAGCTGTTTGAATCATCCATAAATACTATTTAATTTTATGTTAAAATTGCGCCACACGTACAGTAGCAGGAGGGCAGCTAGCTCAGCAGGTTAGAGCGCTCGTATCACACTCGAGAGGTCAGAGGTTCGAATCCTCTGTTGCCCACAAATGGACATTGTCCGGCTTCTCCTCATTTTGTCTTTAGCATCTATTATTCCAGGCCAGTTGGTGCGCTTTAGTGTTGGCAACGCTACTTCGGCAATCACCTTGACAGATATAAGCGTAATTGTAACAGTCTTAGTGTTTTTTATTTACAGCCTGTTTTCTAAAAGAAAAATATATCTTGCCAAAAATGTTTTTTATTTCTTTATAATTTTTGTATCTTGTGCGCTGCTTTCTTTGACCTTAGCGCTAAATTCATTCACAACTTCCAAAGTTGCCACCGGAGCGCTTTTTCTACTTAGGTTTATTTTTTATTTTGCAATTACTATTGTTACCCTTAATATTATTCAAAAAAAAGAAATAGAACGCTGGCTAAAAGTTGTCCTAGCAATTGGAGCTGCATTTTCTGTTTTGGGCTTGCTGCAGCTTTTGACTTTTCCTGACTTGAGGTTGCTGAGTAGTTTTGGCTGGGATCCGCATTTAAATCGGCTTGTTTCAAGTTTGATAGATCCCAATTTCACAGGAGGCTTAATCGTGCTGTTTACAGTTGTTTCGTTAAGCCTTTATGTCTTTAAAATAAATACGTTTTATTTAATCTTAAGCCTGCTGTTTATAATTCCCTTGATATTAACTTTTTCCAGAAGCGCCTATCTTGCACTTATAACAGCAATTATCGCCATAGGCATTATTAAATCCCCTAGATTACTTTTGGCTCTTTTACTAGCTTTCCTGTTTTTGATAACTGCAGTTCCTAAATCAAGAGAAAGAGTAATAAGCGCTTTTGCGCTGGACGAAACAGCCCGCTCAAGGATAGAAAGCTGGCATCTCGCTTATTCAATTTTTTCTGATAATTATTTGTTTGGTGTTGGCTTCAATACTTTTAGATATGCTCAAATTAAATCCGGTACTTTTACTGTTGATAATCCCGAGGGAGGGCATTCAGGTTCTGGTGCCGATTCAAGTATTTTGCTGGTTGCAGCAACTACGGGGATCATTGGTCTGCTTTCTTTTTCCTTATTTTTAGCTGCCATTTTTAAAGGTGCTTTGGAGGGTGTTGGCAAAAACTATTTAAAGCTGATTAGTTTCGCCAGCATCGCTTCTTTAATAGTGCACTCTCAGTTTGTTAATTCTCTGTTTTTTCCCCAAATTATGGTCATATTTTGGTTTTTGCTTGGTTTAAGTTACGTGCGTGATTAACCAGCCCAATAAGTCAATTTGCATCTACTTTTTGAAGTGAAGTTTTAACTCTTTGGTTTCAGTGTTGCCCGCATCGTCAACAGCTTTAATTTCAATTTTATTTTCACCCTCCACTTCCAGTGGGATCGTAACTTCAAACTCTCCATTTGCGTCAACGTTTGCCAAAAAGCCTTGAGCAAAAACTTGGGCCACTGCTTCAGTTTTACCGGTTATTTTTACGCGATTATCTCCGGAAAAATGTTGTCCGTCGTTAGGGGAATCTATTTGTAATTCGGGCGGTTCCATATCAAGAACAACAGTTACTACTTTCGAAAAGTCACTTGAATCGCCATTGTTGTTTATGGCCTTCAGAGAAATTTTATTTTCCCCTTGGCTGAGAAGAAAATCGCTGAATTCGAATCGCCCATCGCTCGTTTCAACTTCATCAACCTTGCGTACGTCAAGATATATTTCTACTTTAGTTGCACTACCTGAGAATCCGGCAACCTTAATTCTTTCTTGATTGGTTGAAGCTGGTAAAGTGTCGATTATTGGAGCAACAGGAGCACTTTCTGAATTTTGAGAAGTGTCATCTGGGCCAAAAAGGGATTCTAGAAAATCCGCAAAGTTGCCCAGTAAATTAATGCCAATAGTAAAAATAAAAACGATCAGCGCAATACTGACAACTGAAAGCAAAAATATTCGCTTTACTACGGCCTTTTCTTCGTGTCTTGCGATTCTTTGAACTCTGTTAACTCTTTTCACAGATTAATTTTACAAGATATGAGCCACCTCCGGGATTCGAACTCGGGACCTTCACTTTACGGAAGTGCTGCTCTACTTCACCCCGCCCGAAATGGGCGGGGCAAGCTGAGCCACATCGGCTAACATATTTTTGTAATCTCTATTTTTCTTTTTAAGCCATATTTCATGTCTTCTAGCCTCAGAATAATCTTTGTGATAACGTACATATACCAAAAGGAAGGGCTTTTTGCGACTAGTAGTCTTTGAAGCGCCCCTATTATGTACGTTCAATCTTTTTATTGGATCAGATGCAATCCCCGTATAAAAACTACCGTCCTTTTCACTTTTTATTAAATAGGTACAAACAGTCATTTCTGAGCCGACCGAGGGAATCGAACCCTCAACCCCCGCTTTACGAAAGCGATGCTCTACCATTAAGCTAGGTCGGCAGCTCGCAAGCTTATCTATTTTAGCTTTTTAAATTTAGGGATTCAAATATATGAAATTTTATTAAGCTGAAAATGATAACAATGAGGAGGCCAAAATTCTAGCGTTTCAGCTTGAAGTGTTAAAAGAACCACTTGGAGACGGCCGGTTTATAGTTTTGTTCTGAGCAATTTTATCTTGGTTGAAAGGTGGTACAGTTTGCGCTGTTTCCTTTAGCAATTTCTAAAATAAAATCTTGGCGTTTAGCTCCCGCAATAACTCCCTTTATACCCCTTGTTGTTGAATCTTTTAAAACTTCAACTTTTGTTGACATTCCGCCCGTTCCTTTATCTGAACCCCGAAAAAATGCATTGTCCTTGTTTATTGACGAACCATCTTCTATCAATATACCGCTCGAATCAAGAACACCCTCTACGTCCGTTACTATCAAAAGAGTATCTGCTTCTATGGCATCGGCAACTTCCGCTGCACTATTATCGTTATCAGCTAGACGCATAAAGGCTCTCATCTCATCAGTGTTGACGGCATCGTTCCAGTTTACAATAACAACCCCGCTCTTTAAGGATTTTCTCAAAACTTTTTTTGCCTCATCTAGGTCGTTTTCTGTAATTAGCGCTTGTCCGGCTATAACACCATATTTTCTAAATGCTTCAACCCAAGTACCGATTAAAGTGGGCTGACCATAAATTGCCTCTACTTGTCTGTCTCTTATGTCGTGTTCCTCAATAGACAACAGGTTGCGTCTACAAGCAACCGCTCCTGAGCTGACAATCACTACTTCTACGCCGTTCTTATAAAGATGACTGCACTGTCTAGCAATTTCACCTATAAGCTCAGTATTCAGGGGGTTTTCTTTGGTTGAGCCTTCTGTAATTGCGTTGCTGCCAATTTTGACCACTAACCTACGGGTAGCAAAATGCTCTTGTTCAGGACTTCTCGGCTGTCTTTCTGCGTTTATAGGTGACATTGAAGTGAATTATACAAAATTGGAGGTAAATAGTCAAACTATAGGTCTTATGAGCGGGATACGGGAGTCGAACCCGTCTCTCCACCTTGGGAAGGTAGTATTGAGCCACTCAACTAATCCCGCCAATATTAATAAACGCCAAATATCTATCGCTTATTAATGCGAAGCGCTTTACCAGTTTATCAGAAAAACTGCAATTTAGCGGGGGATTGTCAGGGTACTTCCCGCAAATATCAGCGGGTTGCCATTCGGCAATCTTCCAATATTGTTAGCACTTGCAATTGTTGGCCAACGAGATCCGTCTCCGTACATTTTTTGGGCAATTTCGAATATAGTTTCACCCTCTTGCACGTCATAACTTGTTTGGGTCATCTGCATTTTGATCTCTTCAAGTTTTTGAGTAGAAGGAATTTCCAGTATTGAGCCAGTAAAAATTAAATTAGGATTAGCAATTTTATTTACGCTGGCAATTACCGGCCAAGATTCCTGATCACCATAAATTTCTTCAGAAATTTTGGAAAGTGAATCGTTTTCTTTGACTGTGTACTGAGTTGATGCGCTAGCTTCTTCGCCTGCTCCCGTTTGTTCTCCCTCGCCGATTTGATTATTTCTATTGGTTATAAAGTTCGCAACCAACAGCCCTAAAATAACTACTATGATTGCCCCTAGAATTAAACCTGCGTAGTTTTCCTGCCAATTTGAAATTAAAGATTTTTTTCTTGCCACGAAGTAATTAAGCAGTAGCTCCTTTCTAGGCAGAGATTAATAAATTATATACTATTTAGCGGCTAGTCACACTAGCCTGCCAAGTTTGACTTGGCGGGACCGAGGGGACTCGAACCCCCGACCTCTTCCGTGACAGGGAAGCGCTCTATCCGGACTGAGCTACGGTCCCTCGTTGGAATGGACTCAACTTGACAGTTCTGTAAGTACAGAACTTAAACGTTTCGTCATTCCTCCTCTCAAAATTCCTGCGGAATTTTGTTAAAGATAAGATCGATCTACACTGAACTCAAGCGAGGTGTAGTTTACAATCAAGCAGCCACTGTGTCAATCTAATATAATTTAAAAAAGTGAAATACTTTTCCAATAAAGATATTGCCAAACTCTTAAGAGAGATTTCGGCAGCATACGAGGCAAGAGGTGAAAACCGCTTTAAAATTGTAGCCTATGATAACGCCGCAACCAGTGTAGAGCATGCGACGAGTGAACTTAAAGATTTGTGGGAAAAGGGCAAGCTGAGCACTATCCCAGGCCTTGGCAAATCAATTCGAGGACATCTTGAAGAGCTGTTTAAAACAGGAAAAGTCAAACACTTCGATAGTGTTAAAAAAAGCTTGCCTCAAGGTATGTTTCCGCTGCTAGATATCGGAGGTCTTGGTCCTAAAAGCGCTTATAAGCTTGCTAGTGAACTAGATATTAAAAATACGGGAGATTTAGAGAAGGCGGCAAAAGAAGGAAAAATCAGAAAATTAGCTGGCTTCGGCGAAAAAAGCGAACAGGAAATCCTAACAGCCATTTCGGAGCTGAGTTTAAAAACCACCGATCGCTATTTACTAACAGAAGCATTTCCGGTTGCAGAAAGGGTACTTAACTACCTAAGATCTCACAAAAATTGCGATCGAGCAGAACCTTTGGGTTCACTACGCAGGATGGTAGCCACAGTTGGAGACATTGATATAGCTGTTGCTTCTGAAAACCCCAAAGCAATTATTGAGCATTTCAAGAAGTTTAAAGAAATTTCACGAATTCTCGATGCCGGACCCAGAAAATCATCAGTGCTGCTTTTAAATGGAATGCACCTTGATTTAATAGTTCAAAAGGCTCGTGCTTTTGGAGCACTCTTGCAGCATTTTACAGGATCCAAAAACCATAACATACGTTTGAGAGAATACGCGCTTAAAAAAGGCATGTCGGTTTCCGACTACGGAATAAAAGTTAAGGGTAAGCTGAAAGAGTTTAAAACTGAAGAAGAGTTTTATAACTTCTTGGGTATGGACTATATTATTCCGGAAATGCGTGAAGATACGGGGGAAGTTGAGGCTGCAGTAAGCGGTAAACTTCCAGAGGTTATCGAGATCAAAGATATTAAAGGCGATATTCACCTGCACTCGAGCTATAGAATAGAGCCAAGCCACGATTTGGGAGCCAATTCATTTGAAGAAATAATTAGTGAAGCAAAAAAGTTGGGATATCAGTATGTTGGTCTTTCTGATCACTCGCCCGGTTTTTCGACGCACACCAAAACACAAATAATCGATTTGATTAAAAAACGATCGGAGAATATTGAACAATTAAAAACCTCGAGTAAAAATATCAAAGTACTAAATTTACTCGAAATAGATATCCTTGCCAATGGCGAGCTTTCTGTGCCCGAAGAAGGACTTAAAATCTTGGATGGAGCAATAGCTGGAATTCATTCAAGCCACCGACATGACAAGAAAATGATTACCAAAAGAATGATGGTCGCCATCAATTCTCCTTATGTTCAGGTTATTTCACACCCAACCGGAAGGCTTTTAAATCAGCGGGATTCTTATGAAGCTGACTGGCCTGTGATCTTTAAAGCCTGCCAAAGGACAGCAACTATATTGGAAATCAATGCCTTTCCAAATAGACTTGACCTTACGGATACATTAGTGAGGGAAGCAATTAAACAGGGAGTTAAGTTGATTATCAATTCCGATGCACACGCAATAGAGCAAATGGACAATATGAGATTTGGTATATCTGTTGCCCGGCGTGGTTGGGCCCAAAGGAAAGATATTGCCAATACTCTGCCTTGGGTTGAATTTAAGAAAATGTTTAGGGTATGATTAGCGCTATATGTCACCAACAACGATCGCCATAGCTTTGCTTATTGTTGTCGCTTTATACATTTGGTTTCTCTATAACGGGTTAGTTACGGCAAAGATGAGAATCAAAGAGGCTTGGTCCGGTATAGACGTTCAGTTGAGAAGAAGAGCCTCGCTTATTCCCAATTTGGTGGAAGCTGTTAAGGGTTATGCAAAGCACGAAAAAAGTGTTTTTGAAAATGTAACCAAAGCCAGATCCGCAATGCTTGGTGCAAAAGACCCGAAAGCTGCTGCTAAAGCTGACAATATGCTTACTGATGCCCTAAAAACAATATTTGCCATTGCTGAAAACTATCCGCTACTTAAGGCTTCAGAAAACTTTAAAGAATTGCAGCAAGAACTTAGTGACACTGAAACAAAGGTTGCCGCCGCGCGCCAGTTTTACAATACAAATGTTTTAGACTTCAATACTAAAATAAATATTTTCCCCAACGTCTTAATTGCCAGTATGCTTAACTTTAAACCCGAAATATTTTTTGAAGCAGAGGAAACTGCGCGCAAAGAAGTAAACGTAAAGTTCTAATTCTCATGAATCTTCCGAGAATTTTTTCCGGATCCTCAAACCCTCAACTTGCCAAAGAAGTCTCTCAAAAATCAAAAATTAAACTCGGCAGTCTTGAGCTTGGCAAATTTGCAGACGGCGAAATAGACGTTTGGGTCAAAGATGATGTCAATAATTCAAATGTTTTCATTTTCCAGTCAAATTCGTATCCGGTAAACGACAATATAATTGAGCTTTCTTTAATTGCCGACGCACTAAGGCGTTCTGGAGCCCACAAAATTACAGCAGTCATTCCTTATTTTGGTTATAGCCGCAAGGAGAAACAAA
>MGAR01000015.1 GCA_001789805.1 Candidatus Roizmanbacteria bacterium RIFCSPLOWO2_01_FULL_41_22
CTCTCAAGTGATCTCCAGTTGTTCCGCGACTCATAGGCGCTTACTTCATTTCCCCAGAGTGCCATATGTTTCGTAACTTATTCATATGAAAACAGCTCAATATAATAATGTCAATTATGAGAGAAAAGTATTTATTTGCTAAGTATTTATAGAGGTATCGCTTCAGCTCTAGCTCCTGAAGAATAAATAGCCCAACGGCCATTTCTTGCCGGGTCTGCAAATGAATCTTGATCTACATTACTACCTTCTGGTGTGCAATCAGCAACGACTTTAAAATCAACTCCATTGGACCAATAAGCATAACAAGCATAATCAGACGGATTATTAGCGCTACAACCACCCAGATCGTTACCTCCGGTACCATTATTGGTATTTATATTCTCGCGTGGATCACGGGGTAATTTCTGGAGATATCTTGGCGCTAGATTAGGAATATATCCATTTGCGCCTTCGACAGAGAACTCACCATGACCAACACAAGTTCCCCACCATTGATTCCCTATAGTCTCTGGATAAATACCATTGTTATCTGCATAATAAAGAGCCAGAGACTTTTCAATCAATCTTAAATCCGCCTTTCTTCTGGTATTTCGTGAATTAATTAGTCCGTTGTTATAACCGGTAATTGAAAGAGGAATAAGAGCACCGATAATAGCAATCACGATAAGCATTTCAAGCAAAGTAAACCCTTTTTTTAGATTAAAAAGCTTAAATATCATAATCAAATTATTAATTATATGTTAACCATATTTAAATACGATGTCAATCATCTTGCCTAGCCGACGCGTGATAAATTTCCAGAATTAACCACTAATGAGCTTATAAAGTGACTCTTTATCTTTCCCAAGCTTCATTAATCCCAGGATGGTGGCATCTTCAAAATGTTCAACAATATAAGTTTCGATTTTAAGCTCCTGAGTAAAAAAACGGTCGACACCTTTTACCCCGGCCAGTTGTCCCGCCAAAGCTATTCCATTTTGGAAAAGTTCATCGGCCACCTCAGGAGGAGATATCTCGATTAGTTCTTTAACAGCATCAATAATATGATTAAACTGAGTAATCAGGGCTTCTTTGATATCGGAAGATTTAAGCTTGATAGATTTAGGTAAACCAGTCTCCAGTGACTTACCCCGGACAGTACCGGTTTTTTCATCACCGGTAAAATTAAGAAGTTGGATTTTCAGTTCTTCACATGACAGTTCACCAATGATTATGCCGTGCTTCAGATAAGTATAATTGGCAATAAGCTTGTTCATATAGTCGCCAGCATTTTTGAGAGTCTTTTGGGCGACTATTCCCCCACCGCTGATAATGGCAAGCTCAATTAAGCCTCCACCCAGATCAATAATAAAATTAGGCTGATGAGAGAATATATTGAAACCGCATCCGGCAGCTGTAGCTAATGCTTTTTCCAGAATAATCACATCCGAGGCGTCCACTTTTTCCAGAGCCTCAATTACCGCCTTATGTTCGATCTCTGTGGCAATTGACGGTACGCAGCTGACAGCGGTGATGGGCGGCTTAAGCAAATGAAATTGCGACAGATACGGCCGGATTGCTTTTTCATTACAGTGTTGAATAAAAGCTACTTCGGCATCAAAGTCATAAAGGATACCATTTATAATGGGGCGGGTAATTTGAATAAAATCGGGCGTTTTCCCGACAATGGTCTTTGCCTCGTTGCCAAAAAAAATATAATCCTTAATTTTGGCATTATATCCAAGATAAGAAGACTCACGAAGCACCACTCCTTTGTCTTTGACAGCCACCCTGGTGGTGGCCGTACCCAGATCGTAATAAACCTGAAATGATGGAATAAAAGGGAAATGAAATTTTCTTAATTTTGCGCTAAAATTATTCATACGGTATATATTATATTCTATTGGCGGTATCGTTACCTGAGAAAATAACAGATATGATCAAAAAGTCAATTCGCTGGCTGTATTATTTACTTTTTTTTGTTACTCCTCTGGTGATGAACTCAAATACATCTGAGATATTTGAGTTTAATAAAATCATTGTTGTTTACTTTATTACTGTAATGGTTGGTGGGTTGTGGCTGATTAATCATAATATAGAAAGTAAACCTTTAAACAAGCATCCGTTAGTTTTTCTTTACGGGTTTTTTCTTTTATCCCAGCTTCTTTCCACTATTTTCTCCATTGATCCGCATACGTCTATCTGGGGATACTACGGCCGGTTTAACGGAGGTTTATTATCAGTCCTCTCTTATTTCATATTATTTTACGTTTTTGCGGACATTTTCGATTTATCATATTTTATGAAAATATTAAAAATATCATTAGTATCTTCTTTTTTTGTTGTGCTATGGGGGTTGCCGGGAAAGTTTGGCGCTGACCTTAGCTGTCTACTTTTTACTCACCAGTTAAATAATAGTTGCTGGACTGATCAATTCAAGCCGGCGGAACGGATGTTTTCCACTCTGGGGCAGCCTAACTGGCTTGGCGCGTATCTGGCAATCTGTTTTTTTATCGGACTATATTTTGTTGTCAGCCATATTTTTGGAAAAGAGAAAGAAAACCGGTGGAAAAAAGCATTGCCGGCCGTTTATTTGCTATTTAATTTCGTAGGAATTATCTTTACCGGTTCGCGCTCGGCTTTGTTGGCGGTAATTATTAGTGTAATCGTTTTTTCCATCTTTTTTATCGCCAGATTTTACCGGCACAATAAAAAACTAATCAGGACGTTTGGTTTTATTATGATCGTTTTCTTAGTGCTGGGAGTAGCGTTTACCCTTAGCAGAATTAGATCATCCACACACAATCTAACCGGGCCAATCAACGATTCTTTTGCTATCCGCCGGATAGTCTGGCGGGGAGCCTGGGCTTTGGGTTTGCGCTACCCGTTATTTGGTACCGGTGTTGAGACTTTTGCTTATGCTTATTATTTTGTCAGACCAATTGAACATAACCTCACTTCCGAATGGGATTTTCTTTATAACAAAGCCCATAACGAATACCTCAATTATCTGGCTACCACCGGTTTTGTCGGTCTGACGGCGTATTTACTGCTTATTGGATCCAGTCTTTGGCTATTTTTCCGTGATCGGAAAAATCTGTTGGCAATAAGTTTGGGCTGCGCCTATTTGACAATCATAGTCACTAATGCGGTTGGCTTCTCCACTAGTACCATTAATCTTTACTTTTATCTGCTTCCGAGCTTATTCTTGATTTTTACGAAAAACAAGCACGAATTAAAACAAACCGCTCATAAGTTAACTAAAAATAAAATAGTCAACGGCGGAATAATAATAGTGATGGTTTTCTTGATTGTCCAAGTCGGAAAATACTATCTGGCTGATATCCAATATGCCAAGGCAAACAGTTATCTTTCCCAAAGTCGCTATTCCCAGGCTTTTGAAAGTTTAATTTCAACTGTCAAGCTGAAACATGAACATGTCTATGAGGATAAGTTATCATATACCCTGGCCAATCTGGCTTATTTGGCCAATATATCCAAAGAGCAAAATCTGACTAAAAAACTTATCGGATTGTCTGATGCATATAATAAAAAATCTTTGAAGGCTTCCCCTCAAAATGTTTTGTACTGGAAAACACGGGCAAAAAATTACTATCTTTTTTACCAGATAACGCAAAATAAGAAAGAGATGGATGAAGCTATCCAGTCTTTAAAGCTGGCAAAAGAGATCTCGCCCACCGATCCCAAAATCGATCAGAGCCTGGCTTTGTTTTATCTGGTTTTAAGTGAATCGACAAAAGACAGTAAGCTAAAAGAAAATGATCGCAAACAAGCAAAAAGCTATATCAATGAAGCGCTAAAACTTAAACCCGATTTTGTCGATGCGCTGGAACTGCAAAAAGAATTATCCAAATAAAAACCAGGTACAAGACTGTACCTGGTTGATATCTTCGAATAAAGAATTATCTTGCGCACCAGTAGGCACAACCGGCTGGATCATTATATCCAACTGCCGCGCTACAGTCTGTTCCGGCAAGCCCTCCATAGATGTTATTTCTTGAGTTGGGTTCTGCTCTTGCAGCTTTAGATTGCGGATTGAAACAAACACTAACACCGGTAGCAGGTCTGTACATATACATGACATTAGAAGTCATGTATTGTCCCGCAGTATTTAAAAAGTTGGCATTTAGCTCTCCAGCGGCAATCATAGTCGGGATCGCATTGGGAAGGGCGGCGGTATTTAACCAACCTCCAACTCCTGGAAAACTGCCGTATGATGCATAATAAGCATTGACTCCACGGACAATCTGAGTGGAAATACTTTTTTTGGCAGCATCAGCCGCTTTTTTGGTCTGTTCAAGCGGATCAAGCGCCAAAAACAAACCTACTGCCAATGCACCCAAAATACCAATCACTATTAATAGTTCAACCAAGGTAAAACCTTTTTTCATAATATTGTTAAAACTTATATATAATTACAAGCTATCTTATTTTATTGAGTTTGTCAAGGAGAAGATGGGGGTGATTATGGAGAAGATAATAAATGACACTGCAATGCCCAAAACCACCAAAATTGCCGGCTCAATTAAAGTGATGAGTCCTTTCATCACAGACTCTGTCTCCAGTTGGTAAAAGTGGGCAATTTTGCCCAGGGTTTCTTCCAGTTTTCCGGTGTGTTCTCCAACTATCGTCATCTGGATAAGCGTTTGCGGAAAAATAGTTTCTGAGGCCATCGCGTCGCCCAAAGACACTCCCCGCTCCACACTGCGGTAGACATTTTTTAGGGCATTTTGAAAAAGCCGGCTGCTGGTGGCATGTTCGGTTATCTCCAAGCTTTCCAGAATCGGAACACCAGAGCCAATAAGAATAGAAAACGTTCGAGTGGCATCAACCAGATTGGACATCATAATTACATCTTTAACTTTTGGTATTTTTAATAATAAGGTATCAACGATTATCGAACCTCGAGGAGATTTTAAAAATTTTTTTATTCCCTGAGATGAGATAATAACCAAACCAATGATGATATACCAGTAGCTGGCAAAAAAATTACTGACGCCAATTAAAATACGCGTGGTTAAAGGCAGCTCCGTATTAAACTGAGCGACCATTGTCAGTAAATTAGGTACTACAAAAGTAAGCAGGATAAAGATCATTGAAATTCCGGCAATAATAACAATCACCGGATAAATGAGAGCGTTTTTTACTTTACCTCTAAACTCCCTTTGCTTATCCAAGTTATCGGAAACTTTGTCCAGGATGATATCCAGTTTACCTGACGCTTCACCGGCTCTGACTAAAGCCACATATAACGGAGAAAAAAACTTGGGGTGTTTTTCCAAAGTCTTGGAAAAATTTTTACCACTACTCACCTGTTGAATTATCTCATTAATAAGCCGGGTATATGATTGCTTATTGGTTTGTTTTTTAATAATTGACAAAGCATCAATCAAGGTTAGTCCGGCATTGAGCATCAGAGACAGTTGCCGGGTGAAGTTGGTAATATCGTTTTGGGTAAGATGATCAAAAAAATTGTTAAAAAGGCGCGAGAAAGCTTGACTTTTTGCTTTTATTTCAATGGGAATCAAATTTTGCGATTTTAAGTAGAGGGCGATTGCATTGGCGTTTGGACCTTCAAATTCACCTTTCAGTATGACGTCCTTCTGAAGAGCCCGATATTCAAATAACATACCTTATTTAATAAATTTGCTTAACTCTGAAGATCTTTCAGCATAACGAATGGCCGTATCTCGGCTAATAAGGCCTTGCGAATAAAGTTTAAGTAAATATTTTTCAAATAAAATCATTTTGTTTTCTTCGTTAGTTTCAATCACATTATCCAGCATAAAAATTTTTCCTTCTCTAATTATTGAAGAAACGGCGGGCATATTAATAAGAATTTCAACAGCAGGGATGCGGGTTGAGTTATTGATATTGGGTAGAAGCCGCTGGGTTATTGCCGCTTTTAGCACCGATGCGAGCTGATAACGCACTTGGGTTTGCTGGTGGGGAGGAAAGACATCGATTATTCGGAAAATTGCTTCAGGCGTGGTGCTGGAATGGAGAGTAGAAAAGACAAGGTGTCCGGTTTCGGCGATATTTAGCGCAGCCTGAATCGTGTCATAATCGCGCATTTCGCCAATTAAAACTACATCCGGATCTTCTCTCAAAACTGAAGTCAACGCTTTTGTCCAGGAGTGGGTATCATAATGCAACTCTCTTTGGGAGACAATAGATTTGGCTTTAGGGAAAACATATTCGATCGGATCTTCTACGGTGACGATATGTTTTGTCTCCTCAAGATTGATTTCATTGACAATGGCAGCCAGTGAGGTAGTTTTACCTTCACCCGTTGGCCCGCAGATCAATACCAGGCCATCATGGAACTGGCTAAAAGTATGGAATTGAGATGGCAGATTTAGTTCATCAATCGATTTGATCACAGGTGGAATGATCCGAAAACAGGCAGCCAGAGTGCTTTTGGCATAGTAGCAGTTGACACGAAATCGGTAGCCTAAAAGCGCATAGCTAACATCAATTTCACGATTATTGATTAACAAAGTTTTTTGCTCAGTAGTAAGTAAAGAAAAAATTAACTCTTCGCTTGTTTCTTTGGTTAAAACATCATCAGTTTTTAGCTGATATAATTTTGTATTCACGCGGATAGTCGGATAGTACCCGACCAAAAGGTGGAGATCTGAACCTTCGCGCTTAATTGTGTCTTCCAATAACTGTTTAATAGAAACCATACTTACATCATAGATAAAAAATATTAAAGTTATTATTCGGCTACTCTGAGGGCCTCTTCTATAGTTGTTAAGCCCTGTAAAGCTTTAAGATAGCCATCTTGTTTTCTAGTCATAAAATTATATTCTGAGATTGCTTGTTTTTGAATGTTGTCGGCGGTATCTAATTTTAAGATTAAGCGGTTGATTGATTGAGTGATTTTCAAAAGCTCATAAATGCCGATTCTGCCAAGGTATCCAGTGTGATCACATAACTGACAACCAGCACCTTTAGCCAGACGGATAGCTGACTTTTTATAATCTGATGGTATAAAGTTACCCAATACTTCTTTGATTGAAGCCTGAACATCCTCAGGAGGCACAAACCAGGTTTTACAATTAGCACAGATTCTCCTGACAATGCGTTGGGCTAAAGAAGCCAGAAGCACTGATCCAATCAGAAATGGTTCTCCTCCAAGATCAATCAGACGTGGAATTGAAGTGGCCGCATCGTTGGTGTGCAGTGTCGCAAATACCAAATGTCCGGTAAGTGCCGCTTGAATAGCTAGTTGCGTTGTTTCTTTATCACGGATTTCACCCACCAGAATAATATTTGGGTCTTGCCGTAAAAAGGATCGCAAGCCTGAGGCAAAAGTCAGACCTGCCTGAGGATTGACCTGCACTTGGTTAATACCGGGAACCTGATATTCTACCGGATCCTCAAGTGTGACAATATTAACATTAATTTTATTTAGGATACTTAAAATGGAGTATAAAGTGGTTGATTTTCCCGAACCGGTCGGACCAGTTACCAGGATAATACCATAAGGACTTTTTATTAGCTCCTGGATATCTTTAAGATGAGCGCCTTGAAGTCCCAGCTCAGTTAGGCTTGGCAAACCACCGCTTTTTTTTAAAAGTCGCATGACGATTTTTTCACCGTAAACAATAGGTAAACTGGATACACGAAGGTCAACCTCCTCTTTGTCTGTCTTAAAAGTAAATCTACCGTCTTGAGGAGCGCGTTTTTCGTCAATTTTCATTGAAGACAAAATTTTGATACGCGAGACTAGCGATTCGTGGATACTAATTGGCAGAATCAATTTTTCAGCAAGCATCCCATCGATTCGATAGCGGACTCGTGATTTGTTTTCAAAAGGCTCGATGTGCACGTCTGAGGCACGGTTTTTTACTGCAAACTCCAAAATAGTATTGACGATTTTGGTGATAGGCGCTTCTCCAATATCCTGGTAATCGTTTTGGCCTTCGGTTGACTGCCCCTTGGTCAGTACTCCCAGATTTTGGAGAGCCGATTTGACCTCAGGAGTGATGCTTTTTGAGTAAGCAATGTCGATCATGTTAATAATGTCTTCTTCGTAAGTTAAGGCAAATAAAATTCGTTTACCGGTTTTAGCTTCAAAAAATTCCAAAGCATTTAAATCAAGAGGGTCGGCTGTGGCCACATAAAGAGTGTCGGACTTAAAATTAAAAAAGTATGGCAAAACATGATATTGTTTAGCTAAATGTTGAGAAATAAAATTCAATGCCTGCGGATCAATCGTGGTGTTTGTGATATCGATATAGTCGGTGTTTAGAAGTTTGGCTTTGGTCTTTAGAACAATGATTTTGGGAATTTCAGCATATTTTATAAGAAATTCTTCCGGTGGAATTTTTTTATCAAGTATCTCTATCTCATACCGATCGGCTTGGTTTTGGTCTATAATATTTTGTCGAGTAAGTTCTTGTAAGAACGGTCTTGGTGAAAGGTTCATATTTAGAATATAATCAGTTTTTGGTTAAAAAGCAATTATTAATTAAAGATGTATCCTATTATTCTTGTTTCCAAAAGTACGCTACAGATCGAAAAATACCTTTCTGATTTTTGTCAGGAAAAATCATTAAGCTCAAGTCAGTTACTGGAAATTAAACCAGAAAAAAATGAGATCAGTATTAATCAGATCAGACAGCTTAGAAAACGGCTAAACGTTGAATCACAGGCTAAAAGGCTGATAGTTTTTTATTCTTTTGATACTGCAAGCTACGAAGCGCAAAATGCATTGTTAAAAACTTTAGAAGAAAAAACTTTCAGTAATTATTTTGTGATGATTGTTAACAAACTGGAAACGCTTCTTGACACTACTATTTCCCGGTCTAAAGTAATTGACCTTCGCGAAGCTGTGTCTTTCTCAGATGTTTTTTTAACGGTACGACCGGAAGTGATAGACTTAATCAAGTCTATCACCAACAGTGGCGATGCGCGGTTTCTTAATAGCCCGCTTGTTGCCGAAATTGATCGAGAATCAGCTGTGATTTTGATACAAGAAATTTTGTATTGTCTTTGGGATATGATATTGACTAGCAAAACACACAATGTTTCAATGATAAAAAAAGGCTTTTATTATCTAAAACTACTTCAGAACAACAATGTTAATCCGCAGTTGACTATAGATAACTTTCTTTTATATATCCAAAGAGAACTGGTGAAACAGAGTTGAGATAATATAGAAAATATATTAAATTTATATTGTGACACTCGACTCCAAAAATATTATAACCAAGATCCAAGCCTTTTCTTTAATTGAGTTAATTATTGTTATAATTGTTATTACATTATTAAGTGGTGCTGGATTTGGAGTATATTCCCGATACGTACAAAGCAGTCGGGATGACCGGAGAATGTCTGACGCAATAACTATCCAACAAGCATTAGAAGATTATCGTAAGTCAAATATCAATGACAGTTTTCCACTTGCCGTGACCACTTTGGTTCCCGATTTTCTTCAAGTTGTGCCTCAAGATCCCCAAACGCATTCTGCTTATAGTTTGTACTATCGGCCTATCCCAGCAGCCCCAGTAGCTTGTACTGATTCTTTAGTCGCGCCGGTTATCGCCTGTACCTCTTACTCTTTTGCTGTCTTCCTTGAAGCCTCGGACCATTATCTGTATCTTACTCCATACACAGTAGATAATTTTCCAAATAGCGTCGCTACTCCCGCACTTTGAAATACTCCATATTTATTAGTAGCTTTTTTATTCTAATTTCCGCTACAATATTTTCATGGATAAAGCTTTTACTTTCATTGAGTTAATTATTGTCATTACCGTTACTACATTGCTAAGCGGTATTGCTCTTGTCAACTATCAGCGGATTGGCGGCCAAGAAAAATTACAAAAAGACGCAAAGCAGTTTGAGAGAATACTTTTCTTAGCAAAAGAAAAAGCCTCGGCAGCTGAAACATTGCAATGCGATTCAACGGACCCTGGTATTGGTGAATTAATCGGCTTTAAAGTTGATCTAACAAGTAATGACTATTATCTTATTGAAGTTTGTCAAAATCAGGAATTTATCATATCAGCTCAACATTTCTCTCCCAGCATTAGCGCTATTAACAATACATCAGTCACATTTAGAAAATCAGATATGGGTATTACCAGTAACGTGATAGTAAGTTTTGGTATAAGATCAATCTTGATCAATAACAATAATTGTCGATCATATGATGTCTCCCCAAGCGGCGCAATTGATGAGCTTAGTCCATATACATGTTAATAAAACAATAAAATGTATCATAAAATCATTAACCAAAAGTCGGCGTTTTCTTTGCTTGAGGTGATTATTGCTATCGGAATATTGACAACGGTCATTGTCGCCGCTTTACAACTAACCATTTTAACAATCCGCAACCTTACCGTCAGGGAGCATAATTTATATGCGACATATTATGCAGAAGAGTTATATAATTTTTTAAATTCAGAACGGGAAGTGGACTGGGCGGCGTTTGCCGATAAGAGTACGGTTTCTGGTGGTTCTTCAACTACCTATTGCGCTAACACACTTAACCCTTTGGCTGATATGACAATTACTATAAACGATATTCTTTTTAACGGGAGCTATCCTACCAATCTTAAGCTCTCCGACAATTATCGGGGTGCGTGTTTGCATTTTCAAGGTATTATTAACGGCCCAGGAGACCGGATCTTCAAAAGAGAGGTGACTCTCACATCCTTAATTCCGCCCGGTTCAACACCTTCGCAAATTCAGGTTGATCTTGATGTTACATGGGTGGATTATGGACAAGAATATCACGTCCCGCTTCAAAGTTTATTTACAGTTCACGACTGAACTTATGATAATAAATTTTAAAAAACAATTAACAAAAATTACCGGTCAAAGAGGCTATACCATTATAGAGTTAATAATTACCTTAATCGTTCTTTTACTGATTTTTCCGATAACAAGCTCTATCGTGATTTCTGTCTTAAGATATCAAGACCGGTTAAATAAAATTGCTATTTTACGCATCGAAGGGCAAAACATCATCAATTTTGTTCGAAGCCACATTAGGGAACGGACTTATTGGGTATATTCCAACGATCCGCGCAGTCCGCCTGATACTGTAGAGTGCGCCGCATCACCCAGTTTTTATTCAAGCAGCAACGGATACGATATAGCCACTAGCAAACCGGATTTTTACTTTGTTACTGAAAACGAGCTAAATTGGTTTACAATATTTCTTCGGGACGGAAGGAATCTGGAGTTTGAAACGGAAATCGCCAACCCCATAATCGTTAATTCTCAAAGAGTTGCTGTGACGAGCTTTTCAATTTATTGTATACGAAAGAAGAACTTTTCGTCACCAGTTGTCAGTTATGATTTCACTTTGCAGGTAGCTGATCTTATTCCCGGCGTTAACCCGGCAAAACAGACATTTATTTTTCATGATAAATTCAAGTTGCAGATTAATTGACAGCCTCTTTGATTCATTGATTTTAATTTCCTCTTTTGTTACTCTAATTAAATGTCTAAAGACACATTTTCGATTGATATTACCCGAAAAAATATAAGGGTATGCGACTTAGAGGAGAAAGATGGAAAAATTGAGATTCTTTCTTTAGGTTACGATGATATTGTACCCAACTTTTTACTTGACGACAATCCTCTCTTACAGAAAGAACAGGCTAAAAAGCTGCTTCAGTTGTATCAAAACTTAAAAATTTCTAAAAAAAAGGTCAATGTTGTTTTGCCAGACAGCGTTACCTACTCGCAGATTATTGAGATGCCCAAACTTAACGAACAGGAATTAATGCTGGCAATACGTTACCAGGCTGATGAGTTTATACCAATGCCTATAGATGAGGTATATCTTGACATTGAGGTACTAAAAGAAGACCCAAAAAACTCTCGGCAGCTGACCCTGATAATCGCTGCTCCCAAAAACACAGTCACCAGAATTTATAATATGCTTTCTTTAGCTCATTTAGTCCCCAAAAATTTGGAAAACGAGCTTAGCGTCATCGGACGACTGATTGCTTTGCGTTTTTCCCAAAGTAATGAATGCACTGTTTTAGTAAATTTCGGTTTTTCCGGTACATCTCTTTATCTGGTGGATCCGTTATCTCATATCATCGTGGCTACACGTTCTTTTAAAATCGGGCTTGATCTAATTGTGCGGGATTTGAAAGTAAATTTAAACTGGGACGAAAAAAATACCTACGAAGCGCTAAAAAACATTGGGTTAACCCAAAACGCCACAGTTGATATTTACAAAATTATTTACCCGATTATGAAAGAGATGTTTCGTGAACTTGAACAGTTTATACAGCTTGCCAAAAGCAAATATAATCTAGAAGTCAATAAAGTCTATCTTTTTAATTTTGACTCTTCTATTGCCAACTTTGCACCAACTATCCAATCTAATATGTCCGTTCCCACTCTACCCTTACCGATAGGCAGCATTCTGATTCCTAATGTTATTACACAATCATTTTCAAGTGAGATATCATCGTTTGTTTCCGTTATTGCCGCTCAAATAAAATGAAATCATATATCAATTTATTCAATTATTATAGACAGGAGTTTAATAAGGTCTCCATCTATATTTTAATTAAGCACTACTTTATATACACAACGACTATAGCCGGAGTATTTATGATTGTATTAATCGTCCTGCAGTTTTTTTTATTTTATCGCATAAATTACCTTAACAAAGAAAATAAGACGCTTAAAGAAAATTATTCAGCCAAAAAACCACTGCAAGAAAAAATAAAAATTCTGGTCGAAAAAAAACAAGAAATTGAAAATTTCCTCAAGGAGGATGCTAACTTTTTTACTTATTATCGTCTGATGGATCAATTTATTACTAATAGTAAAAGCGCTGTCCTTGTCCATTTTTCCTTAGATAACGAACAAAAAACAACTTTTGTAATACAAGTTGATAAAGAAGATCTTGAGAGCCTATACAACTCTATTGAGAATGACAGCTTTTTAGAGAAATTTATTTCTTTACGGGTCTTGGATGTTGTGCCTATTGAAAATGACAAGAATCAGTATAAATTTTCTTTTGAGGGTAAATTTAAACAAATTAATGAAACCAGTATCTAGTTTTTTAACCGGATTAAATTTTTCAGATATTTCTCATGAGTTGTTTTTTTGGCTTATACTGCTTGTGGTTTGGGCGTGCACTTTTTTCTTTGGCTGGAAAACGGTTTCTTCATATCAAAAATCAGTTGAGTTGGTAAAGAATAATAACAATTTAAAAGAAACGTTATCGTTATTAACAAAGTCATCCAACATATCGGTAGGTGAGATCGATCAATTTAACAATATTGCAGCTAATCTTATTCCTGAGAGGGAGAGCTATTTTTCTATAATCAACGCCTTAGATGCACTTTCTCAGAAAACCGGATTTATTTTTGGCGATTATGAAATAAATCTGTCTGACTCAAACCAAGAGAAGCTGTCATTAAACGTAAATGGGAAAGGCAATATCGATACGCTGCATACCTTTTTACAAGAGTACAAGTTTATCTCTGGCAGATTGATTACTATCAACAGTTTAGATCTTTTAGCCGAAGATCAAGACCAGTATAGTCTTACCCTAAATTTTTATCATCAATCAGCCTCATCAGTCGCTCCTGCCGATGCGCTTTCTGAACCGGATGTTAGTGTGGCACCACTAGCGCCTCCACCTGGCAATCAGATAGGAGATTTGATTAGTTCTACATTGTCATCCCCAATCCAAGGAGAAACGTTACAGCTTAGTGAAAAAGACATTCGTTTTGTTCGTGAGATAATTGCCCAGATAAAAGAATAGTTATTGAAAAAGTACTGATTGTTTATTTTTAAGAAGTCTTCGAAGACCATCCGAGAGTTGGGCGCCGTTTTGTATCCAGTAGTCATATCTGGCTTTAGTAATTTCGATTTTATTTTGGCTCATGGGTTGATAAAGGCCGATTTTTTCAATATACGCACCGTCTCGTTTTTTCCTTTTATCTAAAGCAACAATACGATACACAGGATAACCGCGTTTGCCAAATTTCATTAACCTTAGTGTTACTGCCATAGTAAAAATTTAGTAGTAATTGACAAGCTAAACAGATCGTGCTTGCATATTATAAAGGTCTTAAGTCATTTTTTCCAGTGAATTTTCCGCCGCCTTTTCCTCAGCGGTCTTTTTGGAGGAGCCTTGGCCTTCACCGAGTTTATGGTCTTTTACAAGTACCTCTACCTGAAAGATTTTATCATGTTCCGGACCGGTTTCTTTTATGGTCTGATAACTAGGAAGCACTTTATATTTTGCCTGAATGATCTCCTGTAAGCGGCTTTTGGGCGACAGATACAGTTTATTTTTCACAATATAATCAAGTTTCTCTTTAAACAGATTTTTTAATATAAAATCATATGCTGAGTCAAAACCGCGATCAATGAAAATAGCGGCAATCAGAGCCTCAAAGGTGTCGGCCAGGATGTTGCTGTTAATCCTTCCTTTCCCTTTTTCTTCCCCTTTTGATAAATACAAATATTCTCCAAGTGCAAGTTTTTGGGCCACCTCAGCTAAACTTTCGGTACGTACAATGGATGCTTTGATATCAGTGTAATCACCCTCCTTTAAGTCGGGAAAGTTTTTATAGAGATAGATGGAAGTAATCAGCGAGAGAACACTGTCGCCTAAAAATTCCAGTTTTTCGTTTGACGGCAGATGGAGTTTGCGATGTTCGTTTAGGTATGAACGGTGTATAAAAACGTCTTTGAGCAGTGTTTTTTTGTTAAACTCCAAGTCGATCTTTTTCTCTAAATCCAGATATGATTTTTGCATATACTAGGGTTTTTTTTCAACTTCGTTTAGAATAGATCCCAGTACCGCGTTTATAAAGGCGTATGAGCGGTCACTTCCTATTTCACGCGCCAGTTCTACTGCTTCGTTAATTACTACTTTGTAAGGGGCAAGTTTGACAATAAATAACTCATAGACTGCCAGTCGTAAAATACTAAGATCTGTTTTGGCAATGCGTTCAAGCGGATATTTTGGCGCGTGTTTAGCAATAAAACCGTCAATTTTTGTAAGATTCTTTTGAATATCAATCGTCGTTTTCTCTTTGGGGAATGGTAGATTAGATTTACCTTTGATAAAGCATAAGGCATAAAGATTTTGTACTATTTTAGTTCTCTTCGCGTGTCGTGGGTCCATTTTGTCAGAAGTTTATTAAGAAACGTTAAAAATAAATCTCTTTTTATTTGCGGCAGTAACGGCAAATCCGATGAGGGATTTTCTTTTTACCGCACTGTTTACAGATCACAAGTTTAGGCAAAGACTTAACCTTAGTGGCAAGCCTTATGCCTTTTCGGCGGGTGGAAGATTTACGTTTTGGCAATGGTGTCATAATTTTTACTATTCAAAAACTATTTAGTAATACTATCATATTTTAGCAGGCAAAACAAGTATTGGTCAGTCGCGGGCCACTTGGGTAATAGTGAATTTTTTTAGTTTAGTCTGTACCTTAGGGACGCTCTCTAGTGAAAAGTTCTTTAAAAGAAAATGTACTGCATTTTTGGTTTTTTGAATAAGGGTCAGATCAGACATTTGGGCTATTTTCAGATCATCATAACCGTGTTGCCTATAACCAAAAATCTGTCCTGGACCACGGATTTTTAAGTCGTACTCGGCCAGTAAAAAACCTGTCTTAATTTTAGCAAAATACTCCAGCCGCTTATAATTGCTATTTTGGTTACTAGAAGTAAAAAGCAGGCAGTAAGACTGTTTTTGTCCTCGTCCGACCCGGCCTCGTAACTGATGCAGTTGAGCCAAACCAAAGCGCTCCGCTCCCTCAATCAGCATTATTGTTGCATTTGGCACATCTATTCCCACTTCGACGACCGAAGTACTGACTAAAATATCATATTTTTTAGCTTTAAAATCAGCCATGATTTGATTTTTTTCTTTGGCTTTTAGTTTACCGTGCAGTAAGGCGATATTAAACTTGGAAAATATGTTATTTTGCAGATGCTGGTACTCTTTTTTTGCCGCTTTTACAGTTTGCATCGTCTCTACCTCCGACTCTTCAATCAGAGGACAGATAATAAAAACCTGGTCTTTTTCCCGGGTGATTTTAGTTTTAATCCATTCGTAGGCGGCTATTCGTTTGTAGGGTGGAGTAAAAAAAGTCTTGACCGGTATCCGGTCTTTGGGCATCTCATCAAGTACCGACAGGTCAAGTTCATTGTGCAGTGTAAGCATAACGGTTCGTGGAATTGGGGTCGCAGTCATGGTTAATAAGTGCGGATTAAGTCCTTTTTGCTTGAGAGCCGCTCGCTGCGCGACGCCAAAACGGTGCTGTTCATCAATCACAACCAGTCCAATTTTGGGAAACTGTAATTTTTTGGTGATAAGAGCATGAGTGCCAATGATGATATCAAATTTTTCAGACGTGGTTTTTGTTTTTATTGATTTTACCGCACCTGTCTGTAAAGCAATCTTGACTGCTAAGTTACGAAATAGATTATTTAGCGTAGCATAATGCTGGGAAGCCAGTATCTCGGTTGGCGCCATCACAAGAGTTTGATAACCATTAAGGTAAGCTACATAGGCCGCCACCGCCGCCACGATGGTTTTACCAGAGCCAACGTCTCCTTGTAAAAAGCGGTTCATCGGTGTTGTTTTTTGCAGATCGCGCACAATCTCCTCAATTACTTTTTTTTGAGCATTAGTCAAAATAAAAGGCAGGGAGCTTTGAAAATGGCTAATTTTGGCCATGAAGTCAGGACTTATGGTAAAGCCATGGGTTACAGTTTCTTTTTTCCACTGTTTTTTAATAATTGCTCCCGAAAGTTGAGTAAGAAATAATTCGTCAAAACCCAGCCGATTTTTAGCTTGTTCGATTTGCTTTTTTGATTTCGGAGAGTGAATCTGCTGATAAGCGGAAAATTCATCGGTAAGCTGATTGTAAACTCTGATTTTTTCAGGTAACCATTCAAATACCGTATTGACAAATTGATCATGTTGCGAAAGATGGTTTAAGACGATGTGTAATTTTTCCCGCAAAGTTCGTGAAGACAAACCACGGCTCTCCGGATAAATTGGCACCAGTTTACCGGTATGAAGTGTATCAGTAAACTTAAGCCCTAGTATTTCATAATCTTTTGGTTCAATAATCAGGGTATTAAGATATTGTTTTACTTCACCGGCCACGGAAACAGAATTTCCAATTGTAAAAATCCTCATGATATAAGGTTGGTTGTACCAGATAAGGAGCAGTTCTCCTGTTT
Source organism: Candidatus Roizmanbacteria bacterium RIFCSPLOWO2_01_FULL_41_22 (assembly GCA_001789805.1). GTDB lineage: Bacteria > Patescibacteriota > Microgenomatia > UBA1406 > GWC2-37-13 > 2-01-FULL-41-22. The sequence goes on from MGAR01000015.1 coordinate 17,209, forward strand.
CATCGGCAATAGTGATTTTTTGAATTCGCCAGCCTTTCCTGGTGAACTCTTGTTTTGCTTTTTTGATAGAGCCTTGTACTGTAACGATTTCGCCAGGTTGGATTTTACTGATTTTTGAGATTAAAGAATAGTCTTCAAAACGGAAAGGAAAATAGTTTAACAAATCTTCCCAGGTGTTAATACCGATGGCCTTGAGCCGCTTAATGGTCAGACCACTGGTAGCCGGCAGCATATCAACGGTAGTATTTAAGATGTCGGAAATTGCCCCATTCATGAACATATTATACCTGTTCATGTCTAGGGTCGGATATGAGAGTTATCTAATAAAAAGAAGAGGAGCCAAACTGGATAGTATCAGCAAAATCGAGGAAACAATCATGATGACTTTCCAGATTCTTTCTTTGTTAAAATATTTCTTAAAAGAAGCCATAGCCTATTTTACCTAAATTGTTGAATTTTTTCAAAGTTGCTATCTTTTGTATTTTTGGATAAAATTGGTGCATGGCATATATCCCTTTGCGCCAGAGAAGAGGCGGTTTTAATCTGAAAAGATTTTTGGCCAAATTAACTCCGCAGAAAGTAGCTTTATACGGAACACTGGCGCTTATAGCGTTGGTTGTGATTGGCTATCTATTCACTTTTTTGGTTTTTGCCTGGTATAGCCGACAACTTCCCTCACCGGGCAAGCTTTCTCAAAATCAGGGAGCATCAACAGTTTTTTATGATCGCGATGGTAAGACGCTTTATGAGATGTATAAAGATAAAAATCGTGTTCCGGTGCCTTTTGATCAGATCTCCAAATACCTAAAAAATGCAACAGTCGCTATCGAAGATAAGCGGTTTTACACCCATCACGGGATCTCGGAGTTTGGAATTTTAAGAGCAGCGGTTTTTTCGATACTCGGGCAGTCCCAAGGCGGTTCAACTATCACCCAACAGCTTATTAAGAACGTCCTTCTGACTTCCGAGCGTAGTGTTTCACGCAAAATCAAAGAAGCAATATTAGCCGGCGAGGTTGAGAAACGCTACTCCAAGGAACAGATCCTGGAGATGTATTTGAATGAAAACCCATATGGCGGATCTTATTGGGGTGTAGGCTCAGCAAGCAAAGGTTACTTTGACAAAACGCCAAAAGATCTGACGTTGGTGGAGTCCGCTTTTTTAGCCGGTTTACCTCAAAGTCCTTCACGATATTCGCCTTTCTTGGGTAAAACCGATGCGTGGAAAGGCAGGACAAAAGATGTCTTAAGACGTATGCGAGAAGATGGCTACATTGTTTCAGATCAGGAGAAACAGGCGTTAGCTCAACTTGAGAAGATGAAATTCACTAGTCCAAAGCTGGCTATCGAGGCACCGCATTTTGTCTTTTACGCCAAGCGGCAGATTGAGGATGAAATCGGTGCCGGGCTATTGGACCGAGGAGTGAAAGTAAAGACGACGATAGCTTATGATGTGCAGGACTTTGTGCAAAAAGCTGTGAAAACAGAGATTGAAAAAATCAAAAAAGATTATCATGTGGGAAATGGTGCGGTTGTTGTTTTAGATTCTCAAACCGGCGAAATTTTGGCAATGGTTGGTTCTTATGATTTCAATGACGAAGATTACGGCAAGTTTAATGTCGCAGTTGACGGTCTGCGCCAGCCGGGATCCGCCTTAAAACCGATCGAGTATGCAACGGCTTTTGAAAAAGGCTACACACCAAGTACGGTGATTATGGATGTAAAAACTAATTTTGGAAAACAAGGTGATGACGAATATACACCTGAAAATTATGATGGTAAATTTCGCGGACCAGTGGAGATCCGTTTTGCTTTAGGCAATTCTTTTAACCTGCCGGCAGTCAAGATGTTGGCCATGGTTGGCTTAAGGGATTTTTTACAAAAAGCCTATGATATGGGTCTGTCTACTTTGGCTCCAACACAAGATAACATGAATAACCTAGGCTTATCAGCTTCCCTTGGTGGTGGCGAGACTACTCTGTTGGAGTTAACCTCGGCTTACAGCGTGCTGGCTCGCGGCGGGATTAAAATTGACACTCAACCGATTATCGAGATTTCCGACTTTCAGAATAAAGGCATTTACAAGAAACCCAAAGTTCAAGAACGAAAAGTTTTGTCACCGGAAGTGTCTTTTCTTATATCACATATTTTATCTGATAACAACGCCCGTTCTGAGGAATTTGGATTAAATTCATACCTCAACATTCCGGGTAAAACCGTGGCCGTCAAAACCGGCACCACCAATGATAAACGCGATAACTGGGCTATTGGGTTTACAAAAAGTGTTACTGTCGGTGTGTGGGTCGGTAACAATGATAACAGTCCGATGAACGCGAAAATTGCCTCTGGTACTACCGGCGCTTCAGAGATCTGGTATACAGTAATGCGTGAGATACTCAAAAAATACCCGGATGGCATTATTGATAAACCCGATAAAGTAAAAGCGATGGAAATTGACGCTTATCTTGGTGGTTTGCCAAAAGACGGTTATCCAAAAAGAAGTGAGTATTTTATTGAAGGCGCAGAGCCAAAAGACATCGCCCCTTATTACAAAAAACTGAAAATTTCCAAAGCCAACGGTAAACTGGCCAACGACATTGAGATACGAACCGGCAATTACGAAGAAAAAGATTTTATTTGTTTTACCGAGACTGATCCTATTTCCACTGACGGTAAAAATCGCTGGCAGGAAGCAATCGACGCCTGGGCGAGGGAACAATCGGATGAAAAATATCACTGCGCGACTGAGACCTCAGACGCATCTGCCGACTCAGTGGTCGTTTCTATAAAATCGCCAAATGACAAATCAAAGGTGGACAGCAATAACGTTGAGATAAAAGCTAAAATCACCTCTCTTTCTTCGATTAAAAACATCAAAATTTATGCCAATGGCAGCGAGGTCAAAAGTTTAGACGGCGATAGAAAAGATATTGACGAAACGGTTACACTGTTAGACGGAGTATATGATCTCAAAGTCAAAGTTTGGAATGACAAAGACCAGTTGGGAGAAGCAACAATAAAAGTAGGCGTTAAAATGGATTGGGACAGTATTTCACCAACTCCCCCCCCTTCTCCGACATCCTCTTAATATCCAATACTAATTTCTTAATTCCAGATGCACAAAAATCGCTAAAAAGACAAATTGGCCATAATTTCTTACTGTAATTTATTTTGGATTTTTTGTAACTCTTTTTTTACCTCTTCTTCAGTGAGATTTTTGTGGGATGAGGAGAAATAAAACCTTAAAGTAATCTTTCCTTTGTAAAGATCCAAAAGTTCCACATTAGTAAGAAGCGGAGTGGTAGCAAAAGCCGTTTTTCGAATTTTGTCGTAGGTTTGTTTTTGGTTATGTTTGAGGTTGAGATCGAGTTTGATTATTGCATAAGGTGAGAGTGGTTTGAATGTCGCGATCGCCTGGTAATTTTTTATGAGTGCGCTAAATTCGATCTCAGCCACAAATAAACTACTTTTTATACCCATCGCTTCCTGATATGTTTTTTTTATTTGACCCATACGGATTGCCGGTATATCAGCTAATCGCCATTCTACGGAAGTTGAAGGTAAGTAGTGTTTGCTTTCCCAGCGGATTATTTGATATTCGGAAATGTTTAGCTCGTTTAAAAGTGCTTGGATTATGCCCTTAAGATCAAAAAAATCGGTATTGGTCGCCAAACCCAACCGATAAATTTCATTTGGAAGTAGGGATTCCTTCTTTTCATAAATTTTGGCAATTTCAAAAAATTTCAGTTTGTCTTTTTTGTTTTCGTTGTCTTTGATGTTTTTAATAAGCGAAGGAATAAGAGAAGTACGCATATACCTGATTTCTTCCGAAATAGAGTTGTCAATCACGAGCTTGTTATCGGAATCTAAAGCCAACTTATCAATTAGTTCTTTGGAGATCATGGAATAGTTCATCATCTCGTTAAGTCCCAGATGCTTTAAAAAATATTTTATTTTTTGTTGGATAACAAACAGCATCTCAATATCGCGCGGCTGTTTGACATAAATAGTAGGCTGAATGGCATTATTTAAATTATGATATCCATAGACACGGGCGACTTCTTCTACAATATCTTCTTTGATATCAACATCACCTGACCTGTAGGATGGTACTTTAATATGAAACGATTCATAGTCTTCGTTATGATGAATTTCCACCTTAAAACCCAGGTTTTCCAGAATATACTTAACTTTATTTTGCTCAATTGAAACTCCAATCAACCGATTAATAAAATCAAGAGTTACGTTAATTTCTTTAATTTGATAGGGATGCGGGTAAATATCATACAACGGTGAAGCGCTAATGCCTCCTGACAGTTCGTTTAATAGATCAATGCCGTATACAAATGTCGTTTCAACTCGCTGCGGGTCTAGACCTTTTTCAAAATAGGTAGCGGCTACAGTTCGCTGACCGGTGATCATAGAAGTACGACGAATCCTTTTTTTGTCATAATTTTGAATAAAAAAAACGATAGTAGTCGTTTTATTGTTTATTGCGGAATTCAAACCGCCCATAATTCCGCAAAGATCAATTAAACGACCGGAGCCATCTTCAATTACAATATCTCCGCCAGGTAAAATAATTTCCTTTTCGTCCAAAGTGGTAATCTTTTCCCCTTTTTTACTTTCTCTTAGTATCATCTTGTGAGCGATAATTTTATCGTAGTCAAACATGTGTACCGGCTGGCCTAAAGATAACATCAGGTAATTGGAGATGTCGACAATATTATTGATTGATTTAATATCACACATCTGCAATCTCTGTTTGATCAAATCCGGTGCGGGTTTGATGTTTATATCTTTGTAAACAATCGCTGTGAAGCGAGGACAAAGATTATGGTCGGCGATGGTGATGTCCAGTTTCATATGCTCGCCCGGCTTGGTGTTCATGGAGGAAAAGGTATATTTTTGCAGCGGATTAATTTTTAGTTTAGCTTTTTTACCAAACTGTGGAAGAATAGCGGTAGCCTCTTGGGCTATACCAAATACGCTGGCCGTTTCTACGCGGTTTGTGGTGACTTCAATATCCAGTACATAATCTACCCCTATTTGTTGAACCCGTTCAATGGAGGGCCCGCAAAGGGAGAGATATTTTTGCAGTTCATACGGATCAGCATCAGTCTCCAGATACTCCAGCAGCCAATTGTATGTAATTTTTATATTCATCTAAACATGTAACATGTAACATGTAGCATATAACCTAAAATCAGGTTATACGTTAAATGCAACCTATTACAAAAAACTCAAAATTGTTCCAAAAAACGGATGTCGCCCGTATACAGATCGCGCATATTTTTTAATCCTCCTCTGACCATCAGTAAACGTTCGATTCCAAAAGCAAAGGCCCAGCCGTTATATTCGTTGGCGTTGATTTTGCCGTGTTTTAATACGTTAGGATGAACCATACCAGCGCCCGCCAACTCCAGCCAGCCAGACTTGCATACGCGGCATTTTACTCCATCTCCCCTACCGTGACAGACTCCGCAGGTAATATCGACCTCAAAAGAAGGTTCGGTAAACTGAAAATGGTGCGGCCGCAAACGAGCCTCACGGTCTTCTCCAAAATATTGTTTAACAAAATAGTCAATTGTTCCTTTCAAATGGGTAATATTGATACTTCGGTCAACGCACAATGATTCAAACTGGTGAAACATCGGCGTGTGGGTGGTGTCCCAGTTGGGGCGATAACATTTTCCGATGCTGATCATTCTGATTGGTGGTGTACCCACACGCCACATCTCCCGTACCTGACCTGATGAAGTATGGGGGGATAGAATCATTTTTCCAAGTTGAGGATCTTTTTGGGCTTTTAAGAAAAAAGTTTCAAAGTCATCCCGGCCAGGGTGGTCAGGTGGCATATTCAAAGAATCAAAAGAAAAATACTCTCTTTCTATTTCCGGGTAAGTCATGCGGATAAAACCGATTTTACTAAAAATAGCACTGATTTCTTCCGTGGCATAGCTTATCATATGCAAACTGCCTTTGGGGTAAGGTCTGCCAGGAAGGGTATTGTCAAAGTCTGTCAACGCTTCGTCATTTTTAATAAGCTGATTTTTCTTTATCAGAAAAAGTTTGTTTATTTCTTCTTTGACAGCATTGATCTTTTGACCAAATTCCCGCCTCTTTCCTGGATCAATTTCTTTGATTTTTTGGAGCGTCTCATTAATCAGTCCGTGGCGGCCCAGATAGCGGATAGTTAGTTCTTCCAATTTTTCAAGGTCGGAGACTTTTTGCAGATTTTTCTTAACTTGAGAAACAACATTGGTTAAATTCTCCATGCAGATATATTAGCTGATAGACACGAGCTTTGCAAAAGGATTTAGATACCGCTTTTAGATGAAATTGCAAAAAAACACTTCATCTTTCAGCGGCATAACCAAGTCTGACTTGGCATAACCCTCCGTACTCCCGCCAAAGGCGGGATACGGTGGGTAGATAAGACTTTAAGCTTTAATTTTGGCAACAAAGCTCTCAAATACCTTTGGATATTCAACAGCAATCTGTGACAGAATTTTTCTATCTACTGCAATTTTTTTCAGTTTAAGAAGATGTATAAACTGGCTGTAATTTAGGTCAAGAGGCGAAACAGCCGCGTTTAGCCTTGTTATCCATAAACTTCGGAAGTCTCTTTTTTTGAGTTTACGGCCGATATAGGCATAAGAACCGGCATGCAGCACCGCTTCTTTGGCTTTTTGAAACTGTTTATGCCTGGTCATCCAGTAACCCTTGGCTAGTTTTAAAGTTTTCTTGTGCTTTCTTTTTGTCTGAATTCCGCTTTTTACTCGTACCATAAGTTAGGTTATTGAAAGTCAAATATTAAAATATTAAGCCACTGCCATCATCTTTTTAATTTTTTTCTCTATCCTGCCGTTAACCACCTTTATTCTATTTAGCGATCTGATCTGTCTTTTACTCTTGCTAGATTTTAGATGACGGATATTGTGAGAACGCCGCAACACTTTACCAGTGTTGGTAATTTTAAACCTTTTAGCCGCTGATTTTCGCGTTCGTTGTTTCATATATAAGCTTTGGATATTAACTTTTTATTTCTTTTTGGCCACTACGGCTCGAATAACTCTTCCCTCTATCCTTGGTTCCTTGGAAACATTTACTTCCCCTAGATTACCAATAAATCGTCTGATTAAGTCCATTGCCATCTCGCGTTTAGCGATTTCCCGTCCTTTTAAAGTCAGATTTATTCTTAGCTGATTGCCTTCAAGTAAAAAGTTTCTGGCTTTTTTTATTATCCTTTCCAGATCGGCTGGGCCAATAAATAATGAGATTTTTAAATCTTTAACCACGCTTTTTTTAATGCCTTTTCTAGCTTCTTTTTCTTTTTTTTCTTCCTGATAAAGAAATTTTTTAAAATTAATGATTTTAGCTACTGGCGGTTTAGCTGACGGCGCGATTAACACCAAGTCCAGCTCCTGAAGCCTAGCCTTATCAAGCGCTTCCTGTTTGGAAATGACTCCAATTTGTTTACCTTCAAAATCAATGACGCGTAAACTTTGAGCCTCAATCCGATAGTTCAGCTGATAAAATTTCCGCCTTGGATGAGGTGTTCTAAAATTTCTCAAATGTAATGAGTTGCTAACAAACTTTTAGTTTAACTTAGAATTTAGTAATTATAAACAGATGTGCTTTATTTTGCAAGATTGAACTAGATTACCAAATCAGCGTCTATTTTACTATCTTACTGCCTACCAACTATACTTTTTTTAAGGTCAATCAACACTTTTTTGGGTGATCTTTTGTTGAACCAGCTCTACAAATTTAGCTAGTTTTAAAGGTTCAAGTTGTTTCCCCGATCTTTCTCGAACAGTCACCGTCTCTGAAGCTGATTCTCGTTCCCCAACCACCGCCATGTAATAAACTTTTTCTAATTGAGCATCTCGGATTTTCTTTTGCATGCGGTCTGCTCGCCTATCGACTTCTACTCTGATTCCGTTTTTGCTTAAAAGATCAGCGACCTGTTGGGCATAAGTTAGTTGATCTGCAGATATGGGGATCATCTTTACCTGAACAGGCGTAAGCCAAAGAGGAAACGCTCCGGCAAAATGTTCAATCAAAATTGACAAAAAACGTTCGATAGACCCCATAATAGCGGCATGAATCATTACAATCCTTTCTTTTTCCCCTTTTTCATTGACACAAGACAAATCAAACCTATAGGGCATATTCATGTCAAGCTGGATTGTTGCCACCTGCCATTGTCGCAATAGCGAATCTTGAGCCAGGAAATCAATCTTGGGGCCGTAAAAAGCGGCTTCACCAATCGCCAGTTGATAACCTGTCTTCCGTTTGTCGGCTATACTTTTTAGTGTTAATTCTGTCTTTTTCCAACCATCCTCATCACCAAGATAGGCTTTCATATTATTGGGATCGTGAAAAGATAAACGCACCTTAAGCTGAAAGCCAAAAGCGGAATAAAAGCTTTTTACGATATCCCAGATCGCGTTAAACTCGTTCTCAACCTGCGAATTTTGGCAAAAAACATGGGCATCGTCCTGGGTAAAAGAACGAACCCTGGAAAGACCTGATAATTCCCCGGTTTGTTCATCGCGATAACAGACTGTGGTCTCCGCATAACGTTGCGGCATATCCCGATAACTCCGCGGTATATGGGCAAATATTTGTGTGTGGTGTGGGCAGTTCATCGGTTTCATAGCAAACAGATGACCTTCTCGGGACTTAATTTTGAATAACTCGTTAGCGAATTTTAACCAATGACCGCTTTTTTCATAAAGTTCTTTTTTAGTAATATGTGGTATCATCACTTTCTGGTAACCTTTTTCTTTCCGAAGTTGCCAGACGAAATCGTCAACTAAATTACGGATCAGCGTGCCTTTTGGTGTCCACAAAGCCAATCCTGGTCCAACTAAATCGGAAAAGAAAAACAGATCAAGTTCTTTACCTAATTTTTTATGGTCGCGTTTCTTGGCTTCTTCTATTTGCATGAGATATTTATTCAGCTCTTCTGTAGTTAAAAAAATTGTACCGTAAATTCTGGTCAGCATCTTATTTTTTTCATTTCCTCGCCAATACGCCCCGGCAACAGACAACAGCTTAAAATGTTTAAGCTGCTGGGAAGGATCATCAATGTGACCTCCACGACAAAGATCCCAGTATTTACCTGATTTATAAAAAGACAGTTTATGATCTGTTTTGCTGAATTCTGATATTAGTTCGTGTTTATAGGGATTATTTGGATATTCTTTTCTCGCTTGCTCCGGTGTTAATTGGTGCATTTCAAACTTTTCCCATGTTTTAATTAATTCACGCATTCTTTGCTCTATTTTAGGGAAATCACTTGCGGAAATTTTAATATCTCCAAAATCAAAGTCATAATAAAAACCATTTTCAATCGTCGGTCCAATCGTTCTTTTGGCGTCTGGCCACAACTCAATTACAGCCGCAGCCAAAAGATGGGCGCAGGAGTGTCTGAGGTTGTCAAGATTTTGCTGGTCATTCATAAGATAAGTATATAAAAAAAAAGTTAATAAAAAACCCCGGTAAAACGGGGTCTGTAAATGATCACCATACTACAGATTCCCGCTTTAGAAGGCGGTAGTAGTAGTGATAATAGAAACAAATTTCATGATAAACATCTAAAGTTAGTATATACGATACTCGGTGTTTTGTCAAAGACCCCCGCACTCTTACGTAAATGTGAACTAGATCTTTTTTAAGGCTTGAGTCAAGTCCTCAATTAAGTCTTTAACGTCTTCTATTCCTACCGAAAGTCTGATTAAACCCTCACCAATATTTGATTGTTTCCTTTGCTCAGGCGATAGTTCGGAATGAGTCATCGAAGCCGGGTGCTCAATCAAGCTTTCCACTGCGCCTAAAGACACTGCCAGATGGATAAGTTTGACGTTGTTAACCATTTTTTCTCCAGCTTTATAACCGCCCTTTAGTTCAAAAGCTAAAATACCGCCGTTATAATTCATCTGTTTCCTAACAAGAGCTCGCTGTGGATGTGAAGCCAAACCCGGATAATACACTCTGGCGATTTTGGGATGTTTTTCTAAAAATTTTGCAATAGTTAAAGCAGAAGCAGACTGGTGTGGTAAGCGAAGGTTGAGAGTTGCCAATCCGCGACTTACCAAGTAAGCGGTAAATGGTGACATTGTCAGGCCAAAAAAAATAAAGCTGTGACAGTACATCAGTTGGAGCAGTTTCGTAGATCCAACTACCGCACCACCGATGATATCCGAGTGGCCGTTGTGGTATTTGGTCAGGCTATAGACGATAATATCCACTCCCAATTTCAGAGGTTCCTGAGCTGGAGGAGGAGCAAAGGTATTGTCAAATACCGAGAGAATGTGGTGCTTTTTAGCAAGAGCGGTAATTTTTTTAATGTCCAGCACCTCAAGAAGTGGGTTGGAAGGACTCTCAAAATATAAAACTTTTGTTGTTTTATCAATGTGTTTTTCAATTTCTTGAATATTTTTAAAATCAATAAGATGTACTTTAATACCATATCTTGGCAAGATGTTTGCTATTAATTCATAGGCACCGCCATAGATCACTTTGTGGCTTACAATCGAGTCTCCGGCTTTTAAGTTGTGTAGTAAGGCTAAAGTAATTGCCGACATGCCCGATGAGGTGACAATGCACATTTCGGCCTCCTCCATTGCTGCAAGTTTCATTTCCAGCGCTGACACTGTAGGATTGGTGAAGCGCGAATAAATCATACCTTTGGACTTACCTGCAAAACGAAGAGCTCCTTCTTTGGCTGTTGGAAAAACAAAAGTAGATGTCGGGTAGATAGGCGGAGCCACGGATCCATAGGTTGGATCAGCAAAATGAAGCCCTTTATGAATTGCATTAGTAGATAACCTCATTTATTACACCGATTATATAACAGTTTTTATTATTGTAAAGGCTATGAATTATTAGATATGTATATTATCATCATTATCCGAATTTAGTTGAGTCCTATGGCGCGCAATATTTCTTTTAAAGTTTGATCTGCGGTTAGGTTAGCCTTTTTTGCACCTTCAACACGCAAAGTATGGATATAATCGAGGTTTTTTTGTAACTCCTTTTTTTTAGATCTGTATTTATCAAAATATTGCATAAAAGTTTCGAAAACTATTTCTTTTATTTTCACATCTCCCACTGTTCCTTTCTGGTATTTTTCTTTCATTACATCAAGACCAATCTTGTCATATTCCATCAGTTGAAGGTAATCAAAACAGACGTTTTTTTGAGGATCACCTGGGTCACTGGAGTGTATACGGGCAGTATCGGTGGTAATTGACATAATCTGCTTTTTAATCTCTTCTTCTGTACCAAAAACCGGAATGTCATTTCCCAAAGACTTGCTCATTTTGCGAACGCCATCAATCCCTTTTACCCGAGCCACATCCTTTTTCAAATAAAGCTCGGGAATAATTAATATATTGCCGTAACGGTTATTAAATGTACGGCCCATTTCCCGACAAATCTCGACGTGTTGAGCTTGGTCTTCACCAACTGGAATAATATTAGGTTTAAAAAGTAAAATGTCAGACGACATCAAAACCGGATAGCAAAAGAGGCCCATATTGATTGAATCTTGAGCCACATTTTTAGCCAGTTTATCTTTATATCCATGCATCCGTTTCAGTTCACCAAGCGTTACTGCATTATTTAAAACTGTTTGTAAATATGGTATTGATGGAATATCTGACTGAACAAAAAAAATGGTTTTTTTGGGATCAATACCAAACGCGAGGTACTCGGTAAAGATATTTAAAGTGTTAGCCATTACCTCTTTAGGGTTAAAGACGGTATTTAAAGAATGGATATTGGCGATCATATAAAAACACTCCCCCTTGGTTTGGAACTCCAGGTGAGACTTTGTCGCGCCAAAATAGTTGCCAAGGTGCAGTCCTTTGGCTGAGCTTGGTGTAATACCTGATAAGATCCGTTTCATAAGATTTAACGATAAGGTAAAAAAATAATGGTGACTGCTGAGGGACTTGAACCCCCGACCTTCACAATGTCAATGTGACGCTCTAGCCAACTGAGCTAAGCAGTCTTTTTGTAATATAAAGTATACAATAACTTCAATCTTCTACGCAATCTCAGTTATCCACATTAAATCTCTTGCATTGTGGACAATCATCCACTATTATTTTCTAAATGAAAGAAAAATACCTTGATCAAATTAAAAAATTTTACGGTAAATTCAGACGGCTTCCGACTTATTCTGAGATGGCTAAATTGCTCGGTTTTTCTTCAAGAAATTCGGCTTTTAGAATTATGCAAAAATGGATTTCTTATGGCTTGGTACAAAAAATAAATAATAAAATATCTCCTACTTCGCAGTTTTTTGCTTTACCGCTTTATGGTCTGGTGAAAGCAGGCTACCCGATTATGGCCGAGGAAAATAAAGAATACCTTACCATCGATGAGTATTTAATCGGAGACCCTACCTCCACATTCCTTTTAAAAGTCAGCGGCGATTCGATGATCAATGCCGGTATCTTTGAAGGCGATATTGTGGTGATTGACAATAAAAAAGAAGCTAAGGACGGTGATATTGTGCTTGCGGAAGTAGATCGAGAATGGACGCTGAAGTTTCTTAAAAGAGATAAAAAGCTATCATTTTTACGTGCCGCAAACGAAAAATATCCCGATATCCATCCACGTGAGGAACTAAAAATTAGGGGTATTGTAAAAGGCGTTGTAAGAAAATTCCATTCTTAGTTTATTGCGCGCCCAAGCGGACTCGAACCGCCAACCCCTGCCGTGACAGGGCAGTGCTCTAGCCAATTGAGCTATGAGCGCATAATCTAGACAATTTTACCAAAAAGTTCACTGTTTTTACAATCTATTATTTTTACGTTTTTGATTTCACCAACAAATTTTTTTGGTGTTTTTACTTTAACTGGAATTTGATTGCTTAGTAAGCCGTATTGTAACCCTTTTTGGCGTTTTTCCAAAAGTAGAGCAGGAAAAGTATGTTCTAAATGAGTATTAAGAAATCGGAGATACTTCTTACTACTAAGATCAGATAGGCGCTTTGCGCGGGCATGCTTAACATGAGCTGAGGGCAACGTCAGCCTTTTAGACAAATAATAACCGGCAGTATGCGGTCGCGGCCAATAGCGGAAAATATGAAATTTAGCTATCGGGGCGCGCTTTAAAAACTGGTAGCTGTCTTCAAAATCTTTATCTGTTTCTTCCAGATAGCCGACGATTATGTCGGTACTGATAAAAACAAAGGGTTGAATCTGGTCTAATTTATTAAGTTTTTCCAGAAAATTTGCACTCGAATATCCCCGTTTCATTAGCTTTAGCATCTTATCTGATCCTGACTGCAGCGGAATATGAAAATAATTAACTATTCTCCCAGTTGCACAGAAATTACTGTAAAATTGAAGAAACTCCGAATTAATAGTCCAGGGATGTATTGAACCGAAGCTTAAACGGCTAATTGCGGTCTTTCTAAGAATGGTGCTAAGAAGGTCTATAAACGACTCTTGTGTATCAAAGCCAAAAGCTTCGGTATTAATTGCCGTTAAAATCGCCTCCCTCATCGAGGGGTAGGCGTTAATTTGGCTAATTATCTGGGATATGGTTTTTGACTTAGGTTGGCCGCGAAGATAAGGAACAATGCAGAAGCTGCAAAAACGTTGGCAGCCATCTTGAATTTTAACTATGAGTCTTTTTGAAGCAAGAAATTTGTCGATTAAAGGTGCGATAACTTGAGCAAGTTTCAATTTGGAGTTTTTCAATTTTAGACGTCGATTAATTAGCTCAGCTAAATATTTTTTATTTTGGTTGTCAATAAGAAGCGAAATACCAGGAACTTTTTGGTTTGTTTTTAACCAGTTTGTAGCGGCACAGCCGGTAACCACGATTTTAGTGTCAGGCAAGCGTCTAAGCGTCTGGTAGATTTTCTGTCTGGCTTCGCGTTCGGCCTTACCTGTTACAGCGCAGGTATTGATTATGTACACTAGCGGATTTTGAGCTGAACGCACATATCCCAGGCTCAAAAGTTGGCGGTCAAGCTCTTCTTTTTCCGCTTGATTTACCCGGCAACCAAAGCTAAAAGAATCGAAAGTAGATTTCATAGGATATGCTTATTTTAGGGCTTAAACTGCGTTTTTGAGCTTAATTTGTCTATGGGCTAGAAAGTATAATACTTGACAAACTTATAATAAATGCTATAATTCTACTTAGATCCTAAGGTTATTCTTCTTGTCAAGAAAAGCTTTAGGATTTTTTTATGTACAAAAAGCTTATAGTGATAACTCTTATCATAGTATCACTCACCCGCACACAACTCGTGGCTGCTCAACAGGAAGCCGGACAGTCGGCCAGGCTCCTTACGTATTCAGAAGATCAACTTAGTCCTGTGGACGCAAATGTCTACCAGCTAAAGCGTAAGGTTATAAGACAGGTCTTGGCCAAGTACAACTCACCGCTTTTAAACTCGGCAGATACCTTTGTTGACGTGTGTTTAAAATATAACCTCAACTGTTATTTGTTGCCGGCTATCTCTGGTGTTGAATCGACATATGGACGGTTTATTCTACCAGATTCATACAACCCGTTTGGATGGGGTGGAGGGCTAATTTTATTTAATAGCTGGGATCAGGCTATTGAAACGGTGGGAGAAGGACTAGCTAAAAATTACATCAGTCGCGGCGCTTTGACCGTAGAGCAGGTGGGTTCAATTTATGCGGAAAGTCCTACGTGGTCGGCTAAAGTTAACAGGATGCTTTTGGAATTTGAAAACGTTGAAAAATTAGTCAAGTAAAATATTGCTTTTTTCTTCTCATACTGTAAAATAAAGCCATGTACAATCATAAAATAAATAAACTTCCCAAGAACACCTTTGATATAGTGCTTACATTCCCTTGGAGTGATATTGAGGTAGAGTATGCGAAAGCTTTTGAGGAGCTCCATAAAGATCTGGTAATAGAGGGTTTTCGTAAAGGTAAAGCTCCAAAAGAACTGGCTAAGAAATACCTAAAAAAGGAAGATGTTTATAATCAGCTTATGCGGTCGCTATTCCCAAAAATCTATGAGGAAGTTATTTCCAAGCAAAATTTAAAGCCAATAATGTCTCCAAAAATTACTCTACTCAAAGCCAAAGAGAACGAAGAGTGGGAAGTGAAGTTCACTACAGCGCAAAAACCAGAAATTAAGTTAGGTAATTATAAGGATAAGCTAAAAGAAGCCAGACAAAATGTTAAAAACGGCGATATCTGGGTACCGGGTAAAGAACCGGCAAATAAAGAAGCAGACAACGAGAAGCTCAAAGAAAAAAATCTGCAGGAAACGCTTAACACTTTGTTAAAGAATGTTGCGTGCGAAGTGTCAGACTTAATAATCCAGGATGAGCTCAACCACCGTCTTTCCCGGCTATTGGACGACATCCAAAAGTTAGGTCTAACGGTAGAGGGGTATCTTAAGTCAAAAGGAATCACAATGGACGAGCTAAAAAAGCAATATTCTGCCGAGATTTTGGATACCTATCGGATAGAGTTTATCTTACAAGAGATAGCTGATGTAGAAGGAATTAAGGTAGAAAAAGCTGATTTAGACAAGCTTTTTGGCAAAATTCAAGATCTTAAAGAAAAGGAACAAGCTCAAAAACAGGCCTATTTTTATGCCTCTTTAATGAGGAAACAAAAGACACTTGAATATCTAAATAGCCTGTAGTAAAATACTGATATGATTAAGACTAAACAAAAGTCTTCTCAGTCCAGCTTCGTCAATAATCGAGATTCTGTTGAAAATGACACAGAAAATTCTCTTGGTGACTTTGGATCTTCAATGGTCAAAAATATCGGTAAAAGTTTTAAGGACATCGGAACTGGGGTTGCCGGAGGTGTTTTTGATGCGATGACCGGATATGATTCCTCACCGGACTTGCCTTGGGGTAACGAACAGTATCCAAAACTTAATGAAATTGATCCTTCAAAAGCCAAAAGGGTGGAACACAAAAATGTCTTTAACTCTCAAAATTTGGAGGACAGAAGACAGATAGAAGCGATTACAGAGCTTATTAAACAGATTAAACAAGAGGTGCAACTTATAAAGAAACAAGATCGAGCTCTTCTTAGCGAAGTCAAAGATATCGAAAAATTGACTTTGGAATCGTTACCTGAAAAGCCAGGTATTTATCATGTTCGTTTTTTGGAAGTTCTTTTAAAAATATTACAGTCTTTACGGGCAAAAATTGGCGAATCAAGCACTTGGATGCAGGCACTTATTTCCAAAAAGAAAAAAAGAGGCTCTTTGTTTACTGTTCATTCCAAAGAAAAAGGCACGCAGTACTCTCTTTCGCAAGAGTTACAGTCTTCCCGATCTGTCCAATAATCACTCGAGTATTTTAAGAAAGGTTTCCACTCCAAAAGCCCAACTGCCGTTTGAACCTGGTGTATATTTTCTCATAATCTCATCAGCGCTAATTAAACCGCGATCAATATAATTCTCTTTTAGTCCTTTAGACACAGTCTCAATAGCTTCTTCATAGGAGGAAAATCTGGTTACGTTTGCGCCGTATATCCCCCATCCCCAGCAGTTATACGAGTTGTTAGGAATCACCCGGCAGGCGTTGGATTCCTGCATGGAGATAGCTGGGACCAGTTTAAAATCAAGGTTGTATTTGTCTGCTGATGCCACAATAAAGTCGGCATGGTCGTATAACGGCGAGTTATGTTGGCGAAAAAAGCTCTTTAGGGTAGCTACTCGTATATCGCTATTTAGACTATCACTGCTGACTCCAAGTACTGATGACGGTGTCTTGATTGACTCAAGAGTCCTAATTTCCTCAAGAATCACTAGTATTTTAGTGTTTTTTAAGGAGTACCGGTAGGCCTTGACACTAATATAGACATTAATCAGAAGAATAGTAAAAAAAATTAGTGAAAACTTAGTTGTCTTTAAAAACATATGTTTTTGACTATATAAACTTTATACGATAGCTGTCAATGTTTGAGGCGGTAATAATAAGTATTAAATTTCTTACCGACTATTCTTTTAATCAGATGCTTTTGCAGGTACAGTATCTGAAAGCCATGTGATATGATAAGAGCGTCATTTTTAGTTTCAGTTAATAACTTCGATTTTAATTGGCTAATGAGATTGGGAAACAAAAAAATATATATGACGTCGGCTTGCGAGAAATTAGCGCGAACTATGTCCTGGACAAAAAATTTCATATTCTTCGTTTGTTGTAACCAACTACGTATTCGGGCTAAAATAATCACAATAGGGTTAATATCAATGCCGCAGCCGATCACCCCATAAAAGCTGGCGGCCTTTCTTAACACGCGTCCGTCACCGCAACCAAGCTCCAACAGATACTGTCCAGGTTTTAAGTTAGCCTGTTTAAGAATCTCATTTAGATCCTGTTTTTTGGTAGCCACATACGGCGCCCCTTTGAAAAATGATAGTATCAGGCCCAAAAAATAGACAACTACGCAAAGTAATATAACAGCCTCAATCATTAAAAAACCGATATGAAATAGGCTTGATTCCATGATAAAATAGTATATAACGTTCTAACTTAGCTTTGTTGTTGAGTTTATTAATTTTTAAGGTATTTTTCGCATATTTAGCTCCTGTAGCTTAACTGGATAGAGTACGTGGCTCCTGCCCGCTATGACTAAGCGTCCGTAGCTTAACTGGATAGAGCAGATGGCTTCGGACCATCAGGTTGCGGGTTCGAGTCCTGCCGGACGCACAGAAAGCGATGGCAGGCGGGTCTGACCATGTGGTGGGGGTTCGATTCCCTCCAGGAGCACAAAAAAAGAAGCGTAATAAGGGTCTGTAGCTCAACTGGCAGAGCAGTAGCCTCTTAAGCTATTGGTTGAGGGTTCGAGTCCCTCCAGACTCACTAAAACTCAAATTTAAGGCCAAAGATTGTTTCTCCTTCAAAATGAGGCTAAAATGGCTACTTTAGAGGTTGATATATGGCCTATAGTATGATATACTATAGGCATGAAAAAGATCATATTTACCGCCCTTATTATCGTTGTCGTGGCCGTAGTGATAATCTTATCCTGGCCGACCCCTACACCTCAAAAAAGTACCAATCAACTGCTTTCTCAAGTAAGTTATTCTCTGACCAATAGGTATGACGATCCATCTGTCAACCAAGTGTTTGTCGATAATATTCTTTTGACTTTAGCTTATATGAGTGGAAAAATAAATCGTGGCGACCCGATAGTCTGGAACGCTGTAAAGTCAGCTGGTGTTACTGAGCTAGTACTTAAACCTGGTCAAACTTTTGCTTTTCACGACAGTGTTTTAGCCAAGTACCAGGGTAAAATAGCTTCTACTACCAACGCTCATTTTATCTCTAGTGAAGGTTTTAAATCCGACGGCTGGTTAGTGGGTGACGGCGTCTGCCATCTGGCGTCTTTTATGTATGTTGTTTCCAAAGAAGCAGGACTAAAAACAGAAGCTCCAACCAAGCACGATTTTGCAACTATTGCTGAGGTGCCCAAAAGTCATGGCGTATCGATTTTCTATTCACCGGTTAATCAGACATCTAGTAATCTGCAGAACCTGTATATCACCAACACCTACAGCCATCCAGTAGCTTTTATTTTTTACCACAAAAATGACTCCTTAAATATCAAGGTGGAAAAAAAATACAACTAACTTCTTTACACGTCATTGTTTTTGTATTATTCTGAATATGTGAAAAAGAAAAGACGGCATAGTAACCTAATTATTCGTTATTTAATAGTAATTTTTACCGTTTCCTTGCTTGCTGCTATAGTTTATCCGACCATTATCAGTCTCAAACATCCTCGTTGTGCTAATAGTCGAAGTTGTCAGGAAAGCCTCAAATTCGCGGTAAAAAAAGATGCGATCGCTATCTTCAATAACCAACGGTTAGCAGCACCAAACATTGCTTTAACTGAAAAAGATACCCGACCAGTAGTTTTAGGGACAGATACCAATGACGAGGAAAAACATATCTATGTTGATCTGACAAGCCAGACATTATATGCTTTTGAAGGTAAGGAGTTGTTTATGCAAACACTAATTTCGTCAGGTAAATGGTTTCCAACACCAACCGGAGATTTTACGATTTGGGTTAAATTACGCTCTACCCGGATGAGTGGAGGGACAGGTGATGATTATTATAATCTTCCCAATGTTCCATATGTAATGTTTTTTTATAATCAAGAAGTGTCTAAAAGCACTGGTTTTAGTCTCCATGGCACATATTGGCACAATAACTTCGGCCATCCGATGAGTCATGGCTGTGTGAATATGAAAACCTCTGACGTAGCCAAGCTTTATGACTGGGCCAATCCGGTTTCTGATGGCCTCACTACATATAGTAGTGATAAAAATCTAGGTACCAAAGTGACAATTTACGGTGAAGCGCCATTATGATAAAATCAAACTCCCTCGGTAGATTGCTAATTTTGATAATAATCGCGGCTAGTGCTTTGTTATTAGCGATAAGACAATTTTCCTTTACCGCTGACCGTTCATTTTCTTCTCAAGCCTTAGCCGATTTTGAAACCCCTACGCCCAGCCCCACTCCCTTTTCAACTAAACTGGATACTAAAATGGATTCTCCTGACGGCAAACTCACTCTAACTATGAAACAGGTCAAGTTTGAAAACTCGATTGACTATGCTTTTTATGTCACTGGAGAAGGAATTGATCAGCCGCGACTGATATTTAGCAAAATCCTACCAGATGGTGTTGAACTAACCATTCCTTATAACACCTGGTCCCCGGATAACGCCTATGTTTTTATAAAAGAAAAAACGCTAACCGGTGATAATTATTTAGTTTTTTCGACTTCTGAGCAGCCACTTCCTAATAATCTATCATTAATTAATGTTAGCGCTCTATTTCAAGAAAAAATTGATCAGTATATTTTGGAGGAAATTACTGGTTGGGCTGGCCCAACTTTGCTAATTGTTAACGTCAACGCGTTAACTGTCTCACTCGCGCCATCTTTTTGGTTTGAAGTACCAAGTCAGACGTTTATTCCCCTGTCTATCCGCTTTAATTAAAATTTCTATACTAATACTGTACTGGTAAAAGTACTAAAAATGGCGTAAAATATTGCTATTTTTCTATGACTAATATTTGGAAAATTATCAAGATCGCCAAGCCGCTTTATAAATTACTAATGGTTATTGCTGTCTTGATTGTTTTTTCGGCTTTACTGGATCTTGTCACTCCGTTTTTCTCCAAGCTGATCGTTGATGTGATAACCTCAAAAATCAGCGGACAAGAAGCGACACTTGACCGGCTATATTTCCTAATTGCTTTGGCATTTTTGCTCAATTTTTTGGGAGTGATTGTGACTGCGGTTACCGAGAGGCTGGGTGATCATTTGGCCGGAAATCTAAGACGATACCTCACTGAGCAATTTTATGAAAAAGTCCTCACCTTGCCTCAATCTTATTTTGATTCGGAAATTTCCGGTAAGATCGTCAATCAGCTAAATCGAGGTATTACAACAGTCTATAACTTCGTAAATACCGCCACCAACTTTCTTTTGCCCACTTTTTTACAAGCCATTTTTACAATCGTATTTATGGCTTTCTTCAACAAATGGGTAGCTTTTTTTACTTTTCTTTTATTTCCGATTTATATCGCTCTAAGCTATTACTCCACCAAGAAATGGGGCCAAGAAGAGATCAAGAAAAACAAGATTGAAGACGTCTCACGTGGCCGAATCCAGGAGGTTATCGCCAACATTAAACTGGTTAAAAGCTTCAATAACCAGCAAAATGAGTTTGATCTAATCTCACAGAGTATGATAAAAAGTAATCAGATATACGCAAGACAAAGCAACGCTTACCATTTGTTTGATTTTTTTCGAAACCTTAGTCTGAACATAATTCTGGTCATTATTAACCTCATTGTTTTTTTAAATACCTATCAGGGTAAACTTGGTTTGGGAGATATGGTACTGATTATTCAGCTTCTGGCTCAGGTACGACGCCCGTTATTTGCGATGTCTTTTATTCTAACTAATATTCAAAACGCCGAAAGCGGTTCTAAAGAGTTTTTTGAGATTATGGCCTTAACTTCTAGCGAATTTTACAAAAATCAAAAAAGCTTAGAAAAAATAGTTAATCCAGCAATTAGCTTTAAAAATGTCTCATTCCAATACGAATCTTCTTCAATGCCTGTTTTACAAGATGTCAGTTTTGATATAAAAACACGGGAAAAAGTGGCCTTGGTTGGCCATAGTGGCGTTGGAAAAACCACGATCATCAATTTGATATTAAAGTTTTATCAACCCCTAAGTGGCCAGATATTTCTTAATGGTCAAAGCTATCATAAGCTAAATCATCTCTATATTCGTCAAAATATCGCTTTGGTTTTTCAGGAAAGCGAGCTATTTTCCACTACTGTTCGTGAAAATGTTGCCTATGGAACAAAAGCGGCCCAAGATTGGATCGTTCATTCTCTTAAACTGGCAAACGCCTATGATTTTGTGATGAAATTGCCTCAAAAACTTGATTCTCAAGTTGGTGAGCGTGGAGTCAAATTATCCGGAGGACAAAAACAACGAATTCAAATAGCCCGCGCAATTTTAAAAGACTCCCCTATTCTTATTCTTGATGAGGCGACAAGCAGTTTGGATTCAAAATCAGAAAGAGAGGTGCAAATTGGCCTTGAAAATTTAATGAAAGATCGTTTAGTAATCATTATTGCTCATCGCTTTTCCACTATCCAAAATGTCAATAAAATACTGGTAGTTGATGATGGACACATTGTAGATTCTGGTACTCCCCAGTCTCTTTCCATGCGTCCAGGGTTGTACCGTGATCTTTTAGACTACCAAATAGAGGGCAATAAAAAACTACTTGAGAAATTTGAGATTTATTGAATCTACTTTACAATCAGCTTTCCCACCATTCCCATCTGCCGATGATTGCCAACGCTGCAGTAATATTCAAAAGTGCCCATCTTATCTGCCACAAACTGAACTGTGTCAGATTCACCGGCGTTGGTTTTTTTTGTTGCGACGTTAAATTCGTCAATCACCAGGTCATGAGTCCCTTCGGTGTTTGTAAAAATAATTTTGACTGTATCGCCTTTTTGGACAGTAATGTTTTTAGGATCAAACCAAAACATACCACCTCTGATTGTAAATTCTTTTGCAGCGTTTATATTAGGACTTGTCTCTGATTTTGCTTCGGTTTTAGTTTGTACTACTGTAGTTATATTAGTTGTAGGTTTATTCGTTGAACTTGTTTGATTTAGTATTTTATTTCCGAAGTTTGAATAAAGATAAAATCCGGCTGCAGCCAATATCAATACCGCAACAACAATCATAAGCGGTGAATTTTGGGATTTAGTTGTTTCTGTTTGTTCATCCATACTAGTACTGAAATATTAATAGTTGAATAATAAATTATTTAGACATACTTTACAAGTAAGAATTCTGCAAGAAATAAAATCACGAGCTTTAGCAGTGATTTAGCATTTCTGAAATAATCACATTGACTTCTACCATGTTTTTGACACGCATTAAGCGAGCGCGATATTTGGCAGCTCCCTTTAAATATTTACAGTACCAACTTAAATGTTTTCTTAAAGACAAGAAATGCCCATCTGGCAACATTTTGGTGAACACTTGACAGTGTTCAACCGCCACCTCCAGCCTCTGACGGTAACTTGGCGTCTTATCTTGAAAAACCCAGGGATTGCCGCAGGAAGCCCGACCGATTAAAACGCCTCCCAATTTATATTTGCTAATTTTGACTTTTGCTTCGTCTATGTTTTTGATGTCACCATTACCAAGTAAAATAATTGAAGCGCCTCGGGTAAGCGTTGCAGCGCGGCCAATCTCTTCCCAGTCGGCTTTGCCGTGATACAGCTGCTGCAAAGTGCGGCCGTGAAGGGTTATCACTGCCGGTTGAGCTTCAACTAAATGATTAATCCACGGTAAAGTAACCACTTTATCATAGCCGATTCTTGTTTTAATTGAAACCGGAAGAAGCCGTCTTTTTATTGATAAACGATATTTTTTTTGAATAAAGGAGATAAAATCGGTTGTTTTTGCAGAAATCTTCAGATTGGCAATTTTTCGTCCTTCAGACCAATCTTTAAAACCTTTTTTAGCCCATTTAACGATTTCTTTAGCTCTAATTGGCTCCAATATCAAAGCAGCTCCGGCACCTTTCTTGGTTACACTTCTATCCGGACAGCCCATGTTGATATCCAGCCCGTCATATCCAAGTTCAGCTACTATCATCGCGCA
Organism: Candidatus Roizmanbacteria bacterium RIFCSPLOWO2_01_FULL_41_22; assembly: GCA_001789805.1. Classification (GTDB taxonomy): domain Bacteria; phylum Patescibacteriota; class Microgenomatia; order UBA1406; family GWC2-37-13; genus 2-01-FULL-41-22. Next base: position 40,420 of record MGAR01000015.1, read on the forward strand.
GTTGTAAAAGTCCTTTGGATTTGATCCGAAAAGCTGAGCTATGGTGGGTGTCTTGGTTTTATGGTGAATGAAGGCAGATAAAAGCGGGGTAATACCTCTATTGATGCCTTCAACAGAGACAAACTCAGTAAAAAGTACTGAAGGATGGCCGTATTTATCAGTGATATAGCGAAAAGCGGCATCAGATATGCCGTCCATTGGCGCCTGGCCAATAATTGGTTTCTTGATACTTTTCCAGAGATCCGTTTCCATATGAAGTTACATGATCTCCTCTTTACGGGCGCGAACGAAGGTCATCCATTCTTCGATGACTTCAATAATCAGTTTGTACGGGGCTTCGATAATAAAATCGAAAAGTACGATAAACACATTGAGCTGCGAAATACCCTCACTAAATAGTTTACCCAAAGAAAGAATCGGCATGAAAAAAAAGTCAATTAGCGGCTGAAAAATACTGTCTTTTTCAAGTAAGCGGTATTCGTTAGCTACTTGTTTGATACGATAAGCAAAGAAAGAGATCACGCTTATAAAAAAAATAAAAATTAACTGGCTTAGTATATTGAAATTAATAGCCGCCAAAATATCGTGAATAAACAAAAGCGTGATGATAAAGGTTAAGGTGTAAAAAATAGTAAATCCTAAAATCAGAAGCGGCCGTTTGGCTTTGGGTTTTTTAGTGATTAAAGCTATGCTTTGTTCATATTTCGGATCGGCGTTGACGATATCAATCAGTCGCTGATAAATACGTTTAGTATTGTCTTCACCTGGTAAATGGATTGTCAAAACAATCAAAAGCATCAGAATGGGGGGAGCAATGGAGTTAATGGCAATTGAGCCGTAGTTGATTTCATCGTATATCAGTTTGGAAAGTGGCACTTCGATGATTATTGCCAAAAGCATCTTGGTGATAAAAATATATATTAAACTTCGAATAGCCAGCGTGTTTAAACGCGATTTAATTAATTGGTATTTTTTCCGGCAGGTGCTATCAACTTCAGTCCACAACTTTTTTTTGTCAGTGAGCGTAACTTGTACCAATTGCTTTTTTTCTTTAATGATGTCAAATAAAATGAGAAACGGCGGGAGTTGTTTGCGGGTAAACTTCATCAGTTTTTCCACTAAGGGATTTCTGATCATTTTATCAAGGCGGGTAAAGATTTCAGGCAGTGAAGTGGTAAGTTGTTTTAACTCATCTTCGCTATATTGAGAGAGCGGTTTATAAAACACGCAATACGTGTGATACCTTTGGTAAGCTATATCAGTCTTGCCATAAGATTTCTCCAGGCCAATAAATAGAAAAGCGTCTTTTTGTGCCTCTGTCAAGTCGGCGACTTTTACTTTTTTATGAATAGTCTGAAAAATAAAGTATATGAAGTCCGCTTGTCTTTTAGCATAAGCCGGACTTAGGTTCTCTTCGATCTCGCAGGTGAGCATGTCAAAAAGGAACTGGGAAAGAAAAACTTGGGAGTTGCCATTACGGCCGGTAACTAATTCTTTTTTAATCTGTAAGTACCGATCGATTATTTTTTGGATAACTGATATGTCGTTTTGCCCCAAGGAACCATTTGCAAAATATCTGGCCCACATTAGCTCCCGCAGTAAATTTTCGGCTTCTCCAACAGCTTGGGGATTCATCGCTAAACGCCGCTTAAGTATACGTTCAATGGCGGCTCGTCTTAAAAGATGGTCTTCACGGTATTCGATGGCATTACGGACTTTCTCATAAACTAAAGCTAAAAAAGAGACAGCTTGTGAGACTTGCAGTTTGGTAAATTCATCAACTGGTTGCTTTTCTTTTATGGAACTAAACGAGCTCAGTAAGACTTTAGTAGTTTTGGACAGTTCAATTACGTTATCCATATCCTCAGTCAAGGGCACTTTTTTAGCAACATTCATGGATCTATTATATGGTAGAACTGCCCATCCTGCAATAATAGCTTAATGACCTCCGGTTTTTAGTTTGCCACCATGGTATAGTACTTTTTTGGTTATCTCTACTGCTTTTTGACGGGTTAACTGGGGATTTTTAGATTCAACAGTAACGCGTAAAAGTGGTTCAGTGTTTGAAGAGCGCGCTGTGAGGCGCCAATCTGGAAAATCAATCGCTACCCCATCAAGCGTGGAAAGTTCACCTTTTGCGTAATCGTTTCTTAACATCGCCAAGACCGGTTCTACGTTTTCTATTACAAAATTCATATCTCCGGATTCGTAGCTGACCTTAAAACTATCGGCAACCTCAGATAACGGTTTATTTTGCTCAGATAGCATTTTTAGCAAACCCACTATAGTCATTACCTGAGATTCGGCACCGCCTATTTCCCGGTAAAAATAGTGAGCCGAACCTTCACCACCCAAAATCGCCTGGGTCTGGTTCATTAGTTGAGTCACATAGGCGTGTCCGGTTCTTGATATCAGAAGTTCTCCACCGTTTGCCTCAACATGCTTTTTGGTCGTAAGATAATACTTTTGGTCAACAATCACTTTTGAACCGGGATATTTTTTCAACAGTTCCTGGGCTAGGATACTGGTAATGATGGAAGGGGTTACCACTTTCCCTTTTTCGTCGATAATAAACAATCGGTCGCCGTCACCATCCGGCGCCAGGCCTAAATCCGCTTTTTCTTCAAGAACTCTTTTTTGCAGGTCTACCAGATTTTCCGGCTGCATTGGGTCGGCCTGGTGTGCGGGAAAACTACCATCCAGATCAAAGTTCATTTTGACAAGTTTAATAGGTAGATATTTGGCTAGTTTTTGGATATAAATCGCGCCCATGCCGTTTGCCGGATCAGCAACGATTTTGAAAGGCTTTATAGAAGGATTGTCAAAATAATGAAGAGCATTTTTTATCTCGTCCTGGACAATACCGGTTTTTTTAATAACCGTACCTGGCTGTGATTTAGAAATTTTCACTCCTTTTATGGCCATTTGTTTTATCTCCTGCATACCAGTTGGCTTACCAATTTTAAGTAGGCCTTGCGGTGTGTTGAGGACAAACTTTAAACCGGCATACTCCTTGGGGTTATGGGATGCGGTAATCTGCACTCCAGCGTTGTAATGATATTTGGAAACGGCAAAATAAAAGCTTGGTGTGGAAATCAAATCTAAATTAATGACTGTTGCCCCGGCCTCAATAAATACGTTTTTTGCTACCTTAAACAAAGAAGGAGAAGAAAGTCGCATATCGTATCCCAGTCCAACAGTAAAGTTATTTTTGTTGAGTTTTTTGGAAAAAAAAGTAAAAATGGCTCGAATAATCTTTTCCATACCCTCTTCGTCCAAGTCTTTCTGATAAACACCGCGAATGTCATAAGCTTTAAATATTTTAGGATTTAGCGCCATAATTAAAATGTAATTAATAAATTATCTTAGATAAAGTGACAGTATACCCACCGTATCCCGCCTCTGGCGGGAGTACGGAGGGTTATGCCGCTGAAAGATCGAGTATATTTTTGCAATTTCATCTGAAAGCGGTATATCATAAATAATAACAGGCTAATATGTCAAGAGACTGCTTCAAATTATAAGGAGTAGCGCTGGTTTTAATCGCAATATCAATTCGCGAAAGACCTTCATAAAAGCCGATTAGTTTGTCCTGTGGCCAAAGTCGCGCTGTAAATAATAATTTTTTTCTTTGCCAAGGGGATAGATTATTTGCCAACGCCTCATTTTTTGCCAATATTAAATTTCTGACATGCCGACAGAGCATGGCAAAAACAAAACTTTCTTCCTGGGACTCGATAACTTTATTAAGAGACTGGATAAAGCCTTTTTTATTTATTGGATAACAGTCATCAAGAAGCTGAAAAATACTTTTTTGCGGTTGAAATTCTTGAAAACTGTTAGCGATTTTTTTTAGCGTTGATAAAATATAAGCCGATTTACCCTCCTCCCAGTCTACGATCAATATGCTCTGATCTAAAGCCAACTCTTCAATGAGTTTAGCAATTTTCGGAGCTTTTTTTTTGGAATACTTACGAGAAAGATTGGCGATAACATAAACCGGTTTTTGTCCAAAAAGACCTATCGTGCCACCGCTATTTTTGGCCAAATCCTCAAGATAGGGTGATGCAATATCATGCACTATGTAACCTTTGTTTTTATACTCATCAGTTACTTTTAATAAATAATTTCTTGAGGACGCGCTGTCTTCACCACATATAACATTTAGCATGGCAGTTATTATACTTGGTTTTTTTACTAGATACTAAATACTGGATACTATATACTGAAATTATGTACGATCTGATTTCCATAGGCGCCGTAGGTATTGATCTTTATTTTCAGGGAGAGCGCCTTACCCATTCCAAAGACAGATTTGAGCTGGCAATTGGTGGAAAATATTTTGCCGAACGCTTTTATGAAGGGCTGGGTGGCGGTGGAGCAAATGTGGCAATTGGGGTTAGCCGGCACAACCTGCAAGTGGCACTTTTTAGCGAAATCGGCCAAAATGCGTTTAAAAAAATCATTCTTGACAAATTAGTAAGTGAACGTATTAATTACTCTCAATTTTGTCAATTTGAAAAAGATTATCTAAATATTTCCTGCATTTTACTAAAAGAAGATGGTGAAAAAACAATCGTTAATTACCGCAGCCAGCACCAAAAACTACTGGAAACAAAAAGCGACTTAACGGATCTCAAAAAAGGGAAGGCTGTTTATCTTGCCAATATGCCCAATATCTCCCTGCACGAGCGCTACCGCATCTTGACCTGGTCCAAACACCATAAAATTCTGACTTTTGTTAATCTGGGCGTTGTGGATTGTCGAAGACCAAAGCAAGAGTTACGAGAATTTTTAAAAAAAATAGATATTCTTATTATTAATGCGCACGAATTTGCCGATCTGGTAAAAGCGCCTTTTGGCGATATCGACTGGAAGGAAAATGTTTCAAAATATTATTTACCACATTTTAACGGGCAACTTCTCATTGTCACAAACGGTGAAAAAGGCAGTTACGCATATATCAATAAACATATTTTTCACCAACCAGCAGAAAAATTACGAAAGATTCTTGATACTACAGGCGCTGGCGATGGTTACACTGCTGGGTTTATCGCTGAGTATCTTCAATCGGCCGATATCCAAAGAGCAATGTCTTCAGGTACAAAATACGCAGCGCGAATTTTGGATAAAATCGGCGCAAATTAATAACAGATTAGCCCGATACTAAAGACTCGTTAAGAAAGCAGTAAGCTAGACCGCAAGCTATAGCGTCGGACTGGTCATCATCGGCAATTGCTATATCTTCCTTCAAAGTCAGCTTAAGCATTTTTTGAACTGATTTTTTATCCGCTGTGCCGTAACCGGTAATAATCTGCTTAATGGCAAGCGGAGTTAAAAGTTTTAGCGAGAGATTATTTTGGGCGGCTAAAAGCCTGATCACTCCCTGAGCTTGTGCTACAGAAATGACTGTTTTGGCATTTTTAAAATAAAAAAGCTGTTCAAGAACAATTAAGTTTGGCTTATGTTTATCAATAAGTTGCTTCAAATCGTCATAGATTTTTTTTAACCGGATTTCCAAAGTGTTGGATCTTGAAGTTTTAATAAGGCCAGACGTTAGATAGCGGTACGAAGGACGTTTTTTAAAATTTTTTTCAAATACGCTATATCCAACTTTTTCAATACCCGGATCAATGGCTAAGAGTTTCATATTGTCATATTTTACTATAACAAAAACCCCGCCAAAGGCGGGGTATTGTTTTTAACTAAAAAAAGAGATGGGAGATCGTCCGTTAGTACGTCTCGACTAAATACATTGCTGTACTTACATCTGACGCCTATTAAGCCAGTCATCTTCTGGCGGACTGATAGGGATTTTTAATCTTGAGGTATACTTCGCACTTGAGATGCATTCAGTGCTTATTACATAGGAATTTAGCTACTGGGCAATGCTCTTGTGGAACAACCCATACACCAGGGATTCCTTCTTCCTGGTCCTCTCGTACTGAGGAAGAGTCCTCTCAAAAATCCAAGCGCCTGCATCGGATAGAGTCCGAACTGTCTCACGCATGTTTATCCACTATTACTAATGGCATGGACTATATCTTCACCCTCTTTTTTTGAAAAAAAGTAGGGGCTGACGTATTATGGTTTATAAAAAACCATCTTGGCTTAAAGCCGCAGTCTCTACGGGGAAAAGATTTATGTCTTTGATTTTTGCTCGAAGAAATCAATAATTATTTGGCTATTAATAGTTCTTCTTTTTGAATAGTTATAATTTGCCGTTTCATCGACTAAGTAACTTAAACGAATTAAAGCCGTTTTATTAAGTTTTTTAGGATGATTTTCGATTATTTTAATAACCGTTTTGGCAACTTTCTTCTTTAACCTTAAATAAGGTAAAAGCAGATTTAAAATTTTTAATGTTTCTTTTAAACCTACAATAGTATATTCGAACATACCATCTTTTCTATCTCGAATATAACCGTATTTAATTTTTTTCATTAGCCAGTAAAGAATTTCTTTATGGATGTTTTTTTGGTAAAAAACTATGCTAGTCCTAATCTGATAACCCAGCGCATAATCTTTACGACGCACCAATTGCGCCATAATACAACCATCTCCATCAAGAAATCCTGCGACATATGATTTCTCCTTTATAGACATAAAACTAATCTTCCCTCGGTATTGCCCTAAAAAAAACAGTTCACACTTTTTTTAGGGTTTCACCGATATAAGTCAGATTTAGTATATCGTATTACTACGATAGAACGCAATGAAATTTACGTTCTGAACCCAGCTCGCGTACCACTTTAATGGGCGAACAGCCCAACCCTTGGAAGCTACTTCGCCTCCAGGATGTGATGAGCCGACATCGAGGTGCCGAACGACGCCGTCGATATGAACTCTCGGGCGTCACCAGCCTGTTATCCCCGAGGTAGCTTTTATCCGTTAAGCCCGTTCCGCAATCACAGCGGAATCGAGGATCACTAACGCCTACTTTCGTATCTGCTCGACTTGTACGTCTCGCAGTTAAGCCAGCTTATGTGTTTGCACTTCACTTACGATTTCCATCCGTAAGAAGCTGACCTTTGCGCCCCTCCGTTACTCTTTTGGAGGGAACCGCCCCAGTTAAACTGACCGCCTAACACTGTTCCCAGCCAAAGGCTGGGTAAGGCGAAAAAAAGGCAAAGAGAGGTGTTTCATCGTCGGGGGGTACCGTATGGCACCCCCCTCCCTCCTACTCTCAACAGTTGCCTCCTTCTCACCAATGTCAAGTTTCAGTAAAGCTCTCGGGGTCTTTTTGTCCGGATGCAGGTAGGCCGCATCTTCACAGCCATTTCAACTTCGTCGGGCAATGGTTCAAGACAGTTGTCAACTCGTTAAACCTTTCATGCGGGCCGGAACTTACCCGGCAAGGGGCTACGCTACCTTAGAACTCTCAGGGTTAGAGCTGTCGTTCACTGGAGCTTGCGTCGAAGCCTTGTATGGAGATTGCTCGCCATAATCAACCCCAACGATTAACTTACCAGTACCGGACAGGCCTCAGCTCCTATACATCTCTTATGCAGATTTGCAGGAACCTGTGTTTTTGCTAAACAGTCGGTTGACAAACGTTTGCTGCGGGGGGTACCGTGTGGTACCTCCAGAGCTTATCGATAAACTTACGCTCGCTTTTTTGCCGAGTTCCTTGAACCATCCTTACCCGTATGCCTTAGTCTTCTCGACCAGTTCACCTGAGTCGGTTATCGGTACGAACAAAATGTATACTCCTTCATAAATTTTTCCCGGAAACTTACGTCTTCAAACTCCCCCGATTGCTCGGAGTTGTATTTGCAGCTTACTGCAACTTGCGTTGCAGCTTACAGCTTAAACCCTCATATAGAAGGCTTTGAGTAGCAAATTTCGTCATTCATAAAGTAATAACGTATACATCTTGGTAGCAGAATATTAACTGCTTGTACATCGGTAGTACCAAAAATGGCACTTCCTTAGATTCGACTAACCCTCAGACGATAGACGTTGCTGAGGAAACCTTGAACATTCGGCATCCCGAGTTTTCATCGGGAGATACACTACTTATGCTAGCATTCTCACTTCTTAACGCTCCACCATACCTTACAGTACAGCTTCACTGCATTAAGAAAGCTCCCCTACCCCCCAACATAAAGTTGGAGTTCTGTCTTCGGTAACCTTTTTAGCTCCGTTCATTTTTGGCGCATTATCTCCTGGGGTACCAGACGGCACCCCATATTCAGGTGAGCTGTTACGCACTCTTTAAAGGATGGCTGCTTCTGAGCCAACCTCCCTGCTGTATTGGAAATAAAACGGCCTTTACCACTTAAAAGGCATTTTGGAACCTTAGACGAAAATCTGGGTTGTTTCCCTCTCGACCATATCAGCTTATACCGATAGGTCTGACTCCTCCCAATTTTAAGGTGCGCATTCGGAGTTTAGTTGATTCTAACAACCTTGCGGTTGCTAAAACCATCTAGTAGCTCTACCTCGCACTGTACTTGGGAAGGCTATACCTAAATATATCTCGGGGAGAACCAGCTATCTCCAGGTTCGATAGGCATATTACCCCTAACCACAAGTCCTCCCATGCCATTTCACCGACAACGGGTTCGGACCTCCACTCGTCTCTCGACGCGCTTCATCCTGCTCATGGTTAGCTCACCTGGTTTCGGGCCGTTCGAAAGCTGCTAGACGCCCTATTCAGACTCGCTTTCGCTTCGCTTTCCCCCGAATATTTGGGGGTTAAACTTGCAGCATTCGAACACTCGCTAGCTCATTCTTCAATAGGCACGACATCATCCCGCCAAAGGCGGGACTCTGTCTGATTGTTAGCCAATGGTTTCAGGTTCTATTTCACTCCCCTTCCGGGGGACTTTTCACCTTTCCTTCGCAGTACTAATTCACTATCGGTCAGTTTGAGTATTTAGCCTTGGATCGTGACCGACCCAGATTCCCACAAGGTTTGCCGTGACTCGTGGTACTTGGGAAATCCACTAGGGTAATTTTGATTTGGAATACAAGGCTATCACTTTCTATGGCTACCCTTTCCAGGGTATTTTTCTATCAAAATTACTCCCGTATGTGGCTCCGCAACTCCCCACCCGAAGGCAGGGTTTAGGCTGATCTGCTTTCGCTCGCCGCTACTTACAGAATCTCATCCTTTTGTCTTGCGACTGAGGATTTTATATGATTTCTTTTCCACCAGGTACTGAGATGTTTCAGTTCCCTGGGTTCCCTCAGGTACCAGATGGTACCTGACTCCTTGATTTCTCAAGAAGGGGTTCCCCCATTCGGAAACCAACGATTAATAACGCCTGCTGAAGGGCTCATCGTTGTTTTCGCGCTTAAACACGCGTCCTTCTTCGGCTCAAACTGCCAAGGCATCCTCCATTGGCTTTATTTTCTCCCATCTCTTTTTTTTAGTTAAAAGATGTTGCTTATCCCGCTTTTTTGGCGGGAACTACCTACTAAAACGTCATCCCGACAGAAATCGGGAAACGTTTTTCAAACAAAAGACCTGAATTGTCAAAGTACGTCGTTTATTGGTTGGCTATTAACTTATAGCTATTAAAGTTTTACTAATTGCTAAAGGTTAATGGCAAACCTGTGGACCTATGGGGAGTCGAACCCCAAACCTT
>MGAR01000016.1 GCA_001789805.1 Candidatus Roizmanbacteria bacterium RIFCSPLOWO2_01_FULL_41_22
AATAGTTTCCCCGGATTGTTAAAGAGCTTTTTGTAGGTTAACATATACTATTAACCTACCAAAATTAATGATTATTGTCTAATTACGCAATAGATCTATTTTTTTAGACCCAATTATTTCCAGAACTATTCTCTTACGCATCCTGAAATACGACATATTGAAGATTGGAAACGGTATAAAAACGAAGCAAAAAGATATATCCTAGATTATACTGATGATGAAGAATACTATACTAATAAGATAAAACAACCTTCATTAAAAGGTGTTCTTTTTAATGGACAAAAACGCAGAATATCAATGAGATCAGATTTTATACCCGAAATTACTCAGATTTAGAGTTAAAGTAAACATATAGACCTATTAATTTATCTCATTTTATGTCTAGATAAAAATTCCGTTATAGAAATAAATACTTGTCTTTCTGTCTGAGAGTTAGATTTAAGAAGATTATGATTTGCTTCTGGAATAATTAAATACTCGCCCTTACCTTCAATTGCACGTTCAAATCTGCGTTGAATACCTCGCGGAATAGTTAAATCTTTTTCTCCATAAATGATAAGTGCTGATCCTAAAAATCGTTCAAGAAGTGCAAAAGAGGAAATGCCTGTCTTCCAACTTTTATCCATACGTAATTGACGCGTAAAGTCGCCCCTGGTTAGAGGTTGCTCTCTCACGGCATCATGGTATGCAGCCGGACCAAGTAATATCAATGATTCTATAGCATATTGTTCTAACAAATATAGAGCTGTGTCTGCTCCCATACTGAGAGCTACTATACAAGAAGGCTGAACAATTTTCTGGAAAATTTCAAATGCTCTTTGAGCATCATCCACTCTATTAGTAAGTGTTTGCTCTTCAAATACTCCCTCACTTTCTCCAACGCCAGTTGAATCATATGCAAATGAAGGATAATTTTGTTCACGTAAATATTTTTGCAATCCTAATGCTATACCTTTTCCACTTATTCCGCCGTGTATAAAAAAAATTCCATCTCTGTATATATTTTCATTATGGGGTAACAAAACATTTGCTACCAGCGTATTACCTTGTGACTCAAATGCAATTTTTTTAAATTTTTCCCTGTCTTCTATTATTTGTAACTCTGTTCTTTCATTTAACATATTTAGTTTTAAATCTATGACCTAATTGCGGACTATTAGTCCGCAATTTCATCCCCTTGGGTCATGCTTTGGGAATGAATTTTAACATATTTTTTAACTTCATCAAGATCTCTCGTTCCTACAGATCCAACTAAATAACCTCCTGCCCCGAATGAAACTCACTGTCCCAATTTGGGTGACGTGATATCTTTCAATCCAACAGACAATCTTTCTCTTCTTAACGTTTCTCCACGTTATAAAGCGGCCCGACAATCTGCAGGTTGGCCGGTGCGCGCAGATTAAAACGATCTTTAAACTCATGAGCATCAAAACTGGTACCGGCGACATTTACAGAAGTCGTTCTGCCCGAACCAAAATCAGCACCGACTGAAATATCAGTAACGGAATCATAAGGAGTCCCACCTCTGGCTCTTAATTCACTTTTGACTCTTTCTGTATCCCAGGTTTCTTTACCGGCTGGGTTAGCTTTGTCGGTTTGATATAGATTCTCTGCCGTTCCCGAGTCGCGCTTAACCAAAAGTAATGTATTGACGATATCGGCCACCTCGTCGGGTTTTAGCCAAGCGGTTTTATTGTACTCCGGCTCCGGCCGAAAACCCCAATCGCAGTAAAACCAGGGAGATTCTCTATCATACGCCCGCTCATTTAACTCGCTAAAACTTCCAGGATTGCCGCCAGCGCCGTCAAATTTTCCTAAATTTAATATATAACCTCCGTGTGTTGAAGCGTATTGAGTAAAGCCGGGATTGCCGCCATCTATCAAAACCCAACCAGCTGTGGCATTAACCGCTTGCTCCCAATTGCCCCCTTTTGGTTCTGGGTTAAACACTTGACAGGATTCAGTTGTACATATTGAGCCGTTTCTTTGCATTGAGTTTAAGGCATAAGTGCGAGCCGCCACTGCCTGGGCTTTTAACGTAGCCATTCCTCCCTGATCACCCCAACTATTTGGCACCTCGTAAATTCTTTTTGTATACTCTTCGACTGTGCCTGACCAGCCTGTAGTTGTTGTAATGTTTGTATTTTGATCATAATCCTTACGAAGAGACATTCCCGGATAATATTCACTAAGAATTTGTTCTTCGTTTTGTCCTGATTTTGCCCTTCCCCACGCACCATACTGATTAAGTCCATTTCTGTGGGGAGCGCCGTAGGTAAAAAATGCGATTCGGGGAGAAAATCCGGGATCTATACCCCGATCATCAGAACAGCCTCGTAAAGAAGTTCCAGCGGAACGGGGGATATTTAAACTGGCCAGACGTTGCGCCAAAATTTCCTGCTGGCGAGCACTAAGCTGAACAATCTGCTGCTGCAGCTGGCTTTCGTAGGCTTTGGATTTAGTCACCTCACCGGTCATAAAAGTCGCCTGACGGTCGACCTCTTCTTTGATCGGGCCAAGGCGGTCTTTCTCGGCCGCCAGTTGGGCTTTGCGCGCCTCCAGGTCTTTTACCCGCATGACGATGCTGACAATTGCCCGTTTATCATCATCCATCACGGTTTTTTGGTAAAAAAACTGCTTCAGAGAGGTTGACAGATCGTCACCTAAAAATAACTGAATAAACGCCGTCGAATTGCTGCCGAGATGTTTGTAATAAGAAACGACTCGGTTGTCAAGAAGCGTCTTCTGATGAGCCAGCTCCTGCTCGCCCTTCTGCACCTCATTTTCTTTTTTGACGATTTCTGACTCCAGATGCGCCACCTGTGCTTTGATATCGTCAAGTTGGGAATTCAGTTTACGCAAAGACTGTTCGTTATTGGCAGTGGCTCTTTGGGACGAATCAAGAGAAGCCTTCAGATCATTTAACTGCTTGGTGATGTCGTCATACTCATCGGCGCGCACCGAAACAACAATAATCAGAGACAGAATCAAAATCATCAATAAAATTATTTTCTCTTTCATATTACCATTATGGCAAAATAATGTAACATTATCAATGAAGCTATGGAACAATGAAACAATTTGGTTTTTAGTTAAATTCCGTGTTATACTTTTTGTTATGAAGAAAATTTGGCTTATAATTCTTCTCCTGGGTTTGTCATTTTTTTTCCCCAAATTATCCACTGCTCAAGTTGACCGCTTCGCCGACTGTGATCTCTGCGGTTATTGCCAGGTCGAAGATGCCGTGCCCAAACCCGGCAACTGGGAGAAATGCCGGCAATGTCTATATCCATTAGCCGCAAACACCAACGACACGCGATTAATCGATGACGTTACCGGTGCCAAACCCACTACCAACCCCGGCCACTACTACACCCAGATCGGCTGTCTTAACGCCAATATTGCCGATGTCACCAACCCAGGCGCTGCCGGCTCTTTGGTCTCGCAGCTTCTGAATATCTTGATCTTTCCGGCCGCCGGCGCTATCGCCTTTTTATATTTGCTTTACGGGGCTTTCTTGCTTCTTACTTCCCAAAACGATCGGGAAAAACTGGATGAAGGGAAAAAGACCGTCACCCGCGCTATCATCGGCCTGCTTTTCACCCTAAGCGCGGTATTTATCGTCACCTTTATCGCCGGCAATGTGATCAAGGTGCCAGGATTTAACCAAGCTAGAAAAATTTCTGCCTGGCATGCAGTAGGAACTGATGGACCCGGTTTTGATCGAATCGACATTTATATTGAAGGGAAACCATACCTTGGAGAATCTAAATGGGATCTAATTGAAGTGTATGACGAAGCAACTGATAAAATAATTGGCAAACTGCCTGATTACTGTCTTATCACGCCTCAAAAATATAGAGGCGGAGTATGGCCGCTTCCACCTAAGTCACCAGATATAGACGGATCAGTGTACCGCTGCGGCGGCAGTAAAGCAGAACTACTTAATCGTGGGTACACTTCAGTCAAATTCAAACTTCCTGGTATAACCGGGCTAAGTAGCGCTGTTTCTTTGCAGTAAACCAGTAGGCCATCAAAACAAATAGATTAAAGCCACCACGATCATTGCCCAGACTATTATCGTGGCGACCAGCGGCCGGTCAGTAGTGATGATCTTTTCCGGCCTTTCGCCCTGTTCTCTTTCATAAAGAAGCTGTGCATAGCGGGCAATGCCGTAGACCACAAACGGAATCGTCACCATCATCCATTTCCGCCCCTCAAACGGCGCTACGGTTTCGTTGAAGACGCTGCCCATCTGCGGCACATCAACGATGTTATAGGTATACGAAGCATAAGCCAAGATCGTACCGGCGGCAAAAGTGGTGGACATAAAATTTAACAGATGCTCCTGATAAAGCTTCAAGGAAGCCCGCGTCTCGCGGCCCTGAGCCACCAGCTCGGCGTGGCGTTTGACTGTTGCCATAAAAAGCGAAACAAAAAAGATCGTCAGTAAAAGCCAGATTGGAATATGGAAACCGGTCGCCACCTCACCGGCAAAAGTGCGAAGCATGAAAGAAAATGAGATAGCAAAGATGTCCACCACCGGATGGCGTTTTAAGTAGAGCGAGTAAAAAAAATGGAGTAAAATAAACAAGAATGCCAGAAGAAAAAAGGGCAGGGAGAAAAAAAGCGCCAAAATGAGCGAGGTCATCGACAAAATAAAGACCACAAATGTCGCCTCAGGAATGCTGATTAAGCCTGAAGCAATCGGCCGATTTTTTTTGACCGGATGCTTTTGATCAAATCGATAGTCGATAATGTCATTTAAAACATAAGAGGTGGAAGACAAAAGACAAAATATCAGAAATGCCCAGAAAGATTTTACAAAAAGATTAATATTAAATAACTGGCCAGAAAAAAGGATAGCACTGAAGATAATCAGATTTTTTAACCATTGATTGACACGTAAAACCCGTATATATGTATAGAATTTAGTTTTCATTTCTTATTGCATTATACACGAAAATAAAATATGATAGTATCATACAAACATATGTTATCTTACCGACGGCCATACCTAATAATCCCCAAGCTCATTGAACAGTCTACCTGGGGCGGTGATTATATTGTCAAATTGAAAAACTGGCAAAAGAAACCCGAACTTAAAGATAAAAAAATCGGCCAAAGTTATGAACTTTTTGGCAGGTCTATACTGGCTCTTCGTCTAAAAGACACCAGAAACTCGACTTTTCAACCGGAGTTTGACTACGGCAAAACCGGCGTCATTGCTTCAAGCCGCCTCCTTTCTGAAAAAAAAGATTATCTGCGTCTTGACGATCTGGTCGACTCTGATCCCAATCAAGTACTTGGTGAAAAAATCTGGAAACGTTATCAAGTGATGCCGCTTCTTATTAAAATTAACCAGGCATATGGCAACTCGTTTCAACTGCATCTTAAGCCGGGGAGTATTCATCCGCGCTGGAAACCAAAACCCGAGTCCTGGTACTACTTGGAAAAAGGTCTGGCCACACTTGGCCTGAAAACAAATGTCAACCTCGCCTCCTATCAAAAAACCTGCGAGGCGATTGAAGGCAAGATGGCCTATCTTAGCGCACAGGTGATGTGCGATGAACTGGATCTTGGAGAGGCCAAAATCGAGGCTCAAGAATATATCAAAAAGAAAAATCCCTGGCAGTTTGTCAATCTGGTTGAAGTAGATAAATATACACTTATTGATATTAGCGCCGGCGGAATCCATCACTCATGGGAAGAAAATCGGCAAAAATTTCCCTTAGGTAATGTGGTGTACGAAGTACAGCTTGATGTGATGGATCCGATAAGCAGTATCCGCTCTTTTGACCAGGGTAAATTGAAAAATGGCGGCGGCATTCGCGAAATCCATATCGATGATTATTTTCATTTCCTCGATACCAGCGCTGAACTTAACGACCCGGCCTTTCTGCAAAAAAAGCGACAGGGCAACCATATACTTAAAACCGCCAACTATTGTTTGGATATTTTGGAGGTGAACACTGCGCTAACCGCCTCAACCGGTGATTCGTTTAACCATTTTTATGTACGAGACGGGGAGGTAGAGATTACTGCAACTGACGGATCGGTATGTCTGACTGCCGGCCATTCTTGCTTCCTACCACAGGCTGTGGGACAATATGAAATCAAAGCCAAAACACCAAGCACGATTTTAAAAACATCTATTGAAGTGTAAAGATAAACTAATCTATGAAATTTTTTTATAACCGCTCACTTTTATCTGAAAACAAAATTCAAAAAACAGCCGACAGTCTTTTACCTTACATCAAACATCTGCAATTAGTGGCTGATAAAGCCGGTTATGCGGACGTAGAAAGCACCATCAACCTCCCGACTGATAAAAAGATGCTCCAAGAAATCATTGCTATGGCTAAGCAGAAAGCAACGCCCAAATTGAAATATTTCATTGATATCGCCATCGGTGCTTCTGATTTGGGAGCAAAAGCTTGGTATGATGCTTTTTGGGGATTTTACGATCTCCTGCAGCCGGAACGCTTCCCAAAAACTATTTTTTTGGAAACTCCAGATGAGGAATTGCTCACCAAGACCATCCGGTTATTAACCAGTCTAAAAAGTAAAGAAGAATTCCTGATTAATGCGGTTAGTAAATCCGGCGGCACTCCGGAAACCGTGGTAAACCTTGAGGTGATTTTGGACGCTTTAAAAAAGCGGTTCGGTGATGTCAATGACCGACTAATTATTTCCGCCGGTACTGATACGCCAATGTTTAAACTCGCCAAAGAAAAAAAACTACCCTTGTTGGAAATGGTCAAAAACGTTGGCGGTCGTTACTCGGTTTTTTCTTCTCAAGGCTTATTGGCCGCCGCAGTCACTGGTTTGGACATGCAGGCTCTTTGCCAAGGAGCAGTCGCCATGAGACAAAAATGCCTTGACCCTGATCTGTTAAAAAATCCCGCCGCTCTTTCAGCTTCAATTATTTTCCAGCATTATCAGTCGGGCAAAAACATCAGCGACACCTTTATCTTCTTGCCTCAGCTTGAGACTTTGGGCAAATGGTATCGCCAGTTGATGGGTGAAAGTGTTGGTAAAGAGTATGACCTGGCCGGTAAAAAAGTCAGGCAAGGGATTACTCCCACCATCTCAATTGGCTCGACTGACTTGCACTCCGTCGGCCAGCTTTACCTTGGCGGACCGCGTAATCGGATCAGCACTTTTGTCTGGGGGGAAAATAAAAAGTATGAAGCGACTATTCCTCAAGAAATGGAATTTCCGGTGTTAGACGCGGTGGCGGGAAAGTCCACCCATACCTTTATTCGCGCCGTGATTGAAGGGGTAAAAATCGCCTACCAAAAACAACAGTTGCCATACATGGAAGTGGTGCTTGATACGGTTAGTGAATATAGTATTGGTGAGTTTATGCAGTTTAAGATGATTGAGATGATGTATCTGGGAAAACTGATGAATGTCAACGCTTTTGACCAGCCCAATGTCGAACTATATAAGAAAGAAACCCGCCGAATTTTAAAAAGCACCTAAAAACAAAAACCAGCGATGATCGCCAACCAAGATCCGCCTTTGGTGGATCGAGTTGTATAAAGTCGAAACCAGGAAAGTATTAAAAGGAGAGAAGTAACTTAATACTGCCTGTATTTATCATGTTGTCCAATATCGATAAGTAGGGCGGTTGTTTGGTTGATCCAGAGAAAAAAAATTCTATTACCCAAATCTATTCGTATAGTCCAAATTTTACTTCCTTGCAGTTTTTCGATATGCAAACCAGGATGGCGCGGATTACCAACAAACCTTTGAAGTGACTTAATAAGGTTTTCTGCCCGTTGAGGGCTGTTTTTCACAAATTTTTTTCGTTCGTTTTCGAATCGCTGTGATCGGACTAGAGTGATCATGTAAAAGTCAAACTTCTTCCCGGATTTCGTCAAAAAAATCGCGCAATTCTTCAGGTGTGGTTATGTTGATAGTCCCACCCTTTTTATACTCTGCAAGCGCTTCTTTCTCAAGCATCTCCAACTGCAAATTCCGATTAAGCTGATCCAGTAATTTAAGACTAATAATCGCCCCCACCGGTTTATTGTTAGTGATTACCATAATTGGTTGATTTTGTTTATTGGCACGTTCAAATATCTTCTTATATTCTCTTTGAATTTGTTTTGCGGAAATGGTGTTTAACATAATATAAACCTAGTATAGTTTACTCGACAGAATATGTCAAGTAGATGTCTTTTTGATATCTAGCCAATCTAATAATCATAAATTGATCCTAACACATTTTATATTTATCATGTGGCCAGATATCAATAAGAAGAACAGTAGCTTGGTTGATCCAAAGAAAAATTTACCTCAGGTTTTTATGCCCATTAACACCCCCATCAACATCGGTAATAACTGCTTTGATCATGAGGTTAACATTAGCCGTAGTGAATGTTTTTACCGGTCTTTCCGACTGCATGAATAACTATGAAACGGGTGGCGTTTTTGAAGCTGGGCGGGTCGCTAATCACTGACAAATCCAAACCGTATACTTCCCGGCCAGCGGTGATTAAGCAGATCGTGCAAGAAATAAAAGAGGTACTACAACTTCGCCCCGATCTCCATTTGGTTGTCGGCAACGGCGCCGGTTCTTTTGCCCACCAATCCGCCAAAAAATACGGGACTACAGATGGTTTTAATAACGATGCTGGGAAATATGGTTACTGTGTAGTGCAAAACGACGCGGTGATTCTTAACCGGATGATTGTCGAAGAATTTTTAAAACAAGGACTGCCGGCGGTTGGTTTCCAGCCTTCAGCCACTATTCTTAGTAAAAATAGGGTTCCTTTTTTTCAAAACTTTACTGCTTTACAAGCAATGATTGATCAAAAGATCATTCCGGTCGTTTATGGTGATGCGATTGTTGATGTGGCAATCGGCGCTACTATTTTTTCCACTGACCGCGTGATTGAATGTTTGGCTAAATATTTTCATAAAATTCCGGATTTAAAAGTGGAAAGCATCCTTAGCATCGGTAACTATGATGGTGTGACCGATTTCAACGGCCAAGTGATTCCGGAAATTACCAAAGACAACCTCTCAGCAATCAGTAAATATCTTTACAACTGCCAGCATGTCGATGTCACTGGCGGCATGGCCGCTAAGGTGCTTGAGCTTTTAGCCATTGCCAAATATGGAATAAAATCGATTATTGTCAATGGCGCCATCAAAAATAACTTAAAGAAGGTGCTTCTTGGAGAGCCGGTACTGGCGACCGTCATTCAATAAAAATCTTCTAAATACTTCTCTCGAGTGTTTTGTCCACTTTCTGCGGGAATATCTCATCTTGCGGATCAGTGGTTTTCATTAGAATAAATGATCTTGAGAAACTCTAACACCGGCACACGGCTCATTATATATTGTTGACTTGACAAATGGATTAACTTTTAACCTTTTAGCTACTTCCTTGGCATCTTTTTTTTCACAGATCACATGGACATTTGGACCGGCATCTATCGTAAAATAAGCCTGTAATCCGTCTTCTTCTCGCCAACTGATGATGTCTTTCATCAGGCGCATAGTTCCCGGCTCCCAGTAAAATAACGGCGGCTTTGAGGTCATCATCACTGCGTGCATCGAAGTGGAGTCAGCTTCAATCAGCGGCCCTAGATTCTCCAGATTTTTTTCTGAAATCGCCTCCCGCACCTTTTTAATTCTTGGTTTAATTTCCTGCAGACGAGTCGCCAGATATGGACTGGTACTGGCTATTTTATGACCTTCGGAACTGCCGTATTTTTTCTTGCCTGAATCAACCACGGCCACAACATCGACCAAATCCCAATGATGCTCATCGGCAATTTGTTTAGCATACGAGCTATCATGATCATGGCCGGCAATAAATTCCACAAATCCACCCATGGCCGATCTGACAGCTGAGCCCGAGCCACAAAGCCGAATCTGTCGAGATAATTCTTTTCTGTCATCAAATTTATCCTTTAAACCATATACTAAAAATAAAGCGGCAGTTAACGCGGCAAAACTGGAGGCAGACGCGGCGATTCCAGCGTCACTTGGGAAATTATTTTCTGATTTTACTTTTACTTTTTGATTGCCACCTGATAGTGTCCGGATTCTTGCTATCTGCTGAAATA
>MGAR01000017.1:0-26997 GCA_001789805.1 Candidatus Roizmanbacteria bacterium RIFCSPLOWO2_01_FULL_41_22
CTTGCCTTTAAGCATCTTGATTCAAGCTGAAGCCTTAAAATTTAAACCTTATCGGTTAACCTGGATTGTCAAAGTACTTATTACGCAATTGATCTAATGATTCAGTGAACTATATATCATTCCAGGATGATCGCTTAAAGCAGCAAGTCTTAAAGTTACATGCTGCCATTTTAGTGAAAAGTTAAACCACCATAAAGCGTCGAATAATGTATGTATGCCTATAGGTGCTTCTCGTAGCTGTGGAAGAAGATACTGAATTACTCTATCAGTTTTTTGTTGATTTTGTAAGACGTCAAAAATTACTTGTGGTAAAGCGTCTTGATAGTTATCAAGCGCCTGACCAGCTCTGACATATGGTTCTAGTATCATACTCCCAAATATTTGGTCTCCATGTTCACCAGTAACATTAATTTCATTTGGTTTAAGGAGTTTTGCGACTGGGCCATCGATTATACTGATGGGATGTCCACTAGGAACGATATCTCGCTCAAAAAAGCGAGGATATTCGGCTATGGATTGTTCAGATAAGGATACTTTTATAAGCTCTGGAGGCAGATTTTGTTGACGGTGAGTTTTCATTAATGCAATTAATCCAGTCGTGGAATCAATACCGCCAGACCAAAGTACTCGAATATTTCGATTAGTATTTAATGCATCTTGGACGATCTCGTTACCTCTTCTATCACAAAGAATTTCGAATGTTTGTTCATCTGGAACAGGAGTTGGAATGGGGTCAATAATATGATAATCGAAACCTTGGTCTAGGACGCCACTACGATCCATAATGCCACAATGCATGAATTTACAAGCAGAAGAATAGGATTGCAAGATTTGTCTAGCATTTTCCATATTTGCAAGATGACGAGCGTTACGCTGATTTAAAAAAATAACTGATTTTTTTTCCATAAACCATGGGGTGTACCCCCGATTTAATTCATCTGGTATCGCAACGATTGGAGTTTTATGGCTCCTTGGATTTTAAATTCTCTTAATGCGCGCTGTCCCTTGAAGTCATTTTCCCCTCTACTTCTCCCTCCATGCTCTTGCATACTTATAGATTATTTTTAACAAACGTGACGATTAGCTTAATCATTTTTTCTCTTGTTGCCTCTTGTTGCTTCTGTTCTTCTTGAACAGTATCATCTACGATGAAAGGATTATGTTTTGCATTTGTTAAAGTAATAAATTTACCAGAATTAGACGCTGATTTTTTAAACGCTTTTATCATTTCTGGGCTTGCGACATCTTCTTTTTCTCCATATATTATTAATTTCGGATTTTTAAAGTTGCTCAACAATGACAATATCGGTGAAGTTCGCCACGAAGAATCTTTGCTGCTAATAATATTTGCCCTGTGGGGTGGAGATACATTTACAAATTTTTCTGATACAGCAACCGGGCCTACAAGAATAATTATTTTTATTTCCAGATCCTCTCTTAAAAGACGTACTGCATCAGCTCCTAGACTGATACCGATAATTCCTATTTCATTTAGATCCGCATGTTTTTTGAAAAAACGTATCGCGGCTCTTGAATCAGTTAGTCTGTCATTCAAGGTGCTTTTTTTATATACTCCAGAACTTTCCCCTCGTCCTCTAAAATTTATTGCTAAATTTCCAATCCCTGCTATTGCTAATGCAGGCTGCAACAATTCAAACCTTTTACTAGAACCGGCTTTTCCACCATGAAATAGGATAAGGCCTTTACTGGTACTTTGTGGAGGTAAAAAAACTTTACCATAAATAGAATAATTTCCTCCTGATTTAAACTTGACAGTTTTCGAAGTGCAGTTTTTCACTGTTTGATTAGACATAGAAGCTAAACGAGTCTTAGCATTTATCACAAGGACAATGCTTGCACCCTTTTTTGTGTAGCATTTCTGGATATGTAGCGTCTTTTTTACATATCAGACAATGCATATCTCCAATTTTTGATATGATTTCTTTATAATCCACAACTTTCATACGCTCAGGATCATCAACCGCTTTATGAGGTGCCCCTACTGCTAAGATAACATGATCGGTAATTGCTCCCACTCCATGTGGGATTCTGCCTTCAACCATATAAACTTGACCAGCTTTAGTTGGGTAAATATTGCCATTATAGGTAATCGTTCCTTGACCGCCTACAACAATGAGAAGATGATCGCCTGGGTGAGTATGAGGGACGAATTTATCACCTGCTTTTAAACGTATAATATCTACTCCAAGAAACCCATTGGTAACTAATCCTTCTCCAGTAGCATTACTATGTGCCATCTTGTGAGGTCTTTCTTTTAAGGAGATTGCTAATTGCTGTAATCCATTAGTTATCCCAAGGTCATCTGCCCACTGTTTAATATCTAATTCCTCTGTTTTGGTATTATTTTTCATATGTTTATATTAATATAACCTGAATTACGAAATTAATGGTTGAAATAAATAACCAAATAATGCTCTACTGTAATGGGCTAAATAACCGTTCTCGCTTCTTGGTAGACTACTTATTAAGCCTAGGCGTTCTTTCAAGACGCTGAAGACTGATTCAATCCCCCCTCTCATATTAAGGAGAAATATCTGCAGTGGTGTTGTTAGTTTATTCATGTTTTTTCGTATTCCTGTAAGCATGACGTTTCGTCTCTGTATTGCTTTCTGTTGCAGTTTAGGTGAGATATATCCAGCGTCAGCAAGTATCATGGAGTTACTGAATTTATCTAA
Organism: Candidatus Roizmanbacteria bacterium RIFCSPLOWO2_01_FULL_41_22; assembly: GCA_001789805.1. Classification (GTDB taxonomy): domain Bacteria; phylum Patescibacteriota; class Microgenomatia; order UBA1406; family GWC2-37-13; genus 2-01-FULL-41-22. The sequence goes on from MGAR01000017.1 coordinate 2,697, forward strand.
AAACTCATCAAGTACGACTCGGTCATCAACTCGTCCTGTGGTAAATCTCATCATGAGCATGTTCTTTTTAAGGTCAGTAATTATGTGTAACTTTAACCCGTAAAACCAACCTGTCGTGGTTTTTGACCTTGTCGCAATTCTCTTCATTACCTTATGAGCATATATGCGGATATTCTTACACACAGGAAGTGGGGTTGAATCGATGATTTTCACTACTCCCGATCTTTTGTTTTGGAGTTGTAAAAGGATATTGACCAACGCTAAAAAATCCAGAGAATATCGATTCATTGTGACGACAAAATTCTTGTATACCGGCAGATGAAACTCATTGGCGTAGTTGATTTGTAAAAGGCGATAGAGTTTTTTCAAACAGTTAATCCCAAAAGCGTTTTTCATAAGGATAATAGTTGCTATTTCTGAGCGTGATAATGAGTTTGGTCTTCCTAGATTTGTTTTCTCAAATAACTGAACTGATAAATCATCAAGAACACAAAATGTTTTTACTAACTGGTTTGAATTTGTTAAACTGTCCATAACGGGTTTTTTGAAATTTGCAATACTTTCAGACTACCCGTTACTCATTGTCAAGTCAAGCTTAATAGTTATTATCGAATTTCGTAATTCACGTTAATATAGTAATCTAAGGTTGCTAAAATTTCAATTACTACTTTTCAGTTTAAACAACCACGAGCTTCACGATAAAAAATGAAGTATGCTATGTTGGAGATATATGGGATTTAATCTCTGTTAACAAGATCTGTATTGGTACATTTCTGCAGGTAACAGCGAAGCGCTATTCAGAGTTCAGTCTTTTTCCCAACCTTAGGTTCGCAAACGAAGTGCACCACTTAGAGTAAAGTTAATACTTTAAGTTTGGAGGAGCACTATGAGTAAATACAGCCACTTATCGTTGGAGAAGCGGTAGAGAAAAGTTTATTTGACAAAATGTACATAATTCTGTAATATAGCAGATATGACACATACTCTTTCTATTACTAAAGCCAGAGAAAAGTTGACCAGTTTGGTAGATAATGCCAACAAAAAACTTGCCGAATATATTATTACTGTCAATGGATCACCGGCGGCAGTGCTGATCTCGGCTGCTGAATATGAATCGTGGAAAGAAACCAATGAGATTCTGGCCGATCCGCAGTTAATGAAATCGATTAGAGCTGGAGAGAAGGAAATTAAGGCGGGGAAGGGTATTCCTTGGGAAAAAGTCAAGAAAGAGTTAAATGTGGATTAAATGTATAAAATTGTTATCTCTCCCAGAGCCAGGCGGGAACTGAAACAAATTGCCAAACTTTATCGAAGAGTATCGATCGAATTGATCGAAGAACTGAAAGACAATCCATATCTAGGGAAACAATTGACTCGTGAATTGACTGGTAAATATTCGTGTCGAGTGGGAGTCTACAGAATGATCTACAAGATTGATAAAGTGGATAAAAAAATATATATTCTTTCCGCCGGCCACCGAGGAACAGTCTATCAATAATTAAGATCTTAACCTACTGTAATCTATCCATGATTAATTTTATTAGGCAAGAACTACGCCATTTTCAAAAGCTCTCCCAGAACGCCCGAACACTGGCGGTATCTTATGTGCTGGCCGGAGCGGCCTATCCATTGGTCGGTATTTACCGGCGATGATACTGCTGACTTTAGTCAAAAAAATTATGTCAAAACAGGCTAATCTACCCGTTACCGTCGGGTACAAGACTGCACCCGATTTCATCAAGCGAGGCTAAGGAAGCGGGAGAGACGGTTGAGGAGGAGTTGGGTGATGACGCTAAAAATAATGACGACCAATAACAAACCATACCAGTCAAAAAACCGTTGCCCGCGAAATTGGTAAATAACCAGGATAAAAAACAGGTGGATAAAATATAACGAGTAAGAATAGCGGCTCAAGAAATCTAGGGTTTTGGCGATTGGCGACCATTGGAAAAATCTCATTCGCATTATTATCAACAAGGTAAAAAGCCCCAGCAAGCTGTAAGACAGATGATAGATATTGGGCGGATATTTATTGCGGTAATGGGCAAGGGAGTGGCCAAGAAAAGACTGAATCTGATATGACAGAATAAAAATCAGCAAAGAGACGAGAAAACCCGCCAATAAAAATCGTTGATTTTTTTCTTGGTCAACGAAAAGTTGGGTCACCACGGCAACCAGTGACCATGGCAGCCACATCACCAGCCGGTAGGGCAGAAGCGATGGATAAAAAAGAAAATAAACCGCCGACAACAAGCTGATTAGACCATAGAGGTAAAACAAAGGCCGCTGGTTTTTCCATAAAAAATGAATGAAGGGAAACAAAAAGAGAAAAAAGATAAATAGCAACACTAGCCAGTTGAGGTCAACGCCGCCGATGGCCAGCAGATTTTGCAGAATATAGCTACCAGTTAAAGTCCATGGTTTGCTAAAAAACAAGAACAAAAAATAAGCTCCTAAAAAAAGATAATAGGGGATCAGTAGTCTAAGCAGGCGTTTTTTGAGATAAAAAGCAAACCGACTAAATGAGGCAAATGTCGGTGATTTTTTAAAATACAAATAGGCGGAGCAGAAGACAAAGACCGCTACTGCATACTGATTCCAGTTCCAGATACGGTAGGCCAGCCGGTTACCTTGATAGTAAACCGTTACATGGATAAGAATAATGGCCAGCAGTGACCAACCGCGAAGTAAATCAATGGTAATATCGCGCTTCATGTTAGTATTTTAGTATATCGTTAAATTCGTTTAAACTGTTATTTGAGTTTTGCATTACAATATATCTATGGACTTGCTAAACTCTAATCCGCCTGCGCAAAATCAGGTTTCGCGGCGTGAGCGGGCCATTTCCATCCTATTCTATCCCTTTTATGCTTTGTATAAAAATGCTCACAGCAATGCCAACTTTCTGAAAAAGCTACTTTTTTTTCTATTTATTATGTTGGTTTTGTACCCGGTTTGGCTGATTGAAATGGCGGCATTTGGTTTTTTGATTTGGTTTTCCTTGCAGTTTACCAGCGTTGTCTATGTGGCGGTGCCGGTTGAAGGTGCCTCGATGCTGCCAACCTTACCCACCCACGGTTACGTCAACTTTAAACGCTTTTTGCCAATTGAAAAGCTACAGCCGCAAATTAAGCGGGGCGATTTGGTAGTTTTTGAAAACACGAAAACTGATTCGGAGCTGATAAAAGAAGGCAAGAACGTCACTGGTTTTGTAAAAAGGGTGATCGGGTTGGCCGGTGATGTGGTAAAAATTCGCGATGGTTTTGTATATATCAACGGACAGATGGCCAAGGAGGGCTATACTCTTAAGCCGCGCTCGACTTTTGGCGGACAAACCATTTCAGACTGCCAGGAAGTCACTATCCCGAAAAATCAACTGTTGGTTTTAGGTGATAACCGAAAGATCAGCTTGGATTCCCGGCAGATTGGTTTAATTTCTTTGAAAGATATTTCCTACTACCGGCCATATTCTGATCAGCTGGAGTTTGTGCAAAAATGGCGCAACAGCTCAACTGATGAACAAGCGGCCAACAGTTCGATATTTGATATCACAGCCTATTTATCTTTTCTTAATGCCAAGCGGGAAGAGGCCGGTTTGTCGCTCTTAAAGCATCAAACCAAGCTTGACCAGTCGGCTAAGCTTCGCGCTGAAGTGATGCTCAAATACGACGATCTCTCTTTTGAAGCTACCCGCAGCGCCTATCCCATGGAGCAGGCGATGAAGGACTCCGGTTATTCCAACATCGTTTACGGGGAGTTTCCGATGCTGGGCTATTATGACACCCGCGAGCTTTATGAAGCCTTCATTGAGCGCAAAAACAGTCGGGATTTTCTTTTAAATAAAGACTATCAGGAAATAGGCGTCAGCACTTTTGTAGGAGAGCTGCGGGGCTGTCCGGTACAGATTGTGGTGCAGCATTTGGCCGGTTATATTCCGCCAAGTTACACCAAAGAGACGATTAAAAGCTGGAAAGAGCTGGTTACCCGACTTAAGGAAGTACAACCAAGCTGGCAAATTTTGAAAGATTATGAAGATTTTTATAAAAGACATCGACATGATGTTGACAAATTAAATGAAATCATTAATACACGCCTTACCATGGCGCAGGCGGTGGTAGCTCGGATGGAGGCCAATGAATGGCTGACTGAAGAGGAAAAAAAGTATATGGACGAAGACCGGGATTTATACAACCAGCAGACCGCACTGGCGCAGAAATTGAACGAGGCAATAAATGAACGTTAAACCTGCGCTTATTCAAATCAATTTTTATGAAAATATTTATCGCGATTACAGTTACGTTTATTATCACCAGTAGTTTTTTTCTATTTCTTTTTTATTGGCAGCAAAGTTATCTAAGCCCGATTGGCAAAACCAAGAGCAATGTATCGGAAAAGCCTTTGGAGAAATACGCTTATCTTCGCCTTCAAAAAACCAAATTCAGCCCAAGCGCCATTTCAATTGGTGAGTTATTGAGCGATAACGAGGATTTTCAGTCATATTTGTTTTATTATCAGGCTGATGGCAAAAAAATAAGCGGACTGCTTAACATACCCAAAGGAAGCGGTCATTACCCGGTGCTTATCTTAATTCGCGGTTATGTCGACCGTGACAATTATCAAACGGGTGTGGGGACTAATCGAGTGGGGGAGGTATTTGCCCGGGCGGGTTTTATTACTCTGGCGCCGGATTTTTTGGGCTATGGCCAGTCTGATGCACCCTCAAGTTATCCGCTTGAGGAGCGGTTTCAGACCTACACCAGCGCGTTGACACTATTATCGTCGTTGAAAAATTTACCAACTGTGGTTGGGAAAGTCAGTCCACCGGTTATTCCCGATCCGTCACGCGTTGGCATCTGGGGTCACAGTAACGGCGGACAGATTGCCCTATCGGTGCTAGAGATAAGCGGGCAGGATTATCCGACTGTTTTATGGGCACCGGTTTCCAAACCTTTTCCTTATTCTATTTTATATTACACTGATGAGGCTGATGATCATGGTCGCGCTTTGCGCCGACTGGTCGGGGAGTTTGAAAAAAATTATGATGTGGAAAGTTATTCGCTTACCAATTATCTAGACTGGATCAAAGCGCCAATCCAGCTGCATCAGGGTTTGTCTGACGGGGCGGTACCGGCTGCTTGGTCAAAACAACTGAGTTTGGACTTAAAAAGTAAAAATAAAGAGGTGGAGTATTTTACATATACCAACGCCGACCACAACCTGATGCCCGATGGCTGGACCGCGGCCGTAGAAAGAAGCAGTGAGTTTTTCCGAAGTAATATTCCCCCCCTTTTTTAGCTAACCTTGACTTTTTTGGTAAAATAAAGAACAATGAGAGTATGGAAGCCGTGGCAGACAATCAGACTAAACCAGAAGAAAACAATCCGCAGGTGATATTTTCCTGGAAAGCGCCTTTGCGAGCCTATAAAAAAAGAGGGAAAAACGTCCTCCGGTTTTTTCTGGCAGTGGCTCTACTTTCTTCACTGATTGTCTTTTTTTTCGGAGATAGGATTCTTCTAGTTCCTATCTGGTCGGTGCTGTTTTTGTTTTATACTCTCACCATCACCCCGCCGCCTGAGGTAAATAATAAAGTCACCAAGTTTGGCATAGAAACGGCCGGCATCATGATGCGCTGGGATGTGCTGTCGCATTTTTTCTATATCCGAAGGTTTAATTATGAGATTGTGGTGGTGGTGACGCACGCCCCTTATTACATACATTCTTATTTGGTAATACCTGACGGAAACGTCAAGAAAAACGTCACCCACTTTTTAAGCGAGCATCTGGTTTATCAAGAGGAGCCGCAAAGATCATTTACCGATAAAGCAGTTGAGTGGCTGTCTCGGCTTATTCCCGACGATGAAGAGGAACCGGTAAAAAAAAGCGAGTCGCAATCCGTCACCCCACCTTCGCCTGCAAGTTCGCAAGCTTCTGAGCAAACACAGCCGCCGCCATCTCTTTTAAACCAATTATCCGCCCCCAACGGATGACTCCTTCGTCAGTTGAGACCAGATAGCCATTGGTTTCTTTTACCAAAAGCAGGAGATCAAGATCGGCCAGACTGTCAATAAAACCAAAACGGGTGGCCGTGCGATAACGCTCCCTGAAGTTTTTGATAATTGGGCCAACTGTCATCTCAAATTCCTTTTTACCAAGGTCGGACTTACCAAGTAAAAGCCGACCGGCTTTAACAATCTCTTCTTCAGCGATGTTTAAGCCGCGATAGCTACGGGTGCGGTTTTCTTCAACAAAAGTCTGAAAAACAGCAGCCGGAATCTGCAGAGCGTCAATTGCCGGAGATTTGATAGTAATTTGACTAAGAAATGTTTTTAAAAAAGGCTGCTCCCTATCTTCAAAAAAGCCCAGCATCTCCTCCACCACTCGCGGCGGCATCAGAAATTCGGCTTTTTTTTGGGATTTGAGGCTTTGCATAAGATGAGTCAACGAAACAATCACCTCTTCGGTTTTTTGGCCAAGCTGCAATCCCGACTCCATATTAAAAAACAGATTGGTGTCTAAGATAAAACGTTCCATAAAGATGATTATATACCCAACGTAGTTCAATTTGCAAAGCAAAGTGAATGTACGGAGGGTTATACCGGTGAAAGATGTTTTTTTCATTTTCGTCTGAAAGCGGTATACCATCTGTGTTACTGTTATATACTTTTTTTTTGGCTTTGGGACAAGATAAAGTTTTATTCAGAAAACGAGCTTACCCATACCGTCGGTATAAAGCTTTAGGTTTATTTTAAGCGCTAAATGATAGCTATCACGGAAAAAATTTACCCGATGTGTATCTGATACACCTCTTCATTTCTTACAAAACAGGAGACAGCAATTACTATTTTGAAAATTTGCTGACGTTATTTTTCAGATGTCCCAAAAATTCCGCTATCGTCCCTGAATTCAGCGTGATCAAAAACAGGCTGTTTTCGTTCAATAAATGTAAGCGAAGAGCACTAGACTTTTATAGGTCTAAATTATTGAAAGAAAGGAAAAATAATGATATAATTTGATATATTTTTTATATCTTGCAATACCACCAATAGTGGTATAAATTAAAAACAGACTCAACCTATGTTTTGCCTTTTTTGCAAGCACGAAAACACCGAAGTAATCGAAACCAGGGTAACAGAAGATGGAACAGCAGTCCGCAGGCGCCGATCATGCATTAAGTGCGGTAAGCGCTTCACTACCTACGAGCGGGTAGAAGAGCTGCCGCTTCTTGTCATCAAGCGCGATGGAAGAAGGGAGCGCTTTGATCGCCAGAAGCTTCGCCGCGGCATCATCAAGGCGGTTGGCAAAACCACCGTTACCGCGGGACAAGTTGAGAACATCTTAGGTACGGTGGAAAATAAGTTGCCTGAGCAAGGAAGGACCGAGATCGCCAGTCAGGATTTGGGAGAGATGGTGGCGCAGGAGTTGAAAAAATATGACAAAGTGGCCTATATCCGCTTTGCCTCGGTGTTTAAGAGATTTGTTGACGTAGAGGAGTTTGAAAAAGAGCTAAAAAAAATCAGCTAATTTTTTTCTGTTTTGTTTTCAGAATCTCAGCATCAGTACAAATCTGGGATTCTGAAAAAAGAGCAGGAAAAAGACATAAAAATGCTGTTTGAGCTTTTGAGAAGGTCAGAGCGTGAGGTACAGGTTAGGTATAGGATATTCGTTAGTAATTTTGGAATTTTAAATAAATCTATGAAACTGGTTGGCATATCAGAAAAAGTATTTTTGGATCGTTATTCGCTTAAAAATAAAAAGGGCTCTCCAATTGAAAAAACTCCGGAAGAGATGTGGCGGCGCATTGCCAAGGCTGTAGCCAGTGTTGAAGCAAAGACCGTCAGCCGGAAATGGGAAAAGGCCTTTTATGAAGCCATGGATGATTTTAAATATGTCCCGGGCGGCCGGATTCTGGCCGGGGCCGGTACTGGATACGCGGTCACTTATTATAACTGTTTTGTGATTCCTTCTCCCCAGGATTCGCGCCACGGCATCCTGGAGTCTTTGGGACAGATGATTGAGATTATGGCCCGCGGTGGCGGTGTGGGAATTAATGTTTCTTCCCTTCGGCCCAAAGGGGCAAGGGTGGAGAAAGTTAATGGTTTTTCCTCTGGTCCCTGCAACTGGGCCGAGATTTTTTCGCTGGCTACAAAAGACATTATTCAACAAGGAGGAACCCGTCGTGGAGCCTTAATGCTTATGCTGTGGGACTGGCATCCGGACATTGAAGAGTTTATTACAGTTAAACAGGATCTGACCCGTATAAACGGCGCCAATCTCTCAGTCTGCGTTTCTGATCGATTTATGGAAGCGGTTAAAAAGGATGCCGACTGGCCGCTGGTTTTTCCCGATAAAAATGATCCTCAGTACGACGCTTTGTGGCGGGGTGATATTGACGACTGGAAAGCTCGGGGCAAAAAGGTGATTGTTTATAAAGTGGTCAAGGCGCAAAAAATCTGGGAGTTGATTGCCCAAGCTGCTTGGCGTTCGGCTGAACCGGGTGTGGTATTTTTGGAACGCTATAACAAGTTGTATAACAATTATTACTGGAATAAAATAATCTGCGTAAATCCTTGCGGTGAAGAAGGATTACCGGGGTGGGGTGTCTGTAACTTGGGTTCGATTAACCTTTCGGCTTTTGTCAAATCAGACGATATTGAAAAAGCCGGTACTTTTGATTTTGTTGCCTTGAAAAAAGTGGTTGCCATTGCTGTCCGATTTCAGGATAATGTGGTGGATATGGATCCTTATGTTTTTCCAGGCATTAGAAAGACGCAGCTAGAAGGAGAGCGGCGGATTGGTCTTGGTACCATGGGGCTTGGGGATGCGCTTATTAAAATGCACATCCGTTATGGTTCGCGTCAGTCGTTGAAAATTATCGACAAGATTTATGCCCTAATTTGCAATGGGGCTTATCAAGAGTCCGTTCGCATTGCCAAGGAAAAGGGTTCTTTTAAAAAATTTGACTCCCAAAAATTTGGCAAAAGCCTGTTTGTGAAACAGTTGCCAAAAAGTATCCAAAACGCTATCAAAAAAAATGGCATCCGTAACTCGGTGCTCCTGATGCAGGCGCCAACCGGCTCCACGTCGCTAATGGCCAACACCACCTCGGGGATTGAACCGGTATATGAGTTTGAGTTTATTCGCCGTGACCGCTTGGGCGAGCACGTCATCCGTCATCACATATATGAAGAGTGGTATAAGAGTCATGAAAAACAGATGAAGACGGGGCAAATCAAAAGGCCAAATTGGTTTGTGTCGGCTAACGATCTGTCACCGGTTGATCACGTGATGGTCCAGGCAGTAATTCAAAAGCATGTTGACGCCTCAATTTCCAAAACCGTCAATGCGCCGCGCACCCATACAGTGGAGGATGTAAAAAAGCTTTACACTATGGCTTATGATCATGGCCTCAAAGGCATTGCCTATATGCGGGAAGGTTCGCGCGAAGGCGTGCTCACCCGCCCCTCCGACGCCAAGGCTATGGAGGGCAAGAAAGAAGAACCGGTTCATCAACACCAACCTGTCAAGCCACGGCCAATGGTAGTGCACGGGTCAACCTATAAAATCGAGACGCCGGTTGGACGCGCTTATATTACTATCAACACCAATGGCGATGATGAGCCGCTTGAGGTGTTTATCAATGTGGGTAAAGCCGGCACCGACATTTTTGCACTGGCCGAAGGCTTGGGACGCACCATCTCTCTTTGTCTGCGTTTTGCTTCCCACTTACCACCGCATGAGCGGGTACAAAAAGTGATTGAGGAGCTAAGCGGTATTGGTGGTGGGCGCAGTCTGGGCTTTGGCAAAGACCGCATCCGCAGTCTGCCTGATGCCGTGGCTAAAGTTTTAACCATGCATTTTGAGCATCTGGCTAAAAGCCATCAGGCTAAGTCAAACGGTAACGGCAAAAGTCACGCTGCGACTTTGATGAGTCAGACCGAACAGCAACCACTGGTGACTGCTCCGGAGATTGACGAGGTAGAAGCGGTCTCATTGGCAAAACCCAAGCATTTTGATATCTGCCCCAGCTGCGGCGAGGCGATGCTGGCCCGGGAAGAAGGCTGCGCCAAGTGTTACGGCTGCGGCTACTCGGAATGTTAAGCTTGTAGTAAGTTACATGTCAATTTACACAAAAACTGGCGATAAAGGTATGACTTCCATTTTTGGCGGCAAGCGAGTGCCGAAATCCGCTATCCAGATTGAGGCGATTGGCGCGGTTGACGAGGCCTCAAGCTTCCTTGGCTTTGCGCTTGGGGCAGAGGTTGATAAGACAACTCGTAAGCGGCTATCTGACATACAACACGATTTGTATCAACTTATGGGTTATTTGGCCGGAGTAAAACTGCAAGATAAGGAATTAATGGCGCGCGTTTCATTTTTGGAAAAAGAAATCGATTGCATGGAAAAAGCTCTTCCGAAACTAACCCGTTTTATTCTGCCGCAGGGAAGCGAGGCGTCTGTTCGGCTTCATCTGGCGCGGGTGGCAGTGAGAAGGGCGGAGCGGCAGGTAGTCCATTTTCTAAAAAACAGTCAAGAAAAATTAGCAGGCAGTGCGACGATTCTGCAGTACCTTAACCGTCTGTCCGATTATCTGTTTGTTTTAGCCCGGACCTTTAATCGGGGCGAAAAGATTACCTGATTAAAAATTTTCTAAGGCTCTTTTACCTTCTGAGGAAGTATCTTCTGTAGTCGTTTATCAAAGGAGTAAAGAGTCGTCGGTTCTTCTGTTTCAGTGAGAGCGCAAAGATAGGCATCGACAAAAGAAATAGAGTTATTTTTAAAAAACTCCCATGTACTCTTGATTAATTTTTTATTATAAACAAAGACCTCGTCTTCCAAAAGCTCACTAAACTTTTGGATAATATCGGTTTTCTGGAAACGATAAAATGAACTTAGTACGTAGATTACTTCTAATATAACAGTATCAGCAATAAACAGACTTTCTGGTGGTGAAGAAGTAAACAGATGCCTCACTTTTTTAGCTTGTTCCAGTGGGTTACCGGTAAAAAAACGAACAATTGTATTAGCGTCTAGAAGAGATTTCTTTCGCATACTCTTTTTTGATATATTCCATAATGCTCTTATCGGCTTTTTCATCTGAATATTTTTTTCTTGTCTTAAGGGAGCCCATGAGAGAGGAAATATTTTTTTTAGGCGTGATGATTACTTGATTTTTATATTTAATAAAAGTCACGAACTGGCGGGGTTTAATACCTAAGAAATTCCGGATTTCCTGCGGTATGGTTACCTGTCCTTTTTGGGTTAGTCTGTTTGTATAGATCATATCTATTCAATAATATCACAAGTAATACTTATCTGTCAAGAGTAATACTAATTAAAACGTAGTATTACTAATTGCTGGTTATTTTATTATTGATTTTTAGGAAGAAACACAGTATCTTTTCTACCGGAAGTGGATGATCGTTTCTTAAAACACTAGAAAAACACGAATTTTAATTGATTATTATTTCAGCTAGTTTCAGTCACTCTTCGTCAGAAAACGGAGGGGAAGACTGTCCCCGCCATAGGCGGGGTAATGGGAACCAGGTGTCAATCCTGGACTGTGCCGCAGCGGTAATTGTTAGGGTATAGACCCCAACATAAGTCCGAAGACCGACTAGCTAAGTTTAATACCCCGAAGCAGGGAGAGATATGGCGGATGTTAGTGATTTTACACAACTGGGAGTTTCAGCGCGCGCGGAGGCGCTTCGATATGGTGAAGTCAGACGCACAGTGCGTCAAGAAACAGCGCGGCAAGAAGTGTTGGCCAACCTGGCCGCTTACCAAAGAGAGTTTTTGCACGATGAGCCGGTTTCTATGGCTCATACCTATTACCACTTCAACGGACGGTTATATTCGCAGGATAATCCACATCCGTTATTTGAGATCCGTAACCAGATCGACTCTCGAGAGCGCGAGGGCAGGACATTGGCCGGATTTACTGCTTTTGAAACATTGATTAATAATGGTGTATCTGCGGATGAAGTTTTTCTCTGGTACTCACCTGCCGGCAGAGCTGGTTTTGAGCCACCTTTTGATAAAATCCAGTATGATTCTGGCCGACTTTATCTTGGCTTTAAAAACAGTCAAGACTGTTCGGCGCATATTGATCTAAAAATCGCCGAGAATAGGTTTCCGATTGTGGCATTTCTCAATTATTTACAAGCAATCAGCGGTCAACCGGCGAGGATTTATCAGTCTCCTCAAGAAGCCAAAGATTATTATCTGCAGCACCCATTAAAGTCGGGTTTGACCGGTTACGAATTTTTCCGGGCAGCGCGAAATTTTTTACGTAATCAACAGATTCCGCTTGAACAAACAGCCTACGTTTCCCGCCGAGATTCTCCTCAAAAACAAACTCATTCGTTTGAGGAGATGTTTATGACTATCTGGCAGCAATTGGGAGTAAACAAAAATGATAGCTTAACACAGCGGGAATGGCCGGGAATTGGAGAAAATCGGGTAATCCGGTCGGAGGAGATTTTGCAGTTGTATCTTGCTCAGATTGCCGCTTATATGCAAAAGTATCATCTGGACAAGATCATGCTTTACGGTTGCTCCGCCAGCTCGCAGGTTGAAAGATCAACACTGTTTCCACAAGCCATTAGTCAGCTTTTCGTCAGTTCGCCCCTTGAGGCGGTCCTTTCTTCCTATTCAACAGCTGTGCGTTTGTTATCGGGCAGTGGGTTAAAAAATAAGATCGAAGAAAACTCGACTGTTTCCATCACCTGTCCTTGCGGAAAAAGTTTCCCCTGTAATATCGGTCAGATAAAAGAAGCCGGCGTTTTGCAATGTCCACATTGTCACCTAAAAACAACTTGTTGGGAGGCAATAATTGATGCGCAGCTAGCAAAATCCCATTTCAGTCGCAACTAAATCTTATTATAATAAAATTATGGCTGATAATTTTACTCCAATTGACGAGTTGATAAAAAAATATCAGGCGACAAGCGCTATAACAATCGGGCCGACTAAGGAAGCAGAGCCGGTTTCCGCCAAAAAAGAACCTTTGATTTTGCAAGAAACAGTATCAGATACGGAAAAAGTGGCCAAAGAAGTGGCGCCTTATGTGGAAGTGCAACCCGACGAAAAACAGGTTGAGCTGGATCCGGAGTTAATAAAGGCTGGTTTGCAGCCTATCGGTTCAGATCAGTTTTCTTCGGCTTTTAAAGTGGCGCTACCTATTGCCGACGAAAGAATTGTCCAAGGTCTGCAAGAGCCGCTCACCTCATCCTGGCGCTGGCTATCGGAGTTGGCGGTTTATTTGCTAAGTCAAGCCCATCTCAAGTTAAAGCAGATTCATGGCAGGGTGGTACGGGTTTTGAAAAGATAATTATCTAAAAAAGGAAGATCAACCGCTTAAGACTTTATTAATCTCACTTCTAAAGCCTTCTTTGCTTTGCGCCCCGACAAACTGGCTGACCACTTTGCCCTCTTTAAAAATGAGGAATGTGGGGATGGAAAAGACCGAATACTGGCTGGCCAAGTCCTGGTTGGCGTCAACGTCCACTTTGACAAATTTAATCTCTGGCATCTCGCTTGCCAACTCATCGATAATCGGTGAAGTCAGTTTGCAAGGCCCGCACCACTCGGCAAAAAAGTCCACCAGCACCGGTCCTTGTTGTTGGATAACTTGTTTTGGAAAGTCGGATTGGGAAACATGAGTGGCGGGCATATTTAAGATGAAAATAAATATTAATTGAAGTTTCATTTTACTTCATCGTATTGTCAAAATACAAGTCAAAAAAACACACTAATCATAAGTATTTGTTCAAAATGTCAGCTCCACTTAAACCCTATAATTTATAGCATAGGTATGTAGAAAACCCAGCCGTATAGTATTCTTTAAAAGATATATAAAATAACTGGTATTATCCAGATTGTTATAGCTTAATGAAAAGTAAAAAACGAATATTTAGATTATATGAGAGCCCTAGACACTATTTTATACAAAAAGATGTTTTTTTTGATTGCATTTTTTAAAGAACCGTGTACAATACTAAATTGATGTGTTATAGTAAAAGTTACAATTTTTGCTTGTATTCGGCAGGTAAGTGTGATATATTATAGGTCAATATGGACTCTTACATCCTCCCAAAGCTACTGGAAAAATTTGTCAGCTATTTACAACATCAAGAGAAATCTAAGTTCACAATAGTTGCCTATAAGAAGGATATTGAGCAATTTATAGGCTACCTGACCACCCAGGAAAAGACTGATATCCGCGATGTCAAAAAAGAAGATGTGGAGGGTTTTATAGCCAAACTTATCAAAGACAACTATACCAAGAAATCCGCTTCCCGTAAGCTCAATTCCATCCGGACTTTTTTCCGTTATTTAAAAAATGAGACAATCATCGAACATAATCCCACCTTTGACATTTCCCACCCTAAATACACCTCAACACCTCCGCGCATCTTAAGCAAACTGGAATACCGGGCTTTGCGCGATATTGCCAAGGAAGACATTAGGACATATGCCTTAGTAGAGGTGCTTCTTCAGACTGGAATCAAGATCGGCGAACTGGCGACACTCATCTTGCCTGATATCAAAGACGAAACTCTTCACATCAATCCTTACGGCAAAAATATCGAGCGGGAAGTGCCGCTAAACAAAGCCGCTAAAAAATCATTGGATGATTATCTGAAAACGCGGGGCGAGAACTCAAAAGACAACCACATTTTTATTACCCGCACCGGCAATCCGCTTTTGATCCGCAACATCCGTCAGATTATTGATCGCTGTTTTCAGGAAGTGGGGATTGAAAATGCCACGGTCAATGACTTGCGAAACACTTTTATTGCCCATCAACTCACCAACGGCGCCTCGCTTGAATATATTGCCAAGATCGTTGGCCATCGTCGTCTGTCTTCAACCGAACGCTTCCTTAATTTGGTAAAGCAAGAGGCCGAGAGAAAAGAAAAGCTGGGTGAGTTATAATAGTCACATGGTAGTCACCATTTATTCAGACGGCGGGTCGCTTAACAATCCTGGACAGGCAGCGATAGGTTATGTAGTTTCTGCCAACGGCAAAAAAATTCAGGAGGAAAGTCGGGCCATTGGTGTTGCCTCCAATAATGTAGCAGAATACACAGCATTAATTACTGCCCTCACTTACGTCAAAGATTGCATCCTGCCGCAATACCCCCAAGTTGATAAAATTGAAGCGTTTGCTGATTCACTTCTGATGGTTAATCAGTTAAACGGCCTGTTTAAAGTAAAGAATCACAACCTCAAAAATTTGTTTCATCAGATAAAAATACTGCAGGAGAAGATGGGCGTTCCTGTTATTTATACTCATGTTATTCGCGAAAAAAATCAAGAAGCTGATGCACTAGTGAAAAAAGCGCTCAATCAAAGCGTGTAACATGTAACTTGTAACTCAAAACACAGATCCTCCATTCATAATTAACTTACAACTTATAACCTAAAACCTACAACTCTTTTTATATATACGCTATACTGAGAAAATGGAGCAGCATCCGGTGCCTCGGCAAATTACCACGTTTGAGTTTAAGCTCATCGGTTTTATGACGCTGAAGCAGTTTTTGTATATGGCGGTGTTTGCGCCTTTGGGTTTTATTGTTTATAAAGTTATTCCTATACCATTTCTTAATGTTTTACTTGGGGTGGTTGTCTTTGCCGTGGGAGCGGCGTTTGCTTTTATCCAAATTCAGGATCGGCCGATGGACGTGTTTCTTAAAAATCTTATTAGACGGCTGCGATCTCCTACCCAGTTTACCTACCACAAGCAGGATGAGCCGGCTCTATATCTCAAAAAAATATATTTTGACAGTGACCCGCACATAGTGATGGCCCACATTGACTCGCAGGCAAAACTCTCCGCCTATCTGGCCCAAAAAAATCCACCAGATAAGGCGAAAATTAACAAAAAAGCCCATATCCAAAATATCTTAAGAAACCCGGGCACGTTACCAAAAATCAACGGAAAAGCGGCGGGTGCCACCAAAATTCCCAACAGCTATTACATTCCGCCGACTAAAAAAAGTAATCAGGACGATCTTTTGCAAATGCAGGCTTCACTTCGCCAGCCTTATTTTACCGGTGTCATCAAAAACAACAAGCAGATTCCTTTACCCGGGGTTCTCGTGTATGTTAAAGACCAGAGCAATAATGTATTACGTTTACTAAAAACCAACCCGCACGGTATATTTGCCAGCTACAGTCCATTACCTACTGGTGATTACGTGGTGGAAATCAGGGATCCAAACGAAGGTTACTTTTTTGATACAATGAAAATAGAGTTAGATAGTGATCATCCGGTACTGATGAACTTTTACTCAAAAGAGATCTTATGAAAAAACCGACATCTCCGGTAAAGGCCACCACACAAGCTTTTATTGAGATAGAAGACGTTAAAGACGACATTGTGTTGCTGAAAGATTTTTCGGCCAATATTGTCATTGAGGTGGGGGCCGTGAATTTTTGGCTGCTTTCCACTGAAGAGCAAGAGTCGATGATCTATGCCTATGGCAGTTTGTTAAACTCACTTTCCTTTCCGGTTCAAATACTGGTTTTGTCCAAAAAGATGAATATCTCCTCATATCTTGAATTTTTAAACGGCAAAATTAACATTTTGCGCGACGAGACAATCAAAAAACGCATGACCAGTTACCAGGAATTTATCAAAAATATCGTGAAAAAAAATACGGTTTTGGAAAAAAGGTTTTTTTTCGTCATTCCTTTTAATCCCCTGGAGATGGGGGTTTCGGGCATGAATGCCAGGCGGTTAAGCCGAGAATATGTCATTAGCCGAGCTAAAACTTCACTTTACCCAAAAAGAGACCATCTGCTTCGGCTTTTGGCGCGGGTGGGCTTAAAGCCCAATGTAATGGAGAAGCAGAGTTTAATGGAGTTGTTTTACGAACTATATAATCCAGCGCCAACCGGCCGTCAACTGGCGCCGGTTGAGACTTATACCGATGTGGTTCTCACCAGCGGCTGAATCTGAAGTTAATATTCAGGGGAAACAGAAAGTTAATTATCAATTTTCAATTACCAATTATCAATCAATGATCAATGTTCCAATATTTCAATTGGACAATTGAAGTTTGGAGTTTGAATGAAAATTGATAATTGAAAATTTGTAAATTATGCCTTTTGTCATTTGAATTTTTTAATATGTTTGGATTAGGCAAGAAAAAACAACAAGAGAAAACCCAAAAGTCAGCCCCAGCGGCCAGTTCCAAGGCGCATAATGTTGCGGAAATGCTGGCCAAAGGCTCGCTTAGCATCAAAGATATGCTGGCCCCCTCTTTTATTGAGGTGGATTTTAACAATATAAAAGTTGACCAAAAATTTTATCGGACGCTGTTTGTGGTGGGGTATCCCAGATATGTTTCTCCTAACTGGCTATATTCTCTTATTACTTTTGATCACCCGTTGTATATCTCGATGTTTATTTATCCGACTCAGTCAAGGGAGGTTTTGGACGAGTTAAAAAGAAAGATTGCCGAGATGGAAGCGACAATTGAAGGCGATATTAAAGCCGGAAAAGCGGTGGATCCGACAGTACAGGTGCAGCTTGATGATGCGCTTGCCCTGCAGGCGGAGCTGGCTAAAGGGGCCGAGAGATTTTTTCAGTTTGGTCTATACATTACCATTCCGGCTGAGACTTTGGAGGAACTGGATAATCTAACTAAAGAAATCGACTCAACGCTTTCGTCTCTTCTCATTATTGCTAAACAGGCGACACTTGAGCAGGAAGAAGGATTCAAATCCACACTGCCGCTTTTTTACGACCGCCTGGCCATCTGGCGAAACATGGACACCACCTCACTGGCCACTACCTTTCCTTTTTCCACTGCTTCTTTAACCAAAAACGAAGGCATTATGTACGGGATGAATCAACATGACGGAAGCCTGATCATCTTTGATCGGTTTACTCTGGAAAATGCCAACTCGGTGATCTTGGGCAAATCAGGCGGCGGTAAAAGCTTTTTGGTGAAACTGGAAGCCTACCGGCTGTTGATGATGGGAATTGACGTTGTTATTCTAGATCCGGAAAATGAGTATAAAAAGCTGACAGAAGGCATGAATGGTGAGTTTGTGGAATTTTCCGCCAAATCGGATTTCAAACTTAATCCGTTTGAGTTAAATGCCGAAAATCCCGACGTTGATGAGCTGTCAAATAAAATTCTTGATCTTCATTCGTTGATGCGGGTGATGATGGGCGATGTTACGCCATCACAGGATGCACTTTTGGACCGGGCGCTGGTTTTGACTTATCGGGAAAAAGGGGTGACTCAAGACAAAACCAGTTTCAAAAAAGAACCACCGCTTCTTGAGGATCTGTATAAGGTCTTGGTTGGTATGGAAACTCCGGAAAGCCGCGAACTCTCTGATCGGTTGGAAAAATACGTGCAGGGTTCGGCTGCCGGTATTTTCAACAGCCAGTCCAACTTTGACATTAAAAATCCATTTACCGTGTTTGGGATCCGTGATCTTGAGGAAAATCTGCGGCCGGTGGCAATGTATATTGTGCTTGATTATATCTGGAACATGGTGAGGCGTGGCGAGCATAAAAAAAGAATTTTGGTGGTTGATGAGGCCTGGTATTTGATTAAAAATAAAGATTCAGGGGCTTATCTTTATAACTTTGCCAAGCGGGCCAGGAAGTATAAGTTGGGATTAACTACCATCACTCAGGATGTGGAAGACTTTTTGTCAACTGACGAAGGCCGGGCGATTATCACCAACTCCAGCCTGCAGGTCATCCTCAAACAGTCAACAGCCGCTGTTGACAAAATCACCCAAACTTTTTATCTGACCGGTGGAGAGAAGCACTTTTTGCTTTCAGCCGGCGTTGGTGAGGGCTTGTTTTTTGCCGGCCAGTCGCATGTGGGTTTTCGAGTGGTGGCTTCTGAGGACGAGCGGAATTTGATAGAATGACAGATGAACAAAATTTCGTTTATTGAAAAAGGCGTTGCCGGAAATATTGATTTTCGAATCAAAGGGCGCCGGAAATCATTCCTGCCTTTTTTAGTCTTTTTTATTGTTGTTCTGGTTTTTCTTTTTGTGTTACTGGGCCGTTTGTTTCAACTGACCATTGTCAAGGGTGCTTATTATCGGGTTTTAGCCGACCAAAATCGTATCAGAGAGATCATTATTGAGCCGCAAAGGGGGAAACTCATTGACCGCAAAGGGATTGTTCTTACCGAGAATCTGCCGGCTGATGTGCACGATGACGGGAAAAGGATTGTCTCCAAGCGAGTTTACGGGATGCCGGAAGCCACCAGCCATGTGATTGGCTATCGTCAGGTGGCCGACCCTGCTGATCTTCAGGCAGACTCTTGCTTAAACAAACTGGCACTGGGCGACAAGGTTGGTAAAAAAGGTGTGGAAAAATTGTTCGAGTGTCAGCTTCGCGGTACCGACGGTAAAAAGCTGGTAGAAGTCAATGCGCTTGGGAAATATATGCGCACTTTGAGCGTGGTTGATCCTCAACCCGGTGAGACGTTACAGCTTGCTCTTGACAGCCAACTTCAGCAAAAAGCCTATAATCTTATTGAAAACCAAAAAGCAGTGGTGATTGGAATCAAACCAAAAACCGGCGAGGTACTGATTCTTGTTTCATCTCCAGCTTATAATCCACAGGTTTTTGAAGATGGTGATAGCGTGCAGGCAAAGCGATATATCAATAACTCAGACAAACCCTTATTTAATCGAGCAACAGAAGGGACTTATCCGCCGGGCTCCACCTTTAAGCTCGTGTTAGCTGCCGGAAGCTTGGAGGATAAGACAATTACCCCAGAGACTGAGTTTGAGGACAATGGTTTTATCAAAGCCGGTAGCGCGATTTTCCATAACTGGTATTATCTTCAGTATGGGAAAACTGACGGGTTGGTGAATATTATCAAAGGAATCCAGCGGTCAAACGATGTCTTTTTTTATCAGGTAGGCGCTAAGATGGGGCCGGAAAAGATCAAAAAATGGGCAGAAACATTCGGCTTTCAGCGGGACACCAATATCGGTATTGAAGAGGCAGATGGACTGATCCCGTCGCCGTTTTGGAAGGAAGACGTTTTGCATGAGCAATGGTATCTGGGCGATACATATAATTTATCCATTGGTCAGGGTTTTGTGACAGTGACGCCTTTGCAGATGGCAATGGCCACCAGTGTGTTTGCCAATGACGGCTACTTGTGTCAACCACAACTTTTAAAACAGCAAACCGGCGAGGTCAACAAAAAGTGCAAAAAATTACCTTTGTCCGCCTCAACCGTCAGCTTAGTCAGGGAGGGTATGGAAAAAGCCTGTGCCCCAGGCGGCACTGGCTGGCCGTTTTTTGAATTTAAGGTGCGAGATGTTGCAATCCCAGTCGCGCCCTTCGTTGATCAGACAGCATCGCCGGGTACAGACTTGTACCCGGCATCGCCCTCGGCATCGCTTATTAACGACCGTCCTATAACAGTTGGCTGTAAAACCGGTACCGCCGAGTCGCATGGCAAGAATTCTAAAGCCCATGCCTGGTTTACGGTGTTTGCGCCTTTTGACAAGCCGGAGATAGTACTTATCGTGTTAATTGAAGAGGGAGGTCAGGGTTCAGACGTGGCCGCCCCCATTGCCAAAGAAATTTTAACTGCTTATTTTGAAAGAAATCAGTAGCCAGCAGTATTTATTTATAAATGATTTGCTATACTATAAACCATGAAAGTATTCTTCCAGGCCACATTTAAAGAAAATGACGAGTATATCAACCTTTATCAAAAAATCTATGAAGAACTGGCGCATGAAGGCTATCAGCATGTCGATAATGACGTTGTTGCCACGGGACAGAAAGAGCTTTACCAATCGCTAAATAAGGGAGATGTCAAGACCAATATCGCACTTTATGAAAGAAAAACCCATGCAATTCAAAACGCTGATATCTGTATTTTTGAGGCGACAACCGCTGGTTTAGGACTGGGTTTTTTGATTGAAAAAGCGCTGGGTTTGTCCAAACCAACCATTGTTTTATATCTTCACAATGTGCCTCCGGTCCTACTGACAGGCGTGCAAAGCGAAAAATTGATCCTAAAAAGCTACGATGAAAAGAATCTCAAGCGAGTGTTAAAAGAAGCTCTGAGTTCTGCCCGCGAGAGACGTGATAAACGGTTTAATTTTTTTTTAAGTCCGAAACTTTTAGATTATCTGGAAGAAACCAGCAAAAAAGAAGACGTGACCAAATCCAAACTGATCCGCGACATGATCGTGGAGCATATGCGTAAAGATTCTTCTTAAGAGGCAAACTTCCACTGCAGATAGATGATTTTTTCCGGCTCGTGTCGGCGAAGAAGCTGCAAACAATCGCGCGATGTAATAATCCCAACCGGATATTTTTTTTCATTCAAAACGACTACGCTGCCGATTCTTTTTATAAGAATGAGCTGAAGTGCTTGCGACAGAGTGTTTTTTTCAGTTAGGGTCAGAACAAATTTTCGGGCAATTTTTTTGACACGATAATTGTAGATATTGGCCAGACGCTTTTTCCTTTCTTTTATAATTTCTTTGGCCTCAGGGGCGATTAAAAATGAAACAAGATCATACTGGCTTAGGAGTCCGCACAAACGATTATGGCGATTGACCACTACCAGTTTGGAAACCTTTTCCAACCTCAGCAAAGCCAGAGCAATGGCCAGAGTCTCATCTTCAGCAATCGTCACTAGGACCCGACTTTTAGCCTTGATCACCTCGCCAAGCGAGTGATGAAAAATCGGCAGATAGGCAAATGTCTTAAGCAGGCGGCGGGCGGAAATAATGCCCGCAAAATCATTTTTTTCATTAAAAACCGGTAAATAATGCAACCTGGTGTAATTCATTTTTTCCACCACCTTGGCAATTGAGTCATTAATATAAATGTGAGGCGGATGAAAGAGAAAGTCGGCAATTTTAGCGTTTAAGGGATGGGAGGTTTTGATGATGCAGTGATAAGGGTTGACTAATCCAAGCAGCTGATCATCTTTAAAGATAAACGCGGCATCATGTGAGCTTGATAATTTGGAAAAAGCAGTCGATAAAGATTCAGAAGGGGCAAGGCGGATGATATTGTCAGTCTTGATGATATCCCTAAGTTTCATAGGAATGGTCTGTAAATAAGTTACAGTCGTGAGTCAAATATAACCGACGGATATCATATTGTCAAGTATTTGATATCAAATAATTAATAAAAAATTGAGATTATGATAAAAAAATGTTGACTGGGGTAAATATTTCCTTGACAAAAGGAAACTTATCAGGCATACTTTCCTTATGATAGGGAAAGACTTACTCAAAACTATTATTACTGACAGCCAACAAAGGGTGATGCCTGAGGTGTGGGAAAGAACGCTCAAGATTCCCTCTGACAGTGGAAAGATCATTACCCTAGCGGGGGTGAGAAGAAGTGGTAAGACTTATCATCTTTTCAACTTAATAAATCAGCTAAAAGCTAGCGGCGTGCCAAATGAGAGGATTTTATACTTTAATTTTGAAGATGAGCGGCTCCACCTTTCCAGTGATGAGCTGGATTTAATCCTCCAAGCATATCGAGAGCTATATCCAAAACTAAGATTATCTGATTGTTATTTTTTCTTTGATGAGATTCAGGAAGTGGAGGGTTGGGAAAAGTTTATCAGTAGGATTTATGCTTCTATAAGTCAACATGTATTTATTACTGGCTCTAACGCCAAATTACTGTCAAAAGAAATTGCGACCGCTCTTAGGGGGAGAACGATTACCTTTGAAATTTATCCCCTATCGTTTAGGGAATTTGCCAGTGTTTTATCGCCTGGTCTTAACCCATACAGTAGCACTGACAAAGCGATTCTCGTTAATCTTTTTGATCGTTTTATGCATCAAGGTGGTTTTCCAGAGTTATTAAAACAGGAAGAAGAATTGAAAGATAAAGTATTACAAGAATATTTCAATGTGATGGTTTTGCGGGATTTGATTGAACGCTATCAGATTTCGGGAAGCTCCACGCTTAAATATTTCTGTAAGCGAGTAGTCGGTGCCAGTACGGGTGAATTTAGTGTGAATAAAATATATAACGAGCTTAAATCTCAAGGATACCAGGTGAGTAAAGATACTCTGTATGCGTATCAAGGCTATGTGGAAGCTATTTATTTAAATCGTTTTATTGCTAAATACTCTCATTCGGTTGTTAAGGCTGAGAGCTCGCAGAAAAAAACCTATGTGATTGATCAGGGCTTGGGAGCAGCCTTGGACTATAAGCTAGGCCAGGATAGGGGCAGACTACTGGAAACGACAGTTGCCCTTGAACTGCTTAAGCAAGGCAAACAAATTGCCTATCAGCAAAATGGCTTTGAGTGCGATTTTGTGGTGATTGAAAAAGGAAAGGTGACAAGTGCAATTCAGGTAGCTGCTGATTTTGTCGAACCGAAAACCAAAGAGAGAGAAATTAAAGGATTAGTGCAATCCTGTTTGAAGTTCAATCTGGCTAAAGGGATTATTCTCACTTTCGATCATACGGAACAATTGCAAAAAGAGGCTGTCCAAATAACCGTTTTGCCCGCTTGGCAATACGTCTTTATTGTGGGGACTAAAAATTAAGAGTCTGTTTGAAATTTTTCTTCTTCTTAGTATTCTAATAAATAGAACGAGAAATATCAACTATTTGATATCAAATAATTACAAGTATAGGTTTGCACATTGCGCTAAATCATTTAGCTTGATAAAATTACGCTATGTCTGCTACTTTAGGCGGGTTATTGAAAGATTACCGACTGCAATATAATATCTCTCAACTTGAGGTAGCCCTTGCTTTGGGCTGGAAGGAGACTTCCCGTTTATCCCGCATTGAACAGGGCAAAATATTCAAACCCACCCGCGAACTACTTGAGCGGATTATGGACGCGATGCGTCTGAAGGAAGAAGAAAAAAATCAATTACTTTATATCGGTAATTACCTGCCCACCAGAGAAGAGATTGTAAAGATACAAAAGATAATGTCACCAATTATTGAAAAAATACCCTATCCTGTGGCAGTTTTTGATTTTAGTTGGAGGACTATGATTAATAATCAGGTACTTTATAAACTATTTAAAGTCAATATTAGTCAGCAAAAATATATACATACACTCAATCCTAATATTATAGAAATTGTTTTTGATCTACGTTTTATGCTGAACGTTGATTTAAAAAAAGAATATAAAAAATCAAGGAGACAATTCCTTCATAATATGTTGGTGCAGTTTTTATTTGAACAACGATCACGACGAAAAGAAAAATGGTTTTTAGATTTAATAAAGAAAATGATGCCTAATCCGATTTTTCTAGTAGCTTGGCAAGAAGCGATAAAGTT
>MGAR01000017.1:27012-40640 GCA_001789805.1 Candidatus Roizmanbacteria bacterium RIFCSPLOWO2_01_FULL_41_22
CGATAAAGTTAAATTTTTCTATAGATTCGATGGATATACCAGTAAAGGCTGTATTTGATGTAGAGAACAGTACAAAAATTACTTTATATCTTTTTACGATAATCTTTAATATCGATCACCGTTTTAATGCTCAATTTTACATGCCAGCAGATAGAGCAACATTCGATTATTTTCATAAAGAGAAGTATAAATATTAGATATATACAATGCTATGAATCGCGAATAATTGAACAATTCTATTCCTCAAAGCCTTATAGCTTCAAGGTGATTTAATAGCAGTTTAAAAGCATATCATTATAAACAATTTCAGTCAATTATTTGATATCAAATAATTATTATTTTAGGTTTCTGTATTGCGCTAAATCATTTAGCTTGATAAAATTACGCTATGTCTGCTACTTTAGGTGGGTTATTGAAAGATTACCGACTGCAATATAATATCTCTCAGCTTGAGGTGGCCTTAGCTTTGGGCTGGAAGGAGACTTCCCGTTTATCCCGCATTGAACAGGGCAAAATATTCAAGCCCACCCGCGAGCTTTTGGAGAGGATAATGGATGCGATGAAGCTTAAAGAAGAAGAAAAAAATCAATTACTTTATATCGGTAATTATTTACCTACCAGAAAAGAGATAGAAAAGATACAAAAATTCACTTTACCAATGATAGAAAAATGGCCATATCCGGCAACAGTGTTCGATTTTACCGAAAGAGTAATTTTAAATAATCAAGTGCTTTTTAAGTTATATAAAGTCAATAAAAAACAACAAAAAGATATTCATAAATATAACCCATACTTATTAGAGCTCATATATGATCCTAATTTTATTTTGAATAAAAATAAAAATAAAAAATTTATTCAAAATAGACGGGAATATTTACGTGAAGATTTAGCGCATTATATATTTGAACAGAAGTCAAGACAAAAAGATAAGTGGTTTTTAGATTTGATTAAGAAAATGACGAATAATTCACTTTTTTTAGCAGTTTGGGAGGAAGTAACGCAGTCAAAAAAACCCACTTGTCCGATAACTTTACCAATTAAAGAGGCTTTTAATCCTGATACAGATTTAAGATTAAATACATATTTATTTAAAGTGATATTAAACTTAGATCCGCGCTTTTTCATTTTATTTTATATCCCGACAGATAAAGAAACGCTTAAGTATTTTAATCAATAAGAAGTCATTTATAGCGAAACTAAAAGCAATATGGAAAGTATGCAGGATGAGGATTATTTATGACTACACCCTTTAGCTAGTGAGAAGTTTATTGTTTTGTCGGTGATAAATATTAATATTCGGTTTTACGATGATTTGTTCTCATAACTTACGTCAAATTAATGAGAGAGACTTTTATATACTAGAAACTAAAAGAGAGCGTATCCTTTTTCTCTTACGCTACGCAATTTTAGCACCCTCCACCCATAACAGTCAGCCATGGAAGTTTAAACTAAAAAATGAAATTTGTGAAATGCATAAAGATTTAAAGAGACTTCTTCCTCAAGCTGATAAGACAGAAAAAAATTTATACATTAGTTTAGGTTGTTGTCTTGAAAATTTAGTTATTGCTGCAAAATATCTAAACATCAATCAAAAGGTAATCTACCATCGACCTAAAAATAGTCAAGATTCTCTAGTGGCAACAGTAAAATTTGAAAACATAATGAGAAATATGTCATTCAATAGTAACTATAAAGATATATTCTCAGCAATCCAGGAACGAACTACTCATCGTGGAATATATACAAAAAAAGCCATAGATAAAAAAATAATCCAGAAAATTATTGAGGATTACTCCAATAATAAAGTTAAAGTACAAATTATTACTCACGACGACCAAATCAAGAAAATTGCTCAGTTGACACAAAAAAGCATTAAGTACCTTTACAGTTTGAAACCTTTTAGAAGGGAACTCTCTCAATGGATAAATAATAATTTTTCCCAAAAAAAAGAAGGCATCCCTGGTTACGCACTGAAGTTGCCAACTGTAGTTTCGTTGTTTTTCCCTCTCCTCTTAAAGTATATAAACATTAGTCAAGCCATCTCGTATATTAATTATAAGAGTATTTTATCAATGTCTGCAGTTTGTATCATTTGTGCTCAAGAGGAGACGCAAACCACATGGCTAGAAGTAGGTAGGACAGCTGAGAGAGTAATGTTACAGCTCACATCACAAAATATAAGGGTATATATTACAGTAGCTGCCATTGATGTGGAAAAGACATTCAAAAAAGTCAAAAGTTTAATCAATTTAACAGGTTCTCCGCAGTTTTTATTCGGATTAGGTTACTCTTCGTCAAACAATATATTTACTCAGCGAATCAATGTTGAGAATAAAATAATTTAAGAATTGCTTATGCCAACTTATAAAAAATCACAAAACATAGAAAGTATAGAGAAAGATTTATATTCAAAACCCGAATCTTACTGGTTAAAAAAAGGGGAGAGAAAAGTGATGAAGCTATTTCAGCTCATGTCCCAAAGAGTTCCTGCTTATAAAGATTTTTTAAAAAGTAATAAGATTAAGCCTGATAAAATTAAATCGGTAAAAGATTTTAAAAACATTCCCGCAGTTGATAAAAATAATTACCTGAGAAAGTATCCCTTAGAAGCTCTTTGCTGGGATGGAGAACTAAAAGATCATAATTGGGTAATTTCTACAACTTCTGGTTCAACGGGTGAACCTTTTTACTTTCCCAGGAAAAAAGAACAAGATAAAATATATGCTGACACAGCAGAGTTATACCTCCGCAACAATTTTGCCATTGAAAAGTACTCTACGCTTTATATTAACGGTTTTGCAATGGGTGCCTGGATTGGTGGTGTTTTCACCTACCAGGCAGTTCGCTACGTGATGGAGAGAGGTGGCTATCCACTGAGTATCATTACTCCTGGAATCTTTAAAAGAGAGATCATTAAATCAGTCCAAAAGTTAGGACCAAAATTTGATCAAATTATTATAGGAGGTTATCCACCAATGATTAAAGATATGATAGATGATGCAATTCGTGAAGGTCTTGACTGGAGTAAATATAAACTGGGGTTTATTTTTTCAGCTGAAGGTTTCACCGAATCTTTTCGTGATTATATTATCCAGAAAACCGGTATACGAAATATCTATACGTCAACTCTCAATCACTATGGCACTGTAGATCTGGGGACAATGGCCCATGAAACACCATTAAGTATTTTCATACGTCGATTTCTTGCTAGTAGACAAAAAGTCTATAAGACAGTTTTTAATAGTATTTTCCGTTTTCCTACCTTTGCTCAGTATAATCCGGCAATCTTTTACTTTGAAGAAGAAAACGAAAACTTATTTTGCTCATCATTTAGTGGTTTACCCCTTGTTCGTTATGACCTGAAAGATCATGGAGGAGTTTATACCTTAGCTGGAATAAAAAGGAAATTAAATTTAAATGGGCATGATTTGGATCAGATTATTCAAGGGATAGATTTAGGAAAAGGAATATGGAACCTGCCCTTTGTCTATGTATATGAACGGAGTGATTTTATTGTCAAACTATATGGTGCTAATATTTATCCAGAAACTGTCAGAAAATCTCTTCAGGAAAGAGAATTCGCCTCTTTTGTTACCGGTAAATTCACCATGCAAATTCAGTTTGATAGGACACATACTCAGTACCTAGAAGTAAACATTGAACTAAAGGAATCGGTTAATGAGACTAAAGAGTTAAAGAAAAAGATTCAGAAAATAATTATGATTTATTTATTACGAGAAAATTCTGAGTATAGATCTAACTATAGAGAGAGTCCAAGTAGACAAAAACCAAAAATTTTGTTTTGGCCTTACGAAGATTCTCATTTTTTTCGACCTGGAGTAAAGCAGCAGTGGGTTAGAAAGTAATTTTTGATATGAAACCAATTATTTTGAGAGAATATTCCTATAAGGAACAGGATGTCATCGAGCTAAAAAAAAAGAATAAGATTTGGTTAGAAAAAGATATCTACAAAGACCAGCTGAGAGAACTTTTTCAGATAACCTACCCACACGTGCTTCATACTATAGCGTATAACCAGAAGTGGGCATACTTTATCGAGTGCAGGATTAATCCGAATATAAATGAACGAGGAGATTGGATATACTTTCCTTGGTCGGGAATCTTACTCCATGCTGTGAATGAAAAGGACTATCAAAAACTGCGCACAAACAGGAATCAGTACCTAATTACCCAATCGGAGCAAAGGTTATTGTATCAAATAGTAGTTGGTATTGTTGGGCTTTCTGTTGGCAGCCAGATCGCAGTAAATCTCTCCAAGCAGGGGATTGGTAAAAAGCTTAAGTTAGCAGAGTTTGATGTAATTGAAACAACCAATCTCAATAGAGTTCATTCTTCACTTATAAATATAAAGAATAAGAAAATTGAAAGTACTGCCAAAAGCGTTTGGGAAATAAACCCATATAGCGAGCTATATTTATTTACTGCAGGACTTAATGATCATAATCTTAATGTTTTTTTTGGAAATCCGAAACCAGACATGATTTTTGAGGTAATAGATGACTTCAAAATGAAAGTTAAGCTACGCTTGATTGCCAGGAAAAAATGCATACCAGTAGTGATGTTTTCCAATGTGGGCAATACGATTATTATCGATATTGAACGCTTTGATTTATTTCCTTCCTTATCATTATTTAACAATCTATTAGGCGATCTTCCCCAACGTATATTAAAAGATAAGAATATAAATGCAAATACCTATGCTGTCCAAATGGTAGGGAAAAAATTCATTTCTAAACGAGCAAGCCAGTCTGTAAAAGATATCGGAAAAAGACTTATCGGAAGACCACAAATCAACGGTACTGTGACAATTTCGAGTGGTTTAAGTAGCTATATAATAAAAGCTATAATCTGTGATAAATCTAGAATAAATGGAAGATATGTATTGAATATTGGAGAAGTATTCAACCAATCCGATATCTAATTTTACAGTGTATTTAAATTTTGTTATAGTTAAGTATGTAATGAAAAGCCAAGATAAACTTATACAACAACTCTCTTCATCAATTGAAAGCGGGTTCTTTATGCATGAGAATCTTAAGCTTCACTATATCAAAACTGGGAAAGGTAACCCACTTATTTTACTTCACGGTGCAACAATGGGTTGGGGGCAATGGGTACCTAATATTGATTCTCTAGCACAGTCATTTACTGTTTTTGCGTTAGATTTACCAGGAGCAGGATTATCGACGAAAATTGATTTTCAGAAGTATAGTTTTAATAAAGCTTTTATTGATTCCATTATCCAGTTTATTCATTACTATTCATTAACAAATATTCGGGTTATTGGACACTCGACAGGCGGATTAATAGCCTGCCATTTAGTTTCGTCCCTCCCACAGGTTAAGAGTGTGGTACTTGTCAATCCTGTCGGTCTAGGTGGAAAAACCCCGCTTCCCTTCAGACTCCTTTCTTTACCTGGTTTTGCTTCACTGTTAACGAAAGTTCTTATAGGTAAATCCAAAAAAAAATTAAAATTTTTTTTGACAGAGCCTTTATACCAGAAAAAAAGTATTTCGGATACTTTCGTCGATTATGTGTTCGAAAGTAGTAGTAGTAAGGAATGGCTTGGTCCTTTACACTTAATCAGCATAATGACCTCTCTTAAAGGCATTAAAAAAAAGTTTATGGCCTTAGACAAGATAGGAAAAACTGACAAAAAGATTTTACTTATCTGGGGTCAGTATGATGATACATTCGATCTGAAAGAAGTACAAGAAAATATTAAATTTTTTCCGCATGTTCGTCTGTCTATTATGAAAGATACTGCTCATGTTCCTAATATGGAACGAAGCAAGGAGTTTAATGAAATAGTCTTACCATTCTTAGAAAAATAGATATGGAAGTAGTCGTTTTAATAATTGTAGTTTTAAGTAGTATAGTGCTTGGGCTCTTTGTATTTAATACTAACCCCAAGAGCGTCACTAATAGAATTTTTTTACTATTAAGCTCTTCTATAGCTATTTGGTCTCTCATATTACATTTATCTCTCGATGTCTCTAGCGTTAAGATGACTCTTTTTTTTGTCAGACTGTCAACTACATTTGCTGTTCCGTTGGCTGGCTCGTTTCTATTACTGGTGCATACCTTTCCCAGAGATCGACTACGAATGTCAAAAAGAGAGTTCTACGGACTAATTATTATTTTGACTTCTACAATGTTGTTTACTTTCTCTCCTTATGTATTCACAAGCATTGAACCTTCGTCTACCTCTTTTGCTCCGGTTGTTGGTCCCGGCATGATTGTCTTTGCTGTGGTTGTCAATGGAGCTGCAATTCTTTCAGTTATTTTATTAATTCAGCGTTTTATAAAGTCAGTTGGTAAAGAGAAGTCACAAATAGGCTACTTACTTTTAGGTTTTATATTAATGATAGGATTGATTATTGTGACAATCTTTCTTCCGGTTGCTTTCTTTAAAAATATTAACTTCGTATCATATGGACCTCTCTATACTTTGCTTTTTTTGTTAGCTACAGCCTATGCAATAGTAAGACATAGGTTTTTAGATATCCGGTTGATTGTCGCCCGTTCAGTGGCCTTTTCCCTTCTTTTACTCATAATAATTGCTTCATATTCAATCACTCTCTTTGGGATAAGCATATTTATAACCAACACGATTATCCAACCAGTTAATTTGGCGATTGCCATTGTTTCCACGATTGTGGTTGCCTTTTCTTTTCAGCCGCTCAAACGTCTACTTGAAAAAATAACCAGTTCCATCTTTTACAAAGACGCCTATAACGTCAATGATTTGTTGGAAAACATGTCCCGTCTGATGTCTTCGACTATTGATCTTGAGAAATTAAGCGAACGGTTTTTACATAAACTATTTGAGGAGATGAAGGTGGAAAAAAGCGCGGTGGTTTTGGTCCATGGCCAAAAGATTACTCATTTTCAAACCTTTGGGATCGACGAAAAAGAAATCAGAAATAACCAATATTTGCCGGGACTGATCGAGCATGTTTTTCATAAGCATCAAGAAAAAATACTCATTTTTGATGAGATGGAGGAGTCCAAGGAAAAAAATATGCTGCGCAAGCACGGGATATATATCATATTGCCGATTGCGGTAAAAAGAGAGCTTTTGGGCGGGTTGATTTTTGGCGAAAAAGCCTCGGGCGAGACCTATACTTCAGAAGACATTAATGTTTTGAAGATTCTTTCATCTGAGCTGGGGATTGCGGTGCGAAACGCGCTTTCTTACCAGGAGCTAAAGGAATTCAACATCCGCCTCAAAGAAGAAGTGGAGCGGGCCACCATCCGTCTTCGCCATGCCAACATCCGTCTAAAGGAACTGGATCTGTTGAAAGACGAGTTTGTATCTTTGGCCTCCCATGAACTGCGCACGCCCATGACCGCGATAAAAAGTTATTTGTGGATGGCTCTCAATAAGTCTCCGGTGAAATTGGATCCAACATTGCAAAAATATCTGGACATCTCCTACCAGTCCACCGAACGGCTGATTACTTTGGTCAATGAAATGTTGACCATCTCGCGTATTGAGCGGAAAAAAGTCGAGTTGCAGATAAAACCTTTTAATCTTTATGACACTATCAATCAAGTACAGGAAGAGTTAAAGATTAAAGCCGAGGAAAAAAAGATCAGCCTGATACTGGAGTCTTCCCAAAAGCGGGTGCTGATTGAGGGGGATAAAGACAAACTCAGGGAGGTGTTGCAGAATATTGTGGGCAATGCTCTTAAGTTTACACCGGAAGGCGGCCGGATCAGCATAAAACTGGCAACAGAAAACCAGGTGGTCAAAATCGCGGTAAGCGACACCGGACCGGGTATTCCCAAAGAGGAGAGGCATCGGTTGTTTGAAAAATTCAGCCGGATCGAACATTCGTATGCCAATCAGGGCAATATTCAAGGAACGGGTTTGGGCTTGTATGTTTCCAAGCAAATTGCGGCTTTACACCATGGTGACATTTCAGTAGAATCAGAGGTGAATGTTGGTTCCACTTTTACCGTCACGTTACCCATTAAACAGCCAAAAGCCGGCGAGCATAAATAAATGGCCGATCCGAGTATCAGAATTCTGATTGTTGAGGACGAGATGTATATCCGCGAGTTGTATCAGCGGTTATTGCTGGCTGAGGGCTACCAGGTGGATACGGCCGCAGATGGTGAGGCCGGTCTTATGGCTATCAAAAAAGGCGGCTATGACCTGGTGCTACTGGATATTATTCTTCCCAAACTTGATGGATTAAAGATTCTGGAATATATAGCCGGCGACCAACAGGCAATCAAGGCTAACAAAGGCATTGTCATTCTTTCCAATTTAGGACAGGAAACGATTGTTTCTCACGGTAAATTTTTAGGCGTCAAAGGCCATCTGGTTAAAACCGATCTCACTCCCCAGGAGTTTATCAATGAAGTAAAAAAATACCTTTAATTTATTCCATTTAGCAATCATCGGGTCAAAAATTATCGCCTGCTTAACTCGCTTTCCTCCTTTGTCTTTGATTATTGTATTTTTCCTTACCCCTTCCGACTTTCCCATTTACCCTTCCCCCTAAACTCTTAATTATCGGAGGTGGCGCTCAAACACAAATCAGCCAATATTTTTTGACCTAGATATTTGGTTTTGTTAAGTTTGCAATCGGCAAATTTGCGTATCAAATAAATACTTTTGATATCAAATAATTGATATTGCCACCTCGTCTTGAGTAAGCTGTAAACTGCGATGATACGACGCTTACTATTTACATTTGTCTGCTTATTGATTTTTTATCTTTTAGTCCCTTTCTCATTGGCACGGGCGGAAAACAGCATGAGTTATCTGGTGACTGAGGGCTTTGATCAGGATATTGATATCCACAGCCATCGGTATTTTTTAAAAGCTCTCACTTATACCTCAGGGGAAGTCTACATCAGCGCCAATCCCGACGGCACGGGCAGCATGAATGTCGGCGATCGATTTAGGATATGGAACATTCTGAATCATCGGACATTTACCTTTGATGCGTCGGAGAAGTGCTACAAACAGCCGCCCAAGCAAATGCCGCCTCTAAATGTGACCCATCTGTTTGTCAAAGACGGCTTCAATAATTTTACCCTTCATTTTGATAATCCCTGTTTTGATAATCATGTTAGCGGCGGCCGGATGTATGTGGTGGTGAAAAACATTACCGAGCCCGGACCCAAACCGTTTCTTGATCTGCCGTGGGATTATAAGGCGGCAGGAATGACCTTTGGCGAGGCGGCACTGACCATGACGTCGTATTTTGATCATGAATATCCGTTGTTGAGTAGTAGTATCAAAGAACCAGAAAGTTTTAATAAGACAATTATTACCTTTCAAAATAAAGTTAGCGAAGATTTAGCATACACTTCTCATGACGGCTATGATTATGCGGCAGCCGGCGGTCTTAAGATGGGCGGCTTTGTCCGCGCCGCGGCCCATGGCTATGCCACATATCATAATGAGTGTCAAGCCTGCGGCCAAGCTATTCATATCGATCACGCCAACAGCTATCAGACACGCTACTATCACCTGCAGCCGGATTGGCTGGTGATAAGTAATCCGGCCCAGAGTCGGGAGGTGGCGGCCGGACAGGTGATTGGTAAAGTAGGCGCTACCGGTAACGTCCGTCCGGCCGGAGCGGCCGGCGCTCATCTGCATTTTATGGTGGTGCAGGACAAGAATTTCGACGGCCATTTTGACGACAACATCCCAGACGGGATCACCGATCCTTATGGCTGGTCTACTGCCGATCCTGACCCGTGGCCGCTTTTTACTTTTGACCAAAACAACAAAGAAAAATCCGGCAACACCAGTTATTACTTGTGGAAGTATCTCACTGCCGATCACAAGATCGTGCTTCACGAGTCGTGGAATAATGTGGTTCCGGCAGGCAACGGAGCCAGGTTCACCTTTCCGCCGCAGACCGTGTCTGAGGATGTCCTTCTCCGCGTGCAAGTTAAACCGCCGGTCAAAACAACAGTAACTGGTCAAAAACTGGAGTCAGTCGGGACAATAGTGGGAGCGGTGGCTACCGACGGATTTGACACGGTCATCGGTGCTTTTAAAAAGTGGTTTTCCTTGATGTTTGATTTTCATAAGCAGGACATTTCCCGTTACACCTTAGCCAGCCTCGCTATTTACTCATCAACCGACGGCGCAAGTTGGCAAAAAGAAAATACCACTGTGGACTGGGATAAAAAGACCGCCACTGTCAATATTAATCACCTGACTGATTTTGCTTTAATGGGAGAAAAAATAGACGTAATTGCCCCCAATACCGAGGCAACATTAGAAGCCAAGTTAAGAGATCCGTTAGTTGAAGCAGTTTATCTTTCTCCGGTTCGGCTGTATCTTTCGGCCGTTGATGAACCGGCCGCAGACAGCCTGGGAGTGGACTACACTCTGTATCAGGTTAATAACCAAGGCTGGAACGAGTATTTGGCCCCACTGGAATTTACCGAAGAAAAGCAGTATAAATTTGAGTTTTATTCGGTTGATGGGGACAATAATAAAGAAGAAATCAAATCCCTATCTTTTACAATCGACAACTTGCCGCTTCCCACGCCGACCGTTTTGCCAACCGAGACGCCATCGCCAATACCAACTACAACTCTAACCCCAACCCCAACAACTAACGAAGTTCAACCGGCAGTAAAAGTAGAGCCAAGCGCCACGCCAACACCCTTTTCCCCAACTGCCACATCGGCACCTCAGCCCACGGCCACCTCAACGCCGATTGTATTAAGCCAAAACCAAGAGTTAATCCCATCTCCTACACCGGAGGCCAGCCCGACAGAAAAGGCGACTGATAAAAATGAAGGAGAGGTATTGGGTACAGAAGATCAAAGTGATGACAGTCCCTCGATTACTCCAGAACCGGAAGCGCAGCCGGGCATAAATTATTTTTATGTGATCCTTGGCATCTTAGCTTTACTTGGCTTTCTATATTTGGGTTATCGGTGGTTTTTTTCTGAAAAAGAAACTGATAATATTAGATAAAACGTATAAACGTATATTAGTACCAAGCTCAGATTTTTATGAAAAAAGCCACTAATCAAAAAACCAAGACCAAGACAGTAGTGATCGTTTCCTTTTTCCTGTTGTTTTTAGTTCTCTTACTAAGGCTGATCTTTCCCAAACACACCGGCGACTCATCGGTTAAAGTTTACCCAATCGGTCAAGAGGCTAATGCAGTAACTGAAGAACCAGGTGAGAGACAGTTTAACTCAAGGTTTTTAAAATTAGCTTTTAAAATTCCTCAAGGTTATACGGTTAAAACAGATGATATGAGTTATGTTGACCTTCATAAACTAGATAATCAAATAAGCGTTAGTAGAATTGCCACCAATTTTCCATCAATCGACGATCATATAAACGATTTAAGTGAGAAAAATCACTTTACTTTTATGAATAAGAAAAATATGTTTATAGGTAATTTACCTACACGGCAAGGATTTATTGGAGAAGATAAGACCTACTTTATTCTTGCGAACTATTGGGTCTACTCTTTTTCCACCTCCTCCCCCGAACTCTACGGCGACCTGGACCAGATTGCCCGCTCTTTCCGATATTTGCCGTAATTTTCTCGATAATACATATTGATTGAGCAGACTTTAAGCTAAAAATGGCAAAACACGCCTCTTTCCTCCCCCAACTCCTTGACAAATTGCTATAGGATATATATAGTGTATGTATACCGCCCGCAATTTAAATTGCAGCGGCATAACGCACTCTAACTTGATTGTTGCTCGTTAATATTCGCAAAATCAACTAAGAGTGGTATATATGTCAGAAGTTGTAGCGGGTCGTATCTCACCGGAACCAAATACACTAACCAAACCAAAATTGAGATTAATGTTGGCTATTGATGATATTAAAAATACAGCAGCTCAAATTGCAGAGACAGGACAAAGATTAGGAAGAGCACCGCTTCGACTAGTTGCATTAGCTAGTGTATTACTAACCAGCTGTGCAGTAGCCAGACCAACTGAGGTCAATGCCAGTGCTCCCACCCCACCTGCTCCCACCCCAGTCACAGTATCGATGCCTGATTATCTTTCTGGTCCTGGTAGTTCTTTTTCACCTGATTACGGTTATTCAGTAGCAACTGTCATTCCACCTAAACCCAAAACGCCCACAGTCTCAGTTCCTAAACCTATAGACACTCCAGCTGAGATAGCTCAAGTAAAACTACCAACACCAGCAAGGCCAATAGCAATATCTACCCCCACTCCGACCCCAACTGAGATATATACCGGTGGTCCATTAGTCACTACCAAAGACGAGCTTAGGTTATTAAATGAACAATATGGTGGTGCTCGTGGGGGAGAAGAAATCGTGGCATTTAAGTATATAATCCCGCCAGAAATTTCTAAACTATTTGCCATTCCTCCAGAAAAACTACATCCAGCTCAGAAACAGTGTTTAGATTTTTATCTGGATTTAGTCAATTTAAAAGCAGAAAGAAACCGGCAAATTGCACAAGGTCAAACGCCAGCTAAAAGCGTTTTAGTTGGTAACACATCATTAGCAATTGAAGCTAAAGTAAAAGAAGGTACAAAACTTAACATTAGAGCTAAACCAGAGACGGGTCGAGTTCTACAAACTCTTCCTAGTAATACAGAACTGACAATCTTAAGCCGAAAAGGTCAATGGTTATTGGTCTTGTCTACTGAAAAGCAAGACAACCACACTACTGGAGTGGCCACTTTTTCTCATTTTTTTGGTTGGGTTCATGCAGACTTTGCTAATGGAATAGATAATAAGGCCTTAGACTATCGACAGATTGCAGAATTTGAAAATGGAGCGCTTGACCTCAATCTTGACAAAGCACTAAACGGAGAAGATCTTCCTTCACCTACCCCTACGGCAAGACCAGACGCAACACCAGCCGTTCGTGCCAGCGCCACTCCTCCCCCAGCAACACCAAAACCCACTCAAGAACAAGTCAAAAGTAGTGAAGTACCTGAGGTGAAAAGACGATTAGTAGAAAAAATTAGAGTACCGGGACAACCAGATGAGTTGAGGGATGCTCCATTTGGGATTACTCAAATACCTCCGGAAACAATCAAGGATTACCCGTTTGATCGATATGAATTATCAGGAATAGCCGGAGATGCAATCGAGATTGATGGTGCTTCTTATCTGGAGATGTTTGTCCCCCATAATGGTAGCTGGGTGAAAGTAAATGTTTACATGAGTGTTGCAGGAATACCGATTGCAACTACTCAAGCAATCAAAGATAAAAACGGCTACTTTATTCCCGAGAAAAGAACCGGCGGCAGTGGTTTTGATCCGGAACTGGTTTTCTCCATTATCAAGCCAGGCGATCAACTTATTGTATTGATAGATACCATAGATAATAAGGGGCTTATAAAATATAATGAAAAAATATTAGCAGATGACAGATGTAAAGACCCTTGTAAAAAACAACGCGCATTAGAAACACAATTAATGCCGGATACAAGGGACTTTGTTGAAGATCTAATGACAGGTAAAAGGATTCAAGATGGAAGATTGGTGGCAAGTGCTGCACAACTAATCATGCCCAATGAACCTGAAAAACTACTGGTACTGCCGTAGCTTTCCTGATCAACACAGCTTGACACTAGACACAATCATCCTCTAAACTGATGATAGAATG
>MGAR01000018.1:0-27561 GCA_001789805.1 Candidatus Roizmanbacteria bacterium RIFCSPLOWO2_01_FULL_41_22
GAAAGAGCAGGCAGATATGCCGGGGAGAGTAAATATAAATTCAGTCAACTGATGAAATTGGCTTTTGACGGCATTTTTTCTTTTTCTTATCTGCCTTTGCAACTGATGTTTATTTTTGGCTTGTTTGCTCTCTTGTTGGCTGTCATCGGCAGTATCATGGCTGTCTATTTACGTTTTTTTACTACCGCCTATCGGACAGTTCCTGGCTTTGCCACAACTATTATTCTCATCATGTTCGCCGCCGGTGTGCAGCTTTTTACTCTCGGGATCATGGGCGAGTATATGAGGCGCATGTATGATGAGGTGAAACAACGACCTCAATACATTATCGAGTCAAAAATCGGTTTCTCCTAAGAAAACCATTCTTCGTCAATTAACGATATAAAAGATAGCTACCAAATTGGTTTAATTTCGATAAATTCGTATTTGATAATACTTCTTTATCAAACGAATCGATTGCCAGGCAGTCAAGCGGTTTACGTGTCGCAAGAATCATTGGCATCTCATTGACGTCATAAATAAAGTTTATTGGTTTGGCAAAATAATAGACCATTGAAGGATGATTGCCCCACCAGTGAGTAGTGGTAATGACTAAATTCATTTTTTTTAAGGTGGCATAGGTTTGACGGGTATTGGGGTCCATGAGAACCGTCATTTGATCACATTTGTCTTTGGCGTAAAGAGACAGGTAATAATGGTCGCCATAGCCCCAGTAGTTAGTGTTTTGGATTTTGTTTTTCACGACCGCAGCATAAAAAATACCTGTTGCCACACAAAAAAGTAGAGGATAGTAAAGTAACTTTTTATTTTGGAAAATCTGCAACGGAGCCACGGCAAGGAAAGCCAGTTGAGGAACCACCGGCAGCAGATACCAAAATATTTTAGTTTTAGTGAGATTTAAAAAGATAAACCAGGGAAAAAGAAACAGGGCAAACAGCAACTGACGAGCTGAGATTTTTTTAGTGACAAAAAAACGGTAGCCAAGCCAGATGAGGCCGACGATCATACTAAAGGTCGCCAGTGGCCCAAACTGCGAAACTACCAGGTCAAGATAAAAAGTGCGTGCACCAAAATGAGACTCAATTGAGGCGGTAACGCGGCGAAAATGGCTTTCGATGATATGAAGTTGCCAAAACTGCTGTTTGTAAATAATAAGCATTACTGCATACCACATCAATAAAATAGCGGCGTGTAAAGAAAGACGCTTAAGATGGTCAATCAGCTTTTGCCGGCCAAGCTCTTTTGTAAAGTGTTCGTAGATAAAAAATAGAGCAAAGATCGGAATCGGAAAAAAGCCGACCAAGGACTTGCTAAACACGGCGACCGCCAAAAAAAACAAACTCAAATAAAATCGGCGATAAAAGAAGAGGTAGCCAAGCCAGCCTAAAAGTAAAAAAATATCCTGGTTTAACACCTGAGATCTTTGCAAATAAATAGGGGTAAACGCCGTCAGTAGACAGATTATTGACGCAGCGAATGCATTTTTGATTACGGATAGATACAGTTTATAGACAAAAACTAGCACTACAATAGAAATTGTTAAGGTGAAAAGACGGGTAGACACCTCAGGTGCCATAAAAAAGAGAATTCGCGGGATTGCCCCATAAACAAACGAGACAAGCGGCGGCTTATCAAGCCAGATTTGCCCCTGCCAAAGAGGAAAAAGAAAATAATTTTGTCGAAACATTTCCCTGCCGGTTTGGGCGTACAAAGACTCATCCCAGTCGAAAAAAGGTTTGGGTGAAAGTGTTAATTTGGCACCAATCAAGACCAGATAAAAAAAGATGAAGCCAATAAACAGAAAATGTTTTTTAATAATTTGTTGAAAACGGTAAATCATGTTTTATTGCGACTGGATTATTATTTTGAAACAAGTTTGATTAATTGGCCTTTCATCTCAAATGCCTGGGGAAATACCTGGGTCTGATAGACAAAGTAAGTTCGAAGTTCATATAAACAAGATAATCCAATCACCAAAATAAGCATGGCCAAAATTTTATAAAATCTAGTTCTTTTTTTGAGAAAGTAAATGAGGCTTTGGCTGATGAAATACACGACCCCTGGCAAGGCCGTAAAAGTGCGTAGCATATGTGGATTTTCGTTAGGATAGGTAAAGAGGGCGGGAGTAAGAGAAATAATCAAATACATGATGAAAAAGATATTAAAAAAGCGGTGGCGATTTTTAAAGGCGATTAGTAAACCAACAAGGAAAAAGATTCCCATCACGGGATTGATGGCCAGTTTGCCGGGATAGTTCTGGCGTCCGTTGAGATCGCCTCTAAAAACAAACATACCTAAAGTCGAGAGCAAATTTTGACTGAAATATTGTACTTTTATCAGCCAGTTGAGATTAGCATTTTGTAAATAAGCCAGCGTTGTCAAGCGCGTATCTTGATGGGTCAACAAATAGAGAGATAAGGGTAGTGCCAGTAGCAGAAATGGCACTCCATACGAAAAAAGAGCAGTCAGTTTGATTTTTAGTGGCGCCTTACGGATAATAAGATAAAGCAAAGGGAGAAGAAAAAAAATCCGGCCTGGCGTGTAGGAATTGAACGCAAGACCCGCCATAACACCGCTAAGAGCTAAAAAAATCAATCTGTTTTTTTGCCGGTAATAAAAGAGAAATAAGATCGTTATCAGTTCTAATAGTAGAAGTAGTGTAGCTTCAAAAGAGAATCGGGCAAAGTTCACAAACCAGTGGGAGGTGGCCAGTGTTAAAATAGAAAGAAAAATCACCCAAAGTGAGCGCTTCTTATCTTGGGACGTGAAAATTTGTCCAAAAATCAGATAAATTACCACGATCGAGAATATTCCAAATATTGCCGAAGGCAGGCGTAGGGCAAATCTGGTTATTCCAAATATTTTCATCGAGGCAAGAAGAATATAAAAATAGAGCGTACTGTGGCCGGTGGCCAGATTACTGTAGATCGTAAAGGAGCGATTTTGTAAAGAAAGAGCTAGTTTGGCAAACTCTACTTCGTCAAAGCTTAGATTTTGCGGTATCTGCGGCCAGTTGATAAAAATTACCACCATTCCAATCAGGATTAAGACAATAAAATTAAGAAGTATTACTACCTGAGCCCAGTTGCAGTTATGCGGTGGCGCGACTTTACACCACCTGTTTATTAACCTGACAGGAGAAGCGTGACCTTGAGTATCATGTTTTATATCGGTGCGTAGCGTCATAATATTTTATCAATAAGATATCCTTTAGGCTATCCATAGACGATTTAATAAAAGTGACATTTTTAGTTTCCACATGTTTCCAGGTGACCGGGATTTCGGTTATTTTGTAACCAAGCTTTTTGGCTAAAAAAAGAAATTCTAGATCAAAACCGGCCGAGACTGATGAACCGCTCACCGCATGATGCTTTTTAAAGACTAGTAATTTTTGAATAATGTTACGGGCAGCGGCAGTCTGAAATAATTTGAAACCGCACTGGGTATCTTTGATTCCTCGTAACGTAATAAAATATTCGCGGATAAAGATCATACCCAGCGCCATTAATTTACGGGTAAAAGGGGCGCCTTCGCGGCGTGAGTTTCGCGAACCGATGATAATCTCACTTCCTCCGTTTGCGGCTTTAATTAACTGTCCCGCCTCCTCTATAGGAGTAGCCAGATCCATATCGCAAAACATAATATAATCACCAGTTGCTTTTTGGATCCCGCCAATAATAGCAAAGGCTTTACCGGAATGTTTGTTTTCGATCAGTTGGAATTTTGGGAAAAGCGGCAGGTATTTTTCCTTAATAGTTTTTTTTGAATCATCGGTTGATCCATCGTCAACAATAATCACCTCTCCAAAGTAACTGTTGTTTTTGGTAAAATTACCCACCTTGTCCAGTGCGCCTTTTTGGATATTAGCAGTCTCGTTATAGCAGGGCAAAATCAAGGAGATGTTCATAAATACTAGTTACTTTTTTTTGTGAATAACTTTATAAATTGTAACATTTTCCACCTGCCACTCCTTAATTATTTTTTTATCGATGAAAGCAGCTATCTGCCATTGGCCGTCGTTGTCTGGAGAACAGGAGGCGTAACATAAAACAAAAAGTTCATCGGGCTGTTGACTTGATTCATAAGGTAAGGGGCGGTGGCCGTTTAATTCTAAAAAATAACGGACATGGCCATCGGTTTCCGTTGACGGTAAAGCCACAATTTGAAATTTCGAACTATCAATTTTTCCATTAAAACTGTCGGCAAAGCGTTTAGCGCGCGCAATTTGCCTGCTTCCTTCTTTAACAAGAAAATAATAATGAGGTACATTAACGCCAAGGAAAAGCAGGATAACTGTCAATACCAGTAATTTTTGCACTTTTTTCGGTTGTATGATAGTCAGTAAATAAGCCACAGTTAGAAAAAAACTTAAGTAAATTACGCCGTAATAATGCGGATAGCGGAAACTATTTAGAAGGCTAAAAGTGAAAATATACA
The DNA here is from genome assembly GCA_001789805.1 of Candidatus Roizmanbacteria bacterium RIFCSPLOWO2_01_FULL_41_22. Classification (GTDB taxonomy): domain Bacteria; phylum Patescibacteriota; class Microgenomatia; order UBA1406; family GWC2-37-13; genus 2-01-FULL-41-22. Next base: position 4,438 of record MGAR01000018.1, read on the forward strand.
AGAAGAAATTCGTTATATTAACGATTATCAAAAAAGGAATATTTTTTCTTTTGATTTTTGTTAACCAGATCCAGATAGCAAGATAAACTAGGGTTATCACCACTCCCAATAGCTGGTTAATTGGTAGTTGAAGAATATGCTGATAAAAGGCGGCGTTGGTATCAAGTAGGCGTTCTATAAATGGCGTTTTTCCAACCAGTTTGTCGCCGGTAAAGATGTTAAAAAAGTTTTTGGAGTTGATAAACTGGTGCTTGAGATCAAAGATGATTAAGGGAGAAGAGATAAGTATAAAACCGGTTAAAGCTGAGATAAATACGTTTAAATAATACTTGCTTGTTTTTGCCTGGTGAAGGCGAATGATATAGAAGATGATGATTGGCAAAAAAAGGGCAAGGGCCAGATAGTGAAGTTGAATGGAAAAGGCCAAAAAACAACCAAAAAGAAAGGAAAAAAATTTCTTTCTGGTTTGGAGGGATTTATAGAAAAAAAATAGCGTTAAAAAGCTAAAATAGGGTACTAAATTAGGATTCCAGGAATAACGGGAAAAATCAATTAGGGTAAAAGAAAAAGTCATAAAAAATATCAAAATAAGAGCGCTTAGGAAATCTAGTTCTTTTTTAATTAGTAAGAAGATTATTAGCATAAAAAATAGAGAGTAACAGGCTACACCAATAGCCAGACCCACTGGATTATAGTTAAACAAAGGCAGAAAAGGAGCCATTAAATAGTAGTAAAACGGTCCTAGAAATATCTGACCGACCGAACTGGGGGCGCCAATTGCCGGAAAATGTTCAAAATCGACAATCCGTTTAATTATCAGGGCGTCTCGTCCTTGATCACCTAAAAAGGTGATGAATTCTTCAATTTTATAAAATCGTAAGAAGATGGCCATGATAAAGAGCAGAAAAAAATGCCAATTTTTTGCTACAATGTTGGTTATGAACCGGCGCATATTAAGCTATTTTACTGTAATTTTTGCGACTTTGCTAAGTACGTTTATCGTTTGGCTCCCCTTTATACTGAAATCCCCTCAGTGGTTTGGTCTAGATTTTTTCAGACAAAACTTTCTTACAATATACAAACACTATGACGGTCCGCTTTATATTGTGGTAGCTAAGACGTTTTACAATCCAGCTTTAATAGAAAATCTGTCTTTAGAATTTATCCAGCCGACTATCTATTTTGCCGCCCATCTCCCGCTTTATCCGGTGTTTATCAGACTGTTTTCGGTTATTGGTTATTTAAAATCCATGATTTTGGTTAATGTGCTTTTTTCCCTCTTTTTAATTCTGTTTTTTTATTATTTTTTGACAAAATTCAATATCACTAAAAAACCATTGTTACTCACCGCAGTATTTATGTTTTTGCCCCGCTTCCTTGTTTTGAGGACAGTAGGAGCGCCGGAAAGCCTGTTTCTTTTTTTTATTATCTTATCGATTTATTTTTTTGAAAAAAAACATTATTTAATTGCTGGCCTAGTTGGAGCTTTGGCCACTATGACCAAAACACCCGGTATTCTGTTGTTTGTCGCTTATTGTCTGGTGTTTCTGGAAAGATACATAAAAACTAGAAAAATAGAGCTGCAGTGGCTTTTTATCACTTTGATTCCACTTGGTTTAGCGAGTGTCTTTTTTTTGTATTTAGAACAGTACAAAGATTTTTTCGCCTATTTTCATTCGGGCGATAATCTGCATCTGACTTCACTATATTCGATGTTCAATTTTCGTGCACGTTGGGTAGGTACCGCATGGCTTGAGGATATTCTTTTTTATCTTTTTATATACGGTTTGGCACTGATAAATTTAAAAGAGAGTCAATTTCGAAGTATGTTTTATTTTTGCTTAGTTTTTTTTACGGCGACAATTTTTGTTCAGCATCGAGATATTGCCCGCTATAGTTTACCTTTATGGCCATTTGCTTGTATCGCCTTTGAAAGATTCTTAACATCTAAAAAAACATTGTTGGCAATGCTGATACTATTACCGGCGATTTATCTGTATACCTGGAATTTTTTACTTTACAATGTCATGCCCATTGCCAACTGGAAGCCTTATCTATAATTCTCCTTGTTTCTGGTTTACTAAAAATTAAGATTAGCGCTAGACTAGTGGATTAAATATTAGGTACACTATCAGTTGTCAATTTGAAGAATTTGTTAAGAATAAAAATTAAATATTTTTGATTAACATCGTCATGGTTGCAATAAAGAGATATATTTTTCAGAAAAAATGGATTATTATCGCCCTTATCATTATAGGCGCTGCTGGCTGGTTTTATTATTACAATCAGGCACAAAAAAATGCCAAAAATGAGTCGCATGTGGTAAGAAAGCAAACCATTAAAAATACACTATCTTTTTCCGGTGAAGTCTCGGCCGAAGAGCATGTAATTTTGAAGTTTCAAACTACCGGTCAGATCGGTTGGGTCGGGGTAAAGGAAGGTGAAAGCGTCAAAAAATATCAAGCCATTGCTTCTCTTGACTGGCGTTTGGTAGAGCGAAATTTTCAAAAATATTTAAATACCTACAGTAAATATCGCAATACCTTCGATCAGTCGGAAGATGATAATCAAGATACATCTCTTAACGGTTCAACCCAGGAGGTGAGAGACGCCGCCAAAAGACTACTACAAACGTCGCAGGCCGATCTGGATAATTCGGTTTTGGATGTGGAGATCCAGAATTTAGCCAAACAATACTCAACTTTGGTCTCGCCGTTTGACGGCTTGGTCATAAGCGCCAATCCTCAAGCGGCCGGAGTCAACACCGCGCTTGATACCGCTTATGAAATAGTTAATCCGGCCAGTTTGTATTTTTCAGCATCGGTTGATCAAACCGATGTGGTAAAGCTGAAAAAAGGAATGGCCGGGGAAATTATTTTTGACGCCTACCCGGATCATAAAATCCGCGGGGTAGTCGCTTCCATCAGCTATACGCCAAAGGCAGGGGAAACGGGTACGGTGTATGAAGTGAAAATTGGGTTTGACCCATCACGACTGGGCGCATATGCCTATCGATTAGGAATGACTGGTGATATCGAGTTTATCCTAAGTCAAAAAGAAGACGTTTTAGCCATACCATCACAGTTTATAAAAACCGAAGGTGCAACGACTTATGTCTACAAACAAGAGGGTAATGCGAAAAAACAGGCCAAAGTAGTGACCGGAGAAGAAATTGACGGCACCGTTGAGATCACTCAGGGGTTAAAAGCGGGCGATACGGTTTTTGAGTTTCCAAAAAAGTAACCATGCTTCTTCAACTTTCAGGTATCTGGAAAGAGTATCAAATCGATGAACAGGTGGTTTTCACCGCTTTGAAAGATATTAATCTTACTATCGACGAAGGTGAATTTACCGCAATTGTTGGACCATCAGGCAGTGGTAAATCCACACTAATGCATTTAATTGGCCTGCTTGATCACCCAAGTAGAGGAAAAATAAAAATACGGAATAAAGATATTACCATTCTTAATGATGACGAAATCTCCACCTTGCGTAGCGAATTTGTTGGTTTTGTTTTTCAGTCGTTTAATTTGATCAATAAACTGACCGTATTAGAAAATATTTTAATACCGACAATCTATGCTAGAAAGAAACTGGATTATAATCCAGAAGAAAAGGCTAAGTATCTAATCGAGCGGTTTGGCCTGCAAGGAAAAGAAAATTCTTATCCTAATAAAATATCCGGCGGGCAGCAACAGCGGGTGGCTATGGCACGGGCGCTTATCATGGATCCGAAATTGATTTTAGCTGATGAGCCGACGGGTAACCTAGATACCAAATCCGGCAATGAGATTATGAAGCTCTTAAAAGAACTGAATAAAACTGATAGAAGGACAATCGTTATCGTTACCCATGAAGCGGATATTGCTACTCAGACCAATAGGCTTATTAAAATGGTTGACGGTCAGATAGTAAAAATATGAATTATTTTCTATTTATTATTAAATCAGCCGCTTTTGACTTTTCCCGTAACAAAGGACGCACTTTTTTGACTTCTTTGGGAATATTGATTGGCGTTTTGTCGGTAGTGCTTCTTACTGCTTTTGGACTGGGGTTGAAAAAGTATATTGCCGACCAGTTTGAAAGTTTGGGTACTAATTTGCTTCGCGTATTACCGGGACAGCCGCTTCGAAGCGGGGGTTTTAGCGGAGGACCTTCGTCTTTTGGAACAATTCATTTTGAGGAAAAGGACGTTGTGAAACTGAGCAGGTTGAGGTCTTTAGAAGTGGTGGTGCCGGTTTATTACAAATCCATGGATGTGGTAGCTGGCAAAAATACCGAGTTTGCGACCGTATATATGACTAATTCCGACGTATTTAAAGCTATCAATCTTAATACAGAATATGGAGCTCCGTTTACCAAGCAGGATGTTGAGAAGCGCAGTAAAGTGGTGGTAATAGGTCCTAAGATAGCGGAGAATTTATTCGCTGATCAAAAAGCGGCAGTTGACCGATCGCTTAAAATCGAAGGCCAGACATTTAAAGTCTTGGGAGTCTTAGGCGCCAAGGGCGGCGGGTTTGGAGGACCGGATTTGGACTCTTTTATTTATATGCCTTACAAAACCGGTTATATCTTCAATACAGACAAACAGTTTATCATTTTGATTTTAAAAGTAAAAAGTGACCAGTCAATCGAAACTGCCAAAACAGAAGCCAACGATATTCTTCTTAAACGATTCAAAAAAGACGATTTTTCGATTGTTGAACAAGGAGAAATTTTAAGCGCCATTAACTCGATCTTCGCTGTCTTAAATACCGTCTTGATTGCCATTGCTGCCATATCTTTAGTAGTTGGAGGTATTGGTATTATGAATATCATGTATGTGACGGTTACTGAAAGAATCAAGGAGATTGGCATCAGGCGGGCTTTGGGTGCCCGTAAAAAGGATATTCTATATCAGTTTTTAGTTGAGTCGGTGATCTTATCCTTACTGGGAGGATTAATGGGTTTACTGTTGGCAGCGCTCATTATCCTTTTTGTCCAAAGGTTTTTTCCGGCCTATATTGATCTTCAATCAATTATGTTGGCCTTGGGGGTATCGTCAGCCATTGGCGTGATTTTTGGGGTTTTTCCGGCTAAAAAAGCGGCAGATTTGGCGCCAATTGAGGCGATAAGATACGAATAAGCTTATTTTTGGCAGTGCGGACAGAGGAATGTACTTCGGCCGTTTTGTTTTATTCTAATGATTTTTGTATTGCATTTTAAGCAAGGTTGACCTTCGCGATGATACACTCGACTGCGATGTTGATATTGCCCGCGGCTGGAGTCGGGCTGAATATAAGACTCGTCGCTACTTGAGGAGCCTTTGTATTTGATGCCCTCGGCAATTACTGTTTTTATCGCCAGGTAAAGATCAGTCGTTTCTTTCTCAGTCAGGTTTTTCGCTTTTTTTTGTGGACCAATACCAGCAACAAAGACGGCTTCGTTAGCATAAATATTGCCTATTCCCGCCATCTTATCCTGTTCCATTAAAAGCGGCTTAATTGGTTTATTGGACTTATCAATCGTTTTTTTGAAATAATATTGGGAAAATTGTTTGGAGAGAACGTCGGCCGAAAGTGGCGCTAAAGGTTCAGGGGCGATCTTGAACCAACCGAACTTGCGAAGATCATTAAAAAACAGCGCCGACTCGTCGGTAAAACCAATAATGATTCTGGTTGTTCTGCCGGGCATGGTGGTAGTGTTGGCTTTGGGAATGGGATTTTGGTATACGGCCTGGTTTTTATTTTTAGCAAAAAGAAGTTGGCCGGCCATCTTAAGATGGATGTTAAGAAACAGGTCGTTACTTAACCTAAAAATCAATACTTTGCCTTGACGCATGATCTTGGCAATTTTTGCACCAATTATATGTTCTTTTTTACCAATAAACTGTTTGGCAGTCAACACCTCCACAGTTTTAATTGTCTTCCCAACCAAACGAGGCTCCAGATAACGTCTGATTGTCTCGACTTCCGGAAGTTCGGGCATGAGATAAATTAAAAGTTAATTTTCGATTTGACATAATTCAAAATATTGTTTTTGAAAATATTGAAGGTATATTTTTCGGCTGATTGGCGCGCTTCCAGTCGCATTTTCTTTTTGTCGTTGATGCTGAGATTTTCCCATTGTTTGATTTTGGTAAAAAGACTGTCTTCATTTAGCTGGTCATAAAGATAACCATTAATTCCATTTTGAATCGTTTCTTTTAATCCTCCCGAGTTTAAAGCAATAACCGGCAAACCATAACCCATTGCTTCAATCGGGGCGATGCCAAATTCCTCATCAACTGCCGCAAATAGAAAAGCTTTGGTGTTTTGATAAAGTTTAGTAAAGTCGTGATCAGGTAGATTGCCCATAAACTGGACAGTTTTACCGGCTAAACTGCGCAAGTAGGTCTCATCTCTTCCTTGTCCAACAATCTTTAGGTGGAAACGGTATTTGTTGGCGGCTTTGATTAAGACCTCAATATGTTTAGCCCTGGCCAGACGAGAAGTGGTAACAAAGTAGGTAGCCGGTCGTAAGTTATCGGTTATAAGTTGGGGAAGAATACTGACTGGCGGATAGATCACAGTGGCGTCGCGGTGATAAAATTTGGTTATCCGTCTTTTTGTTTCCTCGGAGTTAGCAATAAAATGATCCACCCGAGCAGAGGACAGATAATCCCATTGGCGAAGTTTATGGTTTATCAAATGGCCATAAATTTTTACAAGCCAGTATTTTTGCCATTCGATCGCGGTTTCATAGTGATAAAGATAACGGGGAGGATGATGAAGATAGCAAATATGGAGAGTCTCCGGTCGGGTGATGATGCCTTTGCACATCAAACTTCCTGATGAACTGATGACTATGTCATATCCGCGAAAATCGAAGCTTTCCCAGATAAGCGGAGTCAGGAACCGGAGAGGAGAATAAAGTTTATGCAACAAGGGTACTTTGCCAAACCATGACGTTTTGATTTGCCACTTTTTAAACTGAGGAGCGTGCTGACCCAGACTAAAGGGACTATAAAAAGAGGTGAAAACCTCAGCTTGGGGGAAGATTTTTTTGAGCGCCAGCAAAACCCGTTCGGCACCGCCAAACTCGCTGATCTGGTCATGGACAATGGCGATTTTCATGGATATGCTGTATTATACTTGATTTAGCAATATTTATGAGTGTTAAAAAAGTAAATTTGATCATAAAAAGTATCCTAAGATTGGCAATCTTTTATTATTTATTAGGTATTTTAGTAATGGTGTTTTTTTGGGTGGTTACTAATCCGAGATGTACGGAATTTTGTACTCCTCAAGGATGTCAACCATGCCCCCGAGTCCCCGAAGTTTTAATTTTACGTTTTAAAGATATCAAATTTTGGTTATATTTACCGTTATGGCCAGTAATCTTTTTTGTAAGGAATAATTGATATGAATATCATTCAGTCTTTGATACTTGGATTAGTAGAAGGGATCACCGAATTTCTTCCAATTTCTTCTACCTTCCACCTTATCTTTACTTCTAAGTTAATGGGAATTCAAGCAACGGACTTCATTAAACTTTTTGAGGTGGTGATTCAGGCAGGGGCGATCCTGGCAGTTTTATTTCTTTATTTTCGGCAGTGGTGGCAAGACCGTCAGCTGGTCATAAAAATACTGGTGTCTTTTCTCCCAACCGCGGTGATTGGTTTTTTTTTGTATAAAATCATCAAAACGGTTTTTTTTGAGTCGTCTTATCTTATGATTGTCATGTTTATTGCCGTAGGATTGGTTTTTCTGTTGATCGAATATCTAGTCAGTCAAAACAAGTTGTTGCTTAATAAATCAATTCAATCCTTAAATTATCAGACGGCGATCTTCGTGGGTTTGGTCCAGTCTCTGGCGGTGATTCCCGGTGTTTCGCGGGCGGGTGCAGTGATCGTGGCCATGATGGGTTTGGGAATCAAGCGAGAGGAAGCGGCTAAATATTCGTTTATGCTTTCTGTCCCAACTATTTTTGCGGCCTCAGCGTGGGACGCTTGGAAGATGAGAAATGCACTTACTGCCGATACTGGACAGATATATTTATTATTTATTGGTTTTATGATGGCTTTTATCAGTGCTTATTTTGTTGTCAAATGGTTGATTACCTATCTGCAAAATCATTCCTTGAAGATCTTCGGTTGGTACCGCCTGGTAGTTGGTATAATTATGCTGATGATCGGAAGCTAGATAACAACTCCCTCCCTAAACATCAAGTGGCGGAGGGGTAAGTAGTCAGATTGCTGTACCAGCCCTTGTAGCTTAACGGATAGAGTAATGGCTTCCGGAGCCATTGGTAAGGGTTCAATTCCCTTCAAGGGCACTATTTTCCACCATTCCTGGGCTCGTAGCTTAATTGGTAGAGCGCCGCATTCGCATTGCGGAGGTTGTCGGTTCGAGTCCGATCGAGTCCACAGTTAGTGACATCTATAAATATTAAAATGCAAAAATATAAAAAAGACTTTACCTATAGCTATGCGTTTGGAGTCTTTGTGACGCTTGAACTTCTCAAATATCAGCTTGCGAAGGCAATCAAAGTGATCTACGACGCCGCTGGTGAGAAGAATCAGGGACTGCAGGAAATTAGAAAAATTTGTCAACAGCACACCATCCCACTGGAAAGACATGATGGGTTAATGGCAAAACTTAGCGGTAAAGAAAATACCTACGCAATCGGGGTATTTAAAAAATATCAAAGCGCGCTAGATGTGGGCGCTAACCATTTAGTTTTAGTCAACCCAGCCGACAGTGGCAATCTAGGGGCCATTATCCGTACTACTCTAGGGTTTAATATTACTAATCTGGTTATCATTAGGCCGGCAGTTGACATATTTGAGCCAAAGACTATCCGCGCTTCCATGGGTGCGTTATTTCAGATGCGCTTTCAGTATTTTGATTCGTTTAAAAGTTATCAAAGACAACATAAAAATGCAGTTTATCCATTTATGACAGACAGCGCCAGATCATTAACTGATACCAAATTTAGTCCTCCTTTTTCTTTAGTTTTTGGCCGTGAGTCAGCTGGTTTACCAAGCGAGTATAAAAATTACGGTCAGACCGTTAAGATAGAGCAATCTGATAAAATCGACTCGTTAAATCTGCCGGTGGCCGTGGCCATTGCCTTACATCAAAGTTATACCCAGATTGCTAAGGCCGGATAAAGTTGGAAGCGGTTAAAATAATAAAAATCCCCAGACTGTTTAGGCCAAAAGATAATAGTATAAATTGGTAAGGCTTCATTCGCGATATACCCATCAAGCTCACTCCCAGTTCGTCAGGGAGTGGTGAAGCGATAATAAGTGCGCCGACAACCGGCAAAGTCCAGCTAAAGTATTTGGTATGCAGCAGGTGATGAATTTTGTCGCTGCCAAAAAATTCAAATAAATGTTTTACCTCTTCGACAAACCCCCGGCTGTGAACAAACTGAAAAATCGTTAGATCGCCGGCCACTGCACCAAGCCCGGCAATTATCCCAAGGAAAACGGGTGAATAATTTTCCGCCAGAATAAGAAGAATTGCCGTGCCGATGGAGACGGTGAAGGTGGAGACAAATAACGCACCGCCGATAAATGCCCCCAGATAGCCAAAAGTCCCCAGATGAAAAAGTAAGGCGTGAAACGTCTTATTTTGTATCAGAAAAATAGTTAAAAGCAGACTAAGCGCCAGAAAAGTAAAATTTTTATATTTATACGATTTCCAGTGTTGCATAGTTTAGTATTTGAGCCCCAGAAACCGGGGAACTTGTGATTTGTACACCAGATATTTTTGGCCGAAATATTTTTCTAGCAATATCTCTTCTTTTTTAACATAATTTAAGATTAATAGATAATAGGGAATAATCAGAAATATAAATACGCTTTTGATTGCCAGGGAATAACCAAAAAATACCAGCAGTAAACCGGTGTAGATGGGGTTGCGAGAGATAGCAAAAGGGCCATTGGTAAAAAGTTTGTTTTGCCTTTGGTGGTCGTGGCCAGCCGGCATGCCCCAGCGATCGCTCATTGTTAACTTAGCGGCAATAGCCAGTAAAGATCCGGTAATATAGAGCGTAATACCGGTCAATATTATAAAAATGTCAAACTGTTGAGGTGGGAAAGGAAAGCGCGTAGAGCTCAAAACCGAAAGCCCAACAATCAAAGTGCCGACAAGGACCCTCCAAAATCCACCGGTTTTAAAATAAACAGGTATACCTAGTTTTTTGGGCACCGTTACCATCCAGAATAGGGCTAACACACCAAGCCCAAGAGTTAAAACAATAATTGAAAGAACGCGTATCAGCATCAATCAAATTATACACGGTTTATATGATAAAAAAATGTTACTATAAAAATTATATTATAAGGTTATAACTTAAAAGTTTTATTATGACAAAAATACAGTTACGCAGAGATGTCATTCGTCTACGAATGGAAGGAAAAAGTTATAGTCAAATTAAAACAGAATTGAAAGTGAGTAAAGGTACTTTAAGTCGATGGTTGAAGGATTATCCGTTAAGTAAGAATCAATTGAAATTGCTGAGGGATGACAATCCGGTAAGAATAGAAAAGTTTAGACAAACCATGAAAAAGAAAAAAGATAATAGATTATTTGCTTACTACAAAGAATCTCAACATAAATTGACACCGCTTACTTCGCGCGAACTATTTCTATCTGGTCTTTTTCTCTATTGGGGCGAAGGTGGAAAAACGCTTTCTCATACTTTAAGTATTAATAATACCGATCCGGCTGTATTAAAATTTGTTCTTTACTGGATGGTTAAAGGTCTCAGGATAAAAAAGAATAAAATTAGAATCTATCTTCATTTATATCAAAATATGGATATAGAAAAAGAAACAGATTATTGGAGTAGAAAACTCAGGATGTCAAAGTCCTGTTTTATACAGCCATACATTAAAAAAAGTAAACGAGAGGAGATCGATCATAAGGGGTTTGGGCATGGTACGTGTGGTCTTATGGTCTATAACACCATTATTAAAGAGAAAATACTGATGGCAATAAAGGCAGTTTCCGATTACATCGGAAATAAAGTCGATATTATTTGATATACTAACCTGTAATAGTATGGATCCGTAGTTCAACGGTAGAACGGTACTCTTATAAAGTACGGGAGAAGGTCCGACTCCTTCCGGATCCACCCTAGAATATCCTACTGAGTAGACAAAAATTGAAGCTTAACGTGGGAATTATTACTTATTAAACCAATGTTTGATCTGGCTCTCTAAGATGATCCGACAGTCGGAATAACAACTTAAAATATTTTCATCGGTGTCACAGATGCCGTTGCCGCAGTATTTTGTATAGCTTTCCACTGGGTTTAGTGAGAAATCGCTGATGTTAATTGTCAGTTTATCGCTGCCCTGTTCGTCTTTAATTATGATTAATTCCGCCTCGCGATAATAGGGTAAAAGCAATGTAATTTCGCCCAACGGTAATATTTCAGGTGGTAAATACTGACCATTGATCATTTTTGGGTATGGCATCAAGACTAAGTCGCGGGCAAATTTACCGGAAAAAAGCGGCATTCCCAGTTTTTCAGACATTACTATTTCATAAAATCCATTTGGCAGGTTGAGTTTGTAGTCGGGCGCATAGGCTTCGGTCAAGTTTAGGTTTTTGACAGATAGGTTTCCGGCTTGATCTTGGTTTAGACTGACCTGTATCGATAGATGAGGATTGGGTGGAGGTAGTAAAGGTTTGGCTAAAATTTTGACCAACGCGATCACTAGAGCGATACTCAACAAAGACAACAAAAGGCGTTTTTTATTGGCTAATATTTTATTCATAGTTTTGTAAAGCCATCTCCCACCCTCTTATTGAAGGCGGATTATAATCGCGAATACCCACGTTCATAATACTTTCTTGCGTAGAGCGAAAGAGATTGGTATAACCGCAAACAGGGATACAACCAACACCGGTAAACAGTCCGGCCCATTTTGGACAGGCTTCGGTTTGACTTTGAGACTTTTCCTGAGAACAGTTGTAGCTGACGTTATAGCCTCTGGCGACCCAATCGGTAGATAGTGGAGACCCATAATTGTACTCATCGCCAAGGAAAGCAATCGAATGACCAAGTTCGTGAGGAACCGCGCTTAAAGCCGAGCGGGTAACACAAGATCCTATTCCTCGAAACGCAGTACCGTCAGAATAACCAGGTAGATTAAAAATGACTATCGAGGTATCGGCGCGGCAACGACTTTTTTGGACAGCGGCGACGTCTTTATTATAGACGATACGCTTCATTCTATTTGATCTTTCATAGTCTATAAAATCAACAGATAGATCAGTTAACGCCCAATAGTTAATTTTGTTTAAAACAGCCTTCGGTAGATTGGTCGCTTCCAAGAAATTAATACTAGTTCGGACATCGTTTAGGAATTCTTCTTTGTTTTGGTAGCGGCCGGCAAAAAAAATCAGATCAAGCTTACTGTTTTGATCTCCATTAATTTTTACAGGATAACAAAGGGTAGAAATATCACCTGGGTCGGGAGGAGGAGACGGGAGCAAATTCAGCGTAGGCAAAGCGGTTCCAGGAGGCGGGGGTGGCTGCTCAATAGTTCCCGGTACATCAAATAAGGTGCAAAATTGGGCTGAACCCGGCGACTGGGCGATGATGGTGAAGTTAAGGGTAGCAAATATGCCATTACCGCTAAATCCCTGAGCATTGGTGCCGGTGATTTTTATTTTCCCTTCCGATATGACTGAACTTGAGACTTGAGGGAAAGTATTGCCGGCGGTCACACTGTTAAATCTCAACAAGCTTGGATCATAAGAAGCTCCGGTTGCCGCCTCGGCCAGATTGCCGCCCTCAGTGTCAATGTTTATAATGAGCGAAACCGGGCCGCCTCTTTGTAATGTGCCACTTGGAGCCGACAAGCGGAATTTGGCGGCTTGAACCTGGGGAGTAAAAAATAAAGTAAGCAAATAGAATAATATCGCAGAAAATATCAATCTACCCATTTTCATATTTAGATAAATAATAACTTAAATCAGAGCATATTTCAAAGTCGTTTTCTAAGCGTCAATTTCGATCAAAATATCTGTGAAAAAAAGATGATATAATTTATCTTCAGAGAAAAAAGCGTTATGCCGAGGTAGCCAAGGTGGTCACGGCGGGGGTCTGAAAAACCTCAGATGCGTGTTCGACTCACGCCCTCGGCACAGTTTGACTCGTCCCGCCTTTGGCGGGGCTCGCTCAGTGCAAACTAGTTACAAAATACTCAAAGATTCGTTAAAATAAGAGTTGATGCTACGGATAATTTTACTTCTAATATTGGCGTTTAGCGTAATTTTCTCCTTATTTTATTTAATAAGATCCAATCAAAAAGTCGAGGTCAAAAGAAGCAGCGAGCGTATCTATTACCTTCCGCTAGGTGACTCGCTGACGATTGGCCTCGGGGTGAGCGAAGAAGAGCGATGGCCAAACATCTTAGTCAGTCGGTTACAAAAGCAGAGGATGCCAATTCAACTAGGTGTAAACCCAGCCATTTCCGGATATACAACAGAAGATCTGATTCGTGAGGAACTGCCGGTTGTAAAACAGTATCAACCCGATTTAGTCACTATTTTGATTGGTGCTAATGATAGTTTTATCAATCTTGACCTCAACGTTTTCAGGTCAAATATGCAGATTATTTTAAAGGAAGCAAATGAAGTCGTTAATGACCCCTCCAGCGTAGTGGTGATGACTATACCCGATTATTCAATAGCTTTTTTACCTTATGGCAATCAAGTACCGACTAAAGAAAAAATAATCACATATAATCAGATTATTAAAGAAGAGGCCAATAAAATGGGTATGCCGGTGATTGATATTTTTTCATTCAGTCAAAACCTGCAGGACCCACAATATTATATTGATGGTGGTCTCCACCCATCGGGTTTGGGTTATCAAAAGTGGGTCGATTTTATCTATCCTCAAGTATCTAAACTCCTGAGAAACCGTGGTAAATAATAGGCGATTTTGTTATACTGGAATCCATTAATAAAGTCAATGATCGTAGTAGTTTGGCGTTAAAATCCAGATAGATTTTATAAATCGCTCTTTAAAATCAATACTGACGTTATATAACTTAAAATTGTTATATAATGATAGTACAATGTATAAACGGAGAGATCGAGCTTATGAATTGAGAAAACAAAATAAAAGTTATAACGAGATTAATATACTGCTCGGTATTCCTAAAAGCACCCTTTCAAGTTGGTTTAAAGATAGTAATTGGTCATTGGAGATTAAGCGGCGACTTATCAAGAAATCTCAAAAAAAAGCAATTAAACAACTAAGATTGATGGCTTTAGCTAATAGAGAAAAATGGAAAAAAATTCATCTATCTTACCGCATACGGGCTCGAGAACAATTTCCTCAATTGTTTATCAATCCAATTTTCGGAGCTGGTTTAGCAATTTATTGGGGAGAGGGAGATAAAAAACTAAAGAACTGTATTGTACGAATTTCTAATATCGATTACAGAATGTTAAAAGTGTTTATTATTTTCTTGGTAACCGCGTGTAATGTGAAACTGGAAAAAATTAAATTTTGGATGCTGCTCTATCCTGATCTTAATGAGAAAAAATGTAAAAAATATTGGAGCAAAATGTTGAATGTATCTCCAAGACAATTTATTAAGTCTCAATATATTAAGGGAAGGGAAAAGATAAAAAAAGTTACTAATGGAGTTTGTTCGGTACAAGTATATAATAGAGAATTAAAAGAAAAAATAATAGAATGGATATCTTTATATAGCGATAAGCTTCAAGAAGCGGGTATAGTATAGCGGTAATATGCGTCCTTGCCAAGGACGAGATACGGGTCCGACTCCCGTTACCCGCTCAATTTAGACAGTCCAGGAAGAGATAATATGTTCACGAGTCACTATTTAGTACCTGGTAGACGGGTGCCGACTGGTACCCGTCAAATCCCTTCCACCGCTCAAAATTTTTTATCAATAAATGACTTGGCTTGCTGAAAGGCTTTTTTGTCGTTGACAAACGTAAGTGTCTTTTTTACCTCGTTCTCTGGAACGAATCTAGCCTCCTGGATCTCCCAATCATGATTATTGATATCGCCAGCAAGATACTGCATTAAAAAATAATAAACTGTCTTTTTCTGGAGCGATTTACCCAGATGGTACAGATACTGGGTTTTAATTGGCTGTGGGTGGAGAATTCTGGCGGTGACATCAGCCTCTTCTTTTACTTCGCGAAGAGCCGCCTCCGGAGCTTTTTCACCTTGGATATGATCGCCAATATGGCCTTTAGGAAAGCCCCAGTGTTTCTTGCCCACATGCTGGATCACCAGCCAAAAGCGTTTTCCACCTTGTTGTTGATAAACAATACCACCAGCAGAGAACTCATAACTAATCTGTTTACGGGGAGTAGTTTGGTTTTGCAGCATTTGGCGCTGGTTTTTGTCGATAAACTGTAGATATTTGTTAAATGAGATCGTAAATCCGACGGTAAATAGATGATGTTCTTTTATCATCTGCTGAATTTTGTCCGAAGAATAAAAGGCGACACTTGCCACCTCTTTTGATATCGATTTTGGTAGTTCGTCGTGGTAGTACAGAAATAATCGCCGATTTTCCTTCTGTCTTTCGGAATAGGAATGATAGTCAGCGATTTTGATTAGTTTTTGGGGCCGAAATCCGAGCTCTTCTTGGGTTTCGCGGACGGCTGCTTGTTCGTAAGTTTCCCCAGACAAAACATGCACGCCGACTGAAGCGTCAAAATAACCCGGATAATAGTCGACTAGTTTTGATCTTTTTTGCAGAAGAATCTCTTTTTGACGATTGATTACCAAAACATGTATGCCTCGATGAATAAGATGCTTTTGATGAATATTTTCTCTAGTATCTTTTCCAATCACTACGTCATCCTCAGAGACAATATCCAGTAGTTCGGCCATGCCATATTATAACTCACTGTCGTTTTTTTTGGCAAAAGGGGAAAAAGATACATGTAGAGTCCGGTAATCATCATCAAGAATAATAAGACGGAAAAAAATGGGCTAAGATTGTTATGCAGTTTTCTAATTAAGCCCAAATCAATAAAAGAGATTTGGTTAAAAAAGGCACTGTTTTTGGATTCCACCTGGAGTCAAGACAGTGCCGGAAGCAGTTCCAGAAAGTACCGCCAAAAAAATGCTGAAGATTCCAAATAAAAGTTCATTTCTTACGCTCATAGATGGTTAATATGATGAATTATACAGCAGGCAATTATCGATATGGTCTAATATTCTCTCTTCATAAAATCTTCATATATTTCTTTCTAAAATATAAACGCGATAGATAAGAAAAATATACCCACCGTAGTTTAATCCCGCCGAAGGCGGGAGTACGTACGGAGGGTTATATATGTGTTTTTCAAAATATGAATAAAAAACAACAAACTATAGCCTTAAAGAAGGTTATGGCAACGATCATGGATCATGCAAGGTAGATTATTACCAGTTTGATAAATCATAGTGCCTAAAAAATTTATAATCGGAATCGTGTTTTTTTCACTGGTAATTGTTGCCGGTTCATATCTTCTGCTTGCAAGTGGCAATAAACCGCAGGCGCCTATTATTTTCTATGCTGTTTCTGATAAAGAAAGACCAAATGTGGCAGTGAAAGAAACCTCGGCCGATCTTGGCACTCTGAAAGTTTCGGATGAAAAGGCAAAAGAGTTTATTATAAAAAATATTGGGAAAAAACCCTTACAGCTTTCTAATATTACGACTAGCTGCGGCTGTACAGCTGTCCAGATTATATATCAAGAAAAAATAAGCGCAGAATTCAGCATGCATGCCCAAAGTGACTACGTGGCAGAGATTGCCCCCCAAACAGCGGCGAGGGTAAGGGTGATCTATAGACCATATGTCATGCCTGTTTATGGAGTGGTCGAGCGCGAAGCTTATATTTCAACTAATGACCCAGTAAATCCGAAACTTATTTTTAAAGTTAAATCTTATGTAAAATAAACATGAACACAAGTTTTTTGTTTGGGATTTCTTTAACCGCCTCGTTTCTTGCCGGAGTATTGGCATTATTTGCTCCTTGTTGTATTACATTCCTTTTTCCTTCATACTTGGGAACCATATTCAAGGAGAGTAAAAAGGTGGTTTTATATACTTTTATCTTTGCCATCGGATTGGCCTTCATCCTTATTCCGGTTGCTTTAGGATTCCGTTTTTTTATATTTTTTTTAGATTCGTACCATAAACAAATTTATTATCTGGGGGCGTTTATTTTGATTGGGATGGGGATAATGACTTTGAAACCGATTTTCCATATTCCCCAATTTTTTCATGTTCAACCTAAATTAGATAAAAAAATTAATGCCGGATCGGTATTCGGATTGGGACTTATGTCGGGGTTAACTTCTTCCTGTTGTGCGCCAGTTTTGTTTGCGGCTGTTACTTTAACCACTCTTTCTCCTTCGCTTTTTCAGGCATTGATTGTAGCGCTTGCTTATGTGTTAGGTATTGTATTTCCGCTGTTTATCCTTTCTTTGGGTTATGAAAAATTTTCAAAAAAGTTAAGTGGTGACAAAAGGCAAAAACTTTATACGGTTTTAAAGTATATAGGGGCATTAATATTTATGATTTCCGGGATTTTAATCGGAATATTTAACTTCTTTGATAAGATCCAGATGGAACAAATGGAAGGATATAGCAAGTCAATACGGCTACTAGTTTTTGAGATCGCCAAACGGTTTCAAAACCCTATCATTGATATTTTGGTTTTTTCATTTATTGTTTTTATTTTTTACAAGTTGCTCAAAATAGGATCAAAACAGAGCTAATGTTTTTCTATGAAACATCAAGTCGGTTCTTTCCAAAAATTATTAGAAAAGTATGCCGTTCCACTTTTGGGAATTAGTATTGCGCTTAATATATTGTTTTTATTTTCCGGAGTTATTAAAAGAAATAGCGTTTCACAAACCACTGCTAATAAGACCGTGGTAAAAGCCGATCCTGCTAAAAATAACTTATTTAATGAAATCAATCCGGAAAAAGGCTATGAGATAAGCGCTCAATTTGGTGACTTAGGCCCAAAAATGCTATCAATGGGGGTTATCGACTATGATAAGTTTAAAAGCACATATGAAAAATCAGGTCAAAAGCTGCCTGCGGAGCTTGACGATATATTAAAAAATACCGTTAATAAAAAAATAAAAATTACAAGAGATAATTCATACTTTCTCCTGAATTTCTTCTGGGCGGTTGGATTAGCAAATAAATCCAAGATCCTTAATGAAGGAGAGATGATGAAATATGGCGGCTTAAAAGAAGTCGGTAATTTTGCCTCTACCGGTGGATGGTCCTTAGCAAAATCTAACCCCATGGATTATTACTCAAAAGCAAATTTAATTTCTCTGACACAAGAACAAGAAGATCTGGTTATCAAAGTGTCGTCAAACGTCTATCGCCCATGCTGTAATAATTCAACCGCCTTCCCGGATTGTAATCACGGGATGGCGCTCTTGGCAGTGTTTCAGCTTATGGCAGCCAACGGTGCAACAGAAAACCAGATGTACGAAGCCGGTAAATACTTTAATGCTTTTTGGTTTCCCGGTAACTACTATGATTTAGCCTTGTATTTCAAAAATAAAGAGGGGAAATCCTTCAAAAATATTCCGGCTAAAGTTGTTTTAGGAAAGGAGTACTCGTCAGCCTCAGGATATCAGGCTACTAAGCAGTGGTTAGCCGGTAAGGGATTGATTCAGCAGCCTCCGAAGCAAGGCGGCGGTTGTGGAGTATAATATCATCATGAGAATATTGCTTATAGAAGATGAAAAAAGACTATCTCACTTTATAAAGAAAGGTTTAACCGAGAACGGTTTTGCCGTGGACCAGGCATTTGACGGTGAAGAAGGCTTATATCTGGCTCAATACGAATCTTATGATGTGATTATCATGGATGTGATGCTTCCTAAAATGAATGGTATCGAAATGTGCCAAAAATTACGCACATTAAAGAAAGAAACGCCGATTCTTATACTGACGGCAAAGAGTGAAGTCGAGGACAAGATCAAGGGATTGGATTCGGGAGCAGATGATTACCTGACAAAGCCTTTTGAGTTTGCCGAACTTAAAGCGAGAATTAACGCCCTTTTAAGACGGAGTTACCGTCAGGTTTCCAACAACCTGGCTATTGATAATTTTGAAGTTAATACGTCAAAACATACCGTTTTTCGGAATAAGAAACCGATTAAATTAACGCCTAAGGAATTTGCCATTCTTGAGCTACTGCTCCGTCAAAAACATGAAGTTGTCACAAGAACGCAGATTATTGAACATGTTTGGGATTACAACTTTGAAAGTTTATCCAATGTGGTTGATGTGTTTATGGGAACGCTTCGAAAAAAAATCGATAAAGGTGAAAAAGTAAAACTTATTCATACTCTGCATGGAGTCGGTTATATGATTACGGATAAAACACCGTAAACATGAAAAAACTGAAGGATGGTCTCCGGTACCGTTTGTTTTTCTGGTATATTCTGAACCTTTTATTTTTAGGGTTTTTTATTATCCTCACCATTCATATCTACAGGTTGCCTTACAGCAATTTTCTCCTTATAACCGTCTTTTTAATATTATCCATAATCGGTTTTATCATTATTGATAGCTTTACGAAATCCCTAATATTCCTTGCTTCCAGGATGAAATTGATTTCCAGCAAAAATTTGGATGAACTCATTGAGATTGGACAAAAATTAGCTTTCAAAAAGCAGATTAAAATTACTCATTCCATAGTTTACGATATCAAAATGAAAGGGTTCAGGGACAGGTTAGGAATGGCCATCCTAAATATCATTGAAAATACTATTAAATATACACCCGATCATGGAAAGGTACATATTTCCCTATTGAAGGAGCAGAATAATGCGCTAATCGCCGTTAAAGACAACGGACAGGGAATTGAGGAATCGGAACTGGATCAAATCTTTGACCGGTTCTATCTAGGATCAAAAAAAATAAAGTATTTGGGGCAGGATTGGGTCTGGCGATAGCTAAAGCGACTGTTGGCATCCATCGGGGGCGATTCACGTGGAAAGCATACTTAAAAATGGTACAACCTTTACCATTGCTTTGCCGCTTTCTTAAAACGTTCTCTTCATAATATCTTCATAAGTGATTTTATATCCTTTACTTTATTCTTTGTGATTAGTTTTTAAATGAATTATGAACAGAAAAATAATTCCTATAAAAGGCATGCATTGTCGTTCCTGCGAAATATTAGTCGAGGATGAATTATCAAAAATACCCGGTGTAACCGGAGTGGAAGTAAACCAAAAAAAAGGAGAAGCAATTGTTTTTTGCAGCAATACTGGAGTGGATGAGGGCATTATTGAACAAGCGGTCGTCAATGCCGGATATTTGTTAGGGTATGATACCAAGAAACCTTGGTTTTCGACCAACATCAACGATTACATCGTTCTAGCTACCTGTGGAATCATTCTTACGATCCTCTTTTTCGTTGCAAACGATTTAGGGGTATTTAAACTGGTATCTGCAACCTCAAACAATTATGCCAGTTTACCGATTGTTTTTCTGGTTGGTCTGACTGCCGGATTATCAACCTGTATGGCACTAGTTGGCGGATTGGTCTTAGGTGCCTCAGCCAGATTTGCCGAAAAACATCCGACAGCTACGCCACTTCAGAAATTCAAACCGCACTTATTTTTTAATTTAGGCAGATTATTATCTTATTTTGTCTTGGGAGGAATTATCGGATATGCCGGATCTTTTTTTCAGTTGTCTCCAACAACATTGGGAATTTTAACCATTGCGGTTGGTGGAGTAATGCTACTTTTGGGATTGCAATTAACCGAACTGTTTCCCCGATTAAGCAGTATGAATATAACTTTGCCTAAAGGAATAGCAAGAACCTTTGGAATCCAAGAGCATTCAAAAAAGGAGTATAGCCATAAAAATTCATTTATCATGGGAGGCTTTACTTTCTTTCTTCCCTGCGGATTTACCCAAGCGATGCAGCTTTTTGCAATAGCTTCCGGTAGTCCGATGACCGGTGCCCTCACTATGGGTGTTTTTGCACTCGGCACTGCTCCGGGGCTTTTGGGTGTCGGTGGCTTGACTTCGGTCATGAAAGGTGTATTTGCTAAAACATTTTTTAAATTCGCCGGTATTGTCGTTGTCCTTCTGGCTTTTTTTAACATGTTTAACGGCTATAATTTGACCGGATTAAACATCGATGTCTTGTCGGCCTTTAATAGCAGAGTAAATGCCCAATCCAATGATCCAAATGTCACTATCGAAAATGGTGTTCAGATTGTTAAAATGACACAAAACGCTTCCGGTTATTCTCCGAACAGCTTTACCATCAAAAAAGACATTCCGGTCAAATGGGTAATTAATTCAACCGATTCTTTCACCTGTGCCGCATCGATTATTTCGGTAAAATTGGGTATTCGCCAGGGATTGCAGCAGGGAGAGAATGTGATTGAATTTACTCCCAATGAAGTCGGTCAAATCCGGTTTAGCTGTAGTATGGGAATGTATACAGGTGTGTTTAACATCGTTGACGGATCAGGTAATGCAACAGCTCAAGATACTTCAAATACGAGAACCATTGCTCAAGTAGACAACAATGCTCCGGCCAAACCGGTATCATGCGGCGGAAGCGGTGGCGGTGGGTGCGGTTGTGGTGGTGGTGCAGCCAAACAAAAAGTGGTCGCGGCGCAGCTTGAGAAAATCAGCCCGGTTCCTCCTACCCAAGAAGGCTCAGTTCAACTCATTAAAGCTACTTATTCCGTTACCAATGATATCGAGCCTAAACGATTTACCGTTAAATCGGGCACTCCGGTCCGCTTTGAAATCGAAGCGAAAGAAAATGGTTCTGGTTGTATGGGGAGCGTTGCTTTGCCAGGACTTTCACAAAAAATAGATGTTTTTACCGAAGGAAAAACAACAGTCTTTGAGTTTACCCCTTCTAAACCGCGAACATACAGCATTACTTGTGCTATGGGAGTGCCGCGCGGTTCAATTATTGTCAATTAATTATTAATTTATTAATACTTTTATGTCTTACCAAATAACAAAAGTCCAAATATCGGGAATTACTTGCGGCGCTTGTATAAAAGTCATTGAAAAAAGATTAAAAAGAATTGATGGAATCAATGAGATTAAAGTTCAGTTGCAAAACGGTGATACCGATGTTGTGGCTGACCGCCAAATTTCCAATGATGAAATTAATCAAGCTTTGGAAGGCACCCATTATAAGGCAATTGGCAATTTATAAGTAATTTCAACATGATGAAAAAAACATACCTTTTTCTGTTACCGGAATGCACTGTTCGTCATGTGAATTATTAATTAAAGATGAGCTAACATCCCTCCCCGGAGTTTCTGAAGTAACTATTGATCATAAAACTGGAAAAGGATTAATAACAATTGATGATGGGAAAGTTTCTCAGCACGATATTCTTGTTGCAATTACCAAAGCTGGATATACGGGAGTAATAGAAAGCGGGGATGATACTCAAACAGAAAAAGACACCGTTGAGTTTATTAAAAAAGGAGCCAAGTCAAAAGACCCAATGCGGGTTGTATTTCAATCGCACATTACCGCAGATGGTCAGGTTACTAAAAACGAAGAAGGAAAGCTGTCTTTTCAAGGAGAAGTAGATAATAAAAAAACAGTTGAAGTTGTCATTTCAAATGACCCAGTCATACATTGGATTGCTGATATTAAATTCGGAACAAGATTAATTGAATATTACCCTTGGACATATCCAATTCCTGAATATAACAAAGAAATTAATTATGTCTTCACTCAAACCCCCCCAGAATTTGTTATAGACACTGGATTAAATAATAAAATACCACTCGAAGCATTTGTTATTTATAATCTTAAAAACAAATATATTCGAGTAAATGATTGGGGGTGCATCAAAGCTATATATTTTAAAAGAAAAAATGAGAGAGATTACAAAGCAACAAAAAGAAGAAGCGAATAGATACTTATTTTTTTTACCAAATTTATAAAATTTTCTTACTTTGCGTGTCAGTTTCCGCGTATCGTTAAATGAAAGTGGGGCGTAGATTGAGCCTTCTTAAGAATCTGTGGTCTCTTTATGAAAAAATTTCTTTTGCCCCTCATTGATAAATCCTTTTCGTTTTCGCCAAAAAAACCCTTTCAAATCATAGCCG
>MGAR01000018.1:27600-111859 GCA_001789805.1 Candidatus Roizmanbacteria bacterium RIFCSPLOWO2_01_FULL_41_22
GCACACCCTTCAAATTTGCATTTTCCCAATTGGCGGAGAGGGTGGGATTTGAACCCACGAAGGACTTGCGCCCTTAGTAGTTTTCAAGACTACCGCACTAGGCCACTATGCGACCTCTCCTGACTTGATTCTATTTGAGATCCGTGCGGGAATCGAACCCGCGCAATAGCTGTTTTGCAGACAGCCGCGTTTCCACTTCGCCAACGGATCTGATTATTCAGCTGTGTTGATATCTACTCTTTTCTCCAGCGGAGCGGGATCTGGCTCCGCCAGACTCTTCGCCACCGAGCCAATATCGACATATTGTACCTGAAACAAGGGGTATATCCAAGAGCTGTTTACTGCCTTTTTCCGGCTATTTGAAGAGTGTTTTCAACTGTCTAAAAACCAGCTTAAAGACGTTGGAGAAACGGTAGTAAAAAAGAATTTCTACCAATTCCTCGGTCGTCAGTAAACGGAGCATGGTAATTATTTTGTCAAGTGTGTTGTCGCCAAACTGCATATAAACCAATCGGGAGAGCCAATAAGACCAGTACCATTTCCGACCAAAATACTGCTGCATCAATCTTTGGTAATGATCTAAACTGGGTTTTTGATTTTTCAGATACTCATCAATACAGCAGGCGGCAGTTCGGGCGCTATGCAGTCCATGACGGATTCCTTCAAAACCTAGCGCGTTAACCGAAGAAACAGCATCGCCGACTCCAACTATTTTTCCGTCGACAAACGGTTCTTGGTGATTGGGTCTAAACTGGACAGTTCCGCCGTGTACATCTAATATTTGATATTTTTTTAGTTGTAAATAATTTTTGATAATCCGATCAATATAATATTTCAAAGATTGAGTTTTTGTTTTCCTGTCGTTATAACCGCCCGTTCCTATTTTATAAATTCCATCTCCCATCGGGAAAATCCACGCATAGCCGTGTGGCTGGAAGTGCTGTCCTAGCAAAAACTGGAGAGTGGCGTCACCAAACGATTGGGAAAATAAAGGGTCAGTCTGCACCAGGTATTCAATGCCGGTAGCCGATACATAACGGGGTTTATTTTTTTGGTAATGCAGGACGCTGCGGGCCGGGCCAGTGGCGTCAACCAGTATTTTGGCTAGAATGTTTTCGCCCATGGAAGTTTGGCCATCTTTTTTGATCACGCATTGATAAGAGTCGTCTGTTTTTTGATAGCTAGAAAATTGCCAGCCCAAAAGCACCCGACAATTGCCGGTAGACTTGGCGTCAGCGGTCAAAAATTTCCGTAGTTTGGCAAAGTCAAATACCACGCCTAAGGGCCTTTTGGCAGTCCAAATATGCTCTGTACCGGCGGAAGTCAACTTAATACTTTTCCAATAGCTACTGATAGTTGATTTTGGTAGATCAAAATGTTCTAAAACCTCATACACTGAGCCGGCACTGGAGAAGTTATTGGCCAAAAAATTGGACATTTTTTCAACCAGTACTACTTGGTAGCCTTTGTGAGCCAGTTCCCGGGCACACTGTGCACCAGCCGGGCCTGCACCAAATACGGCTACATCGTAAGTTTTTGGCATGATTATATCTTAACAGGTGGATATAGCCACTTGAAGCTGATTTGGTACAATTAGTCTTCCAACTTATGATTTATCACAGCCCAACCCACGGAAAAGTGTCTTTTGAGGAGCTAAAAAAAATCGTCCACGATTATATGGCAGACGATAAATTGGCCAAGTACGAGATCGTAGTGGGTTCAGACTCCCAAAAAACCGAAAAAAACCAGCACGACTTTATCTCGGCGCTGATTGTGCACCGAGTCGGTGGGGGAGGAATATATTTTTGGAAACGACAGATTATCACAAGAACAGTTGGCCTAAAAGAAAGAATTTATCTTGAGGCGACCATGTCCCTTGCCACTTCCGAGCACTTTCTTACTTTTTTTCGGGAAAACGGTATTGCTAAATACGACATCCAGATTCATGTAGATATCGGCCATAAAGGTAAAACGCGAGAGATGATCAGCGAAGTAGTCAGTATGATCCGCGCAAACGGTTATGATATCCGGATCAAACCCGAGTCGTATGGCGCCTCCAAAGTAGCCGATAAATACACCTGAACTTAAACAGTATATTCTTTGTAGTTATTTTCGTTGATATAGAATTTGGTTCCTTCTTTGCTTACGATCTGAAAAGCGACTTTTCTGACCATCTCTTCAATCAGTCTCTCAAGACTGCGGATACCCGGTTCAAATCCCAAAGGCCGAACAAGGTGTGTCCACAGACTGTCTTCAACGACAATCTGGTCAGGCGTAAGTCCGCTAAGCTGGATATACTTGGGCAGAATATAGTTTTTGCCAATCTCAGTTTTTTCTTCATCGGAGTAGGATGGCATCTGTATTAATTCGAGTCGGTCAAGGACCGCTGGCGCAATATTGCTGGTATTGTTGGCCGTCCCAATAAACAGGACTCCGGACAAGTCAAACGGATAATCGATAAAATAGTCGGTGTAATGAAGATTCTGGGCAGGGTCTAGTATTTCCAGTAGTACTCCCATGATTGAGGCGCGCGATTCCGGAGTAATGCGGTCGAGCTCATCAAGAAGAATCACCGGATTTTTGACATGTTCTTGGCGAAGGGCCTTAATAATTAGACCGGGTTCTGATTCTGGAGAGGTTTTTGATTGACCGCGCAGGTCGCGGGCTGATGATAGACCACCAAAGGGGATGCGAGCGATTTTTCTTCCCAGTGTTTGGGCAACTGAGTAGGCAAAAGTAGTTTTACCGGTACCAGCTAAGCCGACGAATAAAATTGGCCGGGCATGCACTACTTGAGCCGTATTTTTTTGTTGCTGTAACGATAAGATAGAGAGATATTCCAGTACTCGTCTTTTGACTCTCTGCAAACCGAAATGGTTTTTTTCCAAAATTGCAGTTGCCACTGCAAGATCAATCTGGTCTTTTGTGGCTGTAGCCCAGGGCAGTGAGATAATCCAATTTATATATTTATCGATTATATCTAGATGGGAAAAATTGCCACCGTACTTTATGGTAATGTTAATTCTTTCGATCTGTTCATTAGCTTTTTGGAGTAAATTAGCAGGTAAACGGGCTGATTGCAATTTGACCTTTAGTTTGTTGATTTCTGATAAAGCTGTTTGATTATCCATAGGATTAGCAGAGTCATTATCCACTTGACAAAACGAACTCCTTCGATTATATATATTAGTGTTTTTCCCGAGTAATTACAATTGTTCATTACTAATTATTATTTTCTAATTGTTTTATATGGCAACCAAACAAAAGATCAAACCCCTGTTTGATTATGTCCTTATCAAACCTCTTAAAATGGACGAAACGACTCCCTCAGGTATCGTCCTTCCTGACTCAGTTAAAGAAAAACCCCAGATGGGTGAGATTATGGCTGTTGGTACAGGAACTTTTAACGATCAGGGCAAGATTGTTCCGATGGTGGTTAAGGTGGGACAGAAGGTGATGTATAAAAAATGGGGGGGGAACGAGATCAAGGTGGGCTCTGAGGAATGGCTTTTAATTGAACAGAAAGATGTCATGGCTGTTATTGAATAACAACCAATGAATAATAATTATAATTTATTTTAAACTATGGCAAAACAAATTTTGTACGGAGACGACGCCAGACAAAAATTGGCAAGTGGAGTAAATCAGATGGCCCGCGCGGTTGTAATTACTTTGGGTCCACGAGGACGAAATGTAGCAATTGAGCGTAAATGGGGCTCTCCCAACGTGGTACACGATGGCGTAACTGTTGCCAAAGAGATCGATCTTAAAGATCTTTTTGAAAATATGGGCGCCCAGATGGTGCGTGAAGCCGCGTCAAAGACGGCCGATGTTGCCGGAGACGGTACCACTACCTCTACCTTGCTGACACAAGCAATGGTCAATATTGGGCTGCGCAATATCACCGCCGGTTACAACCCGATGATTGTCAAGCGAGGCTTGGAAAAAGCGGTGGAAGAGGTGGTAGCACAGGTCAAAAAATCATCCAAAAAAATTTCCATTGAAGATGAAAAAGAGTTTACTAACGTGGCCACCATCTCAGCGGGTAACCTTGAGATTGGTGAACAGATTGCCGAAGCGATCCGAAAAGTAGGCAAAGACGGAGTAGTGACAGTTGAGGAAGGCAAAGGCTTAAAGATGGAGATTGAGTACAAAGAAGGCATGGAGTTTGACCGAGGTTATGCTTCAGCTTACTTGGTCACAAACGCCGATAAAATGGAGGCTGAGGTTAGCGACGCTTATATTTTAATCACCGACAAAAAGATTTCAGCGGTTTCTGATCTTTTGCCGTTTTTGGAAAAGTTAGTCAAAGTTACCAAAAATCTGGTGATTATTGCCGATGAGGTTGAGGGCGAAGCGCTGGCAACCTTGGTTGTTAACAAACTAAGAGGTACTTTTAATGCGCTAGTGGTGAAAGCGCCTGGTTTTGGCGATCGCCGAAAAGAAATGCTTGAGGATATTGCGATCTTGACTGGTGGAACGGTGATATCCGAAGATCTAGGTAAAAAATTAGAAAACATCGATGTTCAAGATTGTGGACGGGCGGATAAAGTCTGGGCTGATAAAGAAAACTGTCGCATCGTTGGTGGAAAAGGTGACAAAGTTCAGATTCGTTCCCGCATTGCTCAGATTCGAAGAGAGATCGAAAGTAGCACTTCAGATTTTGATAAAGAAAAATTACAGGAGCGATTGGCAAAGCTGTCAGGTGGAGTAGCCGTCATCAATGTGGGAGCGGCGACTGAAGTGGAGATGAAAGAAAAGAAAGAACGGGTTAACGACGCCGTTGCTGCAACCAAAGCCGCCCTTGAGGAGGGAATTGTCGCCGGAGGCGGTACTGCCTATCTGCAGGCTCGAAAAACTCTCAAAGCCCTGAAAGACAAGTTGGAGAATGATGAAGAAAAAGTGGGTGTTGAGATTGTTTATCAAGCCCTAGCTGAACCGGTGAAGATGCTGGCAGTTAATGCTGGCGTTGACCCGGGGAAAGTGATGTACCGGATTGAGAATGCCAAGGAAGCTGATTTTGGCCTAAATGCGGAAACACGCGAATTTGGCTCGATGATGAAACAAGGCATTGTTGATCCGACCAAGGTGGTTCGGACCGCAATTGAGAACGCCGCATCAGTGGCAGCCACTCTGCTTACCACAGAAGCTTTGGTGGCCGACATTCCGGAACCTAAAAAAGACGCTCCACCGCCTCCGGATATGGGCGGAATGGGAGGAATGGGCGGGATGTATTAACAAACGCGACCTAAACCGTTATTTAAATAGGCCCCGCCAAAAACGGGGCCTATTTATTTTTCCGAATTTATACCGCTTGCAGATGAAATTACAAAAATATACTCAATCTTTCAGCGGTATCACCCTCCGTACTCCCGCCAAAGGCGGGATACGGTGGGTATATTATTCACGATAATATGCACTTTCTTTTAAAAGTCCAATTACTTTTTTCCAAAACAGCTCCACGCCATAGGACGTTAGGTCGTCTTGGTGCTGAAAAAATTTGCCGGAATTTTTATTCAAACGGAAGCGTCCCATAGCAGCAAGTAAACCAATTTGTAATGCCCAGTCAGTAAACTCCGCCGCCATCTGTGGGTTGTCAGGCAAAATAAGTCCACGCCAATGTGTTGCCGATTCAACCAATTTTTTAACTTGTTCACCGGTTCTGTAGTTTAGCGCCATACTCCATAATTGGTTTTGTTCATCTATAGTCGGGATCAAACGATGTCTTCTTAAAAAAGCTAAATTATCATACTCCTGACGGCCCACCGGATGAGAAAAGAGCATGATGGAACCACCTTTTTGCGTAGGTTCAAAAAGCGTTTTGAAGGCCTGTTCGCTGGGTTTGGTAATCTCAAGAGCAATAACTTTTTGTTGATACAGCATTTCATAAGCATTGACCACCAAGCGGTCTCCTGAGTGAGTGTGGGTATGAATAAAACCGTATTTATCAACAGCTCTCAGAAATTTACTGGTAAACGGTACTTCTTTGGCAATCAGATAAAAGAAATAACGATCAGACAAATTATTAAGACGCAACATCAGGTTTTGCAGAAATTTTGTTCCAACAGCCGCGCCTGAGACGGGTAGTGAAATGAAAATACGGCTTTTTTTCTGCCGATCCAGCTGGTCCAGCCGATTGTCATAATTTTTTTTCAAAAGGCGCTCTCCTAAACCTGGACTTACCGGATAAGGGTTTACCTCAATTCGGACGTTACGAAAATGACCACGTTTTCCGTAAAGATTTAATATTTTTTTGGTCTCTTCACTGGGGACCAAAGTCAGATCGGTATTTGGCACAAACCACATGTACTGTGGGCTGTCATCGGTGACCTGAACAATAATAAAAATTTTTACCTGAAATTCTTCTATTAATTTATCTTTGATAGCCGCAAGCTGATGAGCCAGACCAAAATGAGTGGCTACTATAAGAACGGTTTTGGCCGGTTCCATACGTTCAGTCAGGACAGTTTTCATCTGGCGATAGATATTGTCTGTTGTATGCCATAAAATCGCACGATATAAAAAGGTAAAAATTTTTTCTTGTATTCCATGTTGCGACCATTCAAAAATGGCACGGGCTAAAGGGTGGATACTGGTGAAACGATGTATTAAGGTGATCCCTTTATCTTGTGAGCCTAAAAGAATCGGATGGCAATGTTGGGGTAAACCGTGATAAAGGGCGTCGGTGACGCGCAGGTGTCCTAAACCGGCTGGGGCATAGGCAAAAATAATAAGTAGCGATTTATCTTGAAGAATCGAGGGATAGGCGGGCATTTTTTAAGTGTAGTAAAGTTGGTCTTGTGATTCAATACTTATTGTTTTTTAGATTTTTTCTAGTCGATACAAAAAATACTGGCGGTTGATCTCCCATTTAGTTTGTACTTGGGATGGCCCAAAAGAGGTAAACTCCCACATTTTGTGTTCCGTGATCGGTTCGTTTTTACGGGTAATAAAATACAAAGTGTCTGAACTGGCATAATCAGTATAAGGCTGGGGGGTTTCGTTAATCACTTCAAGAGCGTAGCGAAGTGGCATGGCCCGATTATCGCCTTGTGCATGCATGGCAACGTTATAAACTCTTTTATGTTGGTCATTTTTGATGATAGCGCTGGCTTTTTTAAAATCTGCAATTGTCAAGCCGTCCTGTACCGGATGAGAAGTTTTTTGCCAGTTCCACTTATTAGAATTCATCAGCATCAAAAATATACAAACAGCAGCAATTAGCATGCGATTAGTTTTCAAAAAGCTACACAAGACCAGAGAAAACAAAAGGATTAGAGTGGTGTGAAAGACCACAACATAATGACTTTGCATTTTTCCGCCATAAAGTATACCAACCAGAAAAGTCAAGCCAAACAGTAAGAAAAAAACCTGCGCGTATTGTTTTTTAATACTTTTTTTCCAAGTAAGGACGATTGCCCCCAAAAATGTCATAAAAAAACTAATTAGTCCGAGCCAAAAATTGTTTGCTGTCAGCAAAGAAGCAGTCACCGTCGGCCAGACTTGAAAAATATTTGTTATCGACTTAACCGTACCTTTTGACGTTGTTAAATAACCGATTATTAATCGCAGATTCAAAAACTGATGTCTGATTTCAAACAGCAAAAAAGGGGAGAAGCCAGCAATTATACCTACAATCAGCCATAGATAATAAGATAAACGAACAAGTTTTTTTTCAATAAACAGCGGATAGAAAAAGGTCATCAGCAATAAAGAGACAGTCAAGTAATGCATCTGCAAGATAAATCCGATAAATAAGCCAATCAACGCTGTCTTCCACCAGGAGAAGCGGTCAATCACTGCCAGTAATAAATAAAGGATGAGAGTGGAGAAAAAAACGGCCGGATACGGAATGAAGGCAGCCCGTGAATAGTCGACCATCATGGGTGAAATGGCAAAAAGAAAGGCGGCAATTAACCCAACAGTAGCGTTTTGCAGCTTTTTCCCTAGAAGGTAGAGAAGGGGAATGGTGGCAAGTGATAACATGGTTTGAAAGACGGTGCCTGAGATCGGATCAGCGGAAAAAAACCAATAAAAAGGCAGCAGGAGATAAAAAACGATTGGCCCGTTGTAAAAACCGCCGACTGAAGAGATTGGTCCAAGCAGCGTCGGATGGCCTCTTAAAATATGTAGCACCGCGGTGGAATCGGAAGCTTGATCAGCTAGAAAGATCGCCAGATCGCCGATTTTATAGAAACGGATCACTGCCCCGAGGGCAACGATCAGGATTAAAAAGATAATATTTTTTGACCGGAACATAATAGAACGCTGTTAATTAAGGCAATCCATAAAGTGCTTTAATAAACGCGGAAAAACGCAGGAACTGGTTGGTTTTGGGGGCGATCTGGATACATTCCCCTTTTTCACTAATAAAATCGATCTCTTTTTGCTCCGCCAGACGTTTGTCCAATGCGCGGTTGGCAATTATATACTCTAGGATCAGTTTTTGTTCAAGTTGAGACTTGGATAAACCTGGGCAAGAGTAAGCAGTTTGATTTTGGGCGAGTGTATTTAATAGATACATGGTCACCGAGCGTTCAAAAGTCACCGGAAACACCACAAAAAAACTGAGGTGTAAAGCAGCAGTGATGACAATGGCCGCAATCATAGTTTCCAAATAGTTTAGTAGACGTTTGTTAAATCGAAGCGTAATCACTACGACCATCAATGCTGTCAATACCGTTACCGCAAGCAGCATAAGCCCCCGATAAAATAACACCTTTTCAAATGAAAAAAACGCGGTATGAAAGAGGGCGATATATATAAGAGAAAACAAAATAAAAGTTAAGAAATAGGTTAATAAAATTCGCAGATATGGTTTTGTTTGAGGTGGATTAGCCATTGTCAATAGACAATATGATACCAGAATGCGGTTTAAGGTTGAGAAGTATATGCGTTTTGTCTTCGCAAATCTCTGATAGTCTGTAGAAACATAGCGGGTGAGATTGCTCCAAGAAACAGTAGTTCCCTCAGTTTGAGGATTCGTCCTTCCGGTGACTGGTAAAATTGTGTAATTATTTCGCGCCATCGGTTATCGTGGTCTATCAATATCCCTTCTGCCGTAAGACCGGTTATTCCGTCAAGACCGGCTATTCGCGCATATACTAGTGCTCTTGGTAGGTGATAAGCGTTGGTTATAAAGGCCATGCTTTCGGGAGAATAATGTAATTCTTGGGCAATTATCGCCGAATATCTCATATTTGATTTAGTGCTGGTAGAATTTTGTTCAAGAATGAGTTGATCAGATGAGATTCCAGAAAAAATATTCAGAATATAATTTTGCATCGTTTTCGCCTCCGATGGGCAGCCGCCACCAGAAAGGATTGCTATGAGAGTAAGTCCTGTAGCTATGGCAATACCCGTTGCTTTAGCCCTCATCTCTCCCGGCAAACTCAACTTATCTTGTCCTATCAATCTAGAACCTAAAGTAATAATTGCAGTATATATATCGGGCTTGATTTCAGGAGAGCGAAATTGTTCCATAAAGTAAAAAAATATATAGAAGGGCTATTTTAAGCTAAAAGCAGCGATAATGCAAAAGTAGCCAAAGTCATCAGTTGATCAAATAATAACTTTGGCATTTTTTCTTACCGTAACAGTTGACTAATCAGGTGATAAATATCTTTTCGATGCCCAATTAATATGATATATATTTCATTAGTTTTATATTTAAAAAGAATTCTGTATTGACCAATTCTGATCCTGGATATATTTTTATCACCCGTAAGTTTTTCAGTATTTTTAATAGTAAATGGACCTTTTAGTGATCTAATTTTTTTAGCGATGGCTATCTGGTCAATTTTAGGAATTTTTCTTAACTCTTTTTCAGCGCGGGGAGAGATGATAATTTTCATAGATTAAGATCTTTTGCTATATCTTCAAAATCTCGACCCTTATTAAAATCAGTTGTGCTGGTAGTTTTGCGATCAACCAGATCTTCCATAAAGGAAGCCATTTTTTCATAAAGATCTTTCCCAATAAGATAAGCTTCAACTTTATTTCTATTTTCCACAGCAATAGGAAAATCAAGAGCGGATCGAATAGCTTTTGAGGGATTGATTTTTAGTTGTGATATTGATATTGAGTTCATAATAACAACATCTTACAATATTATTGGTTTTTTGTCAAGACCTAATTATAGGTCTTGGACGCAAACTTAATTCAACCTCGGGAGTTGATTAGAATGTTAGAAGCTATTTATTCAAGCGGAATTGCATTATCTGATGTTGTTTCCGGTACGTTAAATTCGAATAGCGTCATCTTTCCTTCATACTCGTATTCTCCACCATCAGGTATCACAAAGAGATCACCTTTTTTTACTTGATGCTGCTTTCCATCTATCGTAAAAGTCCCTGCGCCATCAATAATAAGGTAATTTCGCGTTGCGCCGAGCATTCTCTTTTTTGGGTGACGACCATGTACATCAACAATCAATGCATTATATCCCGCACCTTCATTTGTCTGGACATATATATCACCCGAAAAACCCTCCCGGTCAAAATGAAATGCGTCATTTATAGGGATTTTCCTTGATTTATTGGTTTTATTAGCCATATTGAAATTATAGCAGAGGGTTCGAACGTCCAGCCCTCTGTAAAAATTGCAGATTGGCGTGAGGCTTTAAAATTTGTAAGTCGAGGAGGAAATATCCTTCATCAAGATTTTTGGATAGCGGGACACTATCAAGAATTATCCTTCGCCAAAACGATTTCTCTTAAAAAATTTTGCAACATTAATCGAAGCGTTTTCTTTCCTGCTGTAGTTTTGAAATATTTTTCTCTTCGAGTAGCGTCGTGCTTTGACAGATAATATTCACAAAATAGAAGAACAAAAGGTCTTTGGGGTTCAGTTACTTTTGAGTTTCCAGATATATGTGAAGTCAGTCTTGAGCTTGCACTGATCTTACCGAAGTGTCCAGGCTGGTTAACTTTGTTGGAACCTACTACAAAGAAAAATCACAAAGCATATTTTTAATTACTTTGCCAGTCTTGAATAATGAACTCTTTGGGGAGATGTTGACGAATTTTTTGATAAGATTTCTCGAAGGAAAAATGAATTTTCTGTAAGTCTTCTTTATTGACGATGTATGGGAAAGTTAAAGGCGCTGTAATTTTGAAAGCGTCATTGACGGTAACTTGTTTGAGCGTTTCCTCAATTTTGTTCATATTGTCTTTTTCCTGAAGCATATTTAAACCACATAATGGAATTGCTGTCTCTGAAGTTGCTCCAAAAAGAAAATAGAGAAATGCGTGAACACCATCTACCGCCATCTGACTCACTCTTTCTGATTCCGAAACAAGTCCTAGCGTTTTTAGCGCCTTCGCATATTGTTTCATCATAGGATGTAAATACCCAATTTGGTTAAAAGCTCCAGAGTAAAATAGTCCAAAATGACCGGCAATAATCAAATAATTAGTTAAAAGCGATGGAATAATCCTTTTAGCATTCCACGCATTGATTATGGAAGTTAGACTCCACTTAATTGGAGTAAAAGTAGTCATATTTGAAGTCAGCTCGTTATTTTTTATTTTTAATGGTATCATTCGCCGCTTTTCGTCGATTCCCCAAAAGAAAAAAGTTCCACCATCTGTTTTTAAGTTCCAACAACCGTAAATTCCATCAAATAATTCAAGAATTTTATCGATAGACAATGTAAACAAAAATTTATATAGGGAAAGTAGAGAATTTTTTATTAGAAAATTCTCAAAGAAAAATTTAGATAAAAGATCTATCGGTAAAAATTCCATTCTGTATTTTGGAAAAAAGTTTCTCCATAACCACTTATTCCAAATACTTATTTGTTCGCAATAACTCTCGCATTTATTAATAGAAGTATTAGCTGCTATTTGTTCCAAAATAGAAGAAATAAAATATAGCTCCGGTTCAGGAAAACAATCAGAATTCATCTTTAGCCAATAATTAATCGTTTTTTTATTAAAAAACAACGACTTTACAGTTGGCAAAGCTGTATGTCTCATAGATGAACCAAAAAAAGTGAAGCGTTTTTCACCCTTAGGAGAAGCCATTAATAATCCTCTAATATATGCGGTGTTATTTAGAGGCATGGAGGAAAAAGAGAGGATTGGTGGCATGATATACGGTTTTTTATTTAATGAAAATGATTTTGCAAATAATGAAAGCTGAACATTACTATTGATGTAAACAGGGTGATTGATCGGGCATTGGTGATCTGCAGTTGAGGCTAAGGGGTTTATTCGCAAACAAGAATCAAGTTTTTCCAGATACTCTTTATCAAGATGTGGAAAAGTGAGTTTGACTAGTTTTATAAAATCAGGGTTGTATAGAGTTATGTTTCTTTTTCCTTTTTCCAGAAGCAGGTTGGTCGCTTCCCAAATATTGAAATTACCATATTGTTGAAGAATGGTTTTAAGCAGAGGTCGTTTTTCTTGGATTACTTCAGAGTAAATAGAAATATTACTCATTTAAATCTATTATATCAAGGAGTTCCAACCGTATATCAATCTTTATGAAATTTGGGTTGTTGTGAAGCTAAGTCCAGGGTTATAGCCTTGTGGTGAGTGAATAAAGTGAGTCGAATCCAGGATATTAGAACCGTTTACATACCAATTTTAGATGGTAAGCTTCTATTTAAGAAAGACTTATTTTTTCAAGAAATTGCTTTATATCATCATCTTTTTTTTCAAACCCTGTCATATACTTAATCTGTTCAGTGTAGTCAATGTCATCAAAATAACCAAGCTGTGTCCGAAATAATTTTTCATTAAATTCAGTTTTAAAAATACTGCTTGTTTTATCAGTTAAATCTTGAAATGAATATTTCTGAAGAATAAAATATAAATCGACGTAATCCTTCCACTTGGCTCGCCTCCCCAACGCAAATGCTTTCATGGCGCCGAGTGTAATAAGATCCGGTAATTTAAAATACCCATCAAATTCAGCAGACCTGTCAATTAAAAAAGGATAATGAAAAAAAGTAATTTTTACGTTATCTATAAGCACTGTCAATTCCCCTTCACCTTGTGAAAAAGTTTGATCGATTTTATAACACGGTAATATTTTAGTTCTTATGTGCATCGGGTCAAAAGAATTATCAGAGAAAAGATCAAAGTCAATTGAGCGACGGTGTCCTAGATATAAAGCTATTGCAGTTCCACCCACAAGATAAAAATTCGCTGAAAATGATTTTACAAAAGGAAGAAGCTTTTCTTGATCGATATTCAATATGTTTTTATACATGAGCGTTTTTAAAATAACGTAAAAAATAAGACTTAATTTCTGGAGGATAATTGGTTCTTTTATTGGTAAGGGTTTTTTTAAAAATTTTGGCTGTTTTATCCTTACCTTTAATTTTGATAAATTTTTGCACATCTTCCCAATTGCCGTAGTTTAATACATGTTCTAAAACGGATTCATCTGAAAGCTTATCTGGATTTTTTACATACCAAGCAAGATAGGGCTTATTTTTGATAATTGCATTGACTGTCATGTTATATTTTAACAATAAATACAGCCAGAATGGTAGTGAATTATAGACTTTTTGTTGGTCAAAGCTTACTTGCCCCAAGCGGTGTCAAAAAGGAATCGGATCCAGGATGTTTGAATTTGTTTGGTTATACTGGAAAGTTTGTAGCAAGAGAAGCTCGGCGCAACAGAAAATACGATGGAATAATTTTAGATCCACCAAAATTCGGTCGTGGGCCTAACGGTGAACTTTGGAAAATTGAAGAATCTTTGCCTAAATTATTACAAAGTTGCAAAAATTTATTAAGCGATTCCCCAAAATTTATAGCTTTAACCACTTATGCTCTAAGGCTTTCATCTACCAGTTTGGGTAATTTAATGCAGGAAATTTTTAAAACTACGGTTACTAGTGGGGAATTGACGGTAAAAGAAAAAAACCGCGATAGAATGCTTCCCAGTGCTATTTATTCTCGGATTGCTTTTTAAACACCCTATATCAAAAAGGTTCTAACGTCCAGTTCCCTCTCAAAATTTAGGATTATCAGAAGGCTTTAAAAAATGGGTCCAGGGGACTGGAGGATGTTAGGGAGGTACTATTCAGCACCTCCCTTTAGAAATTCCTTAAGCATTGTTTTTAAAGTAGTTTTTCCGCGATTACATTTTAAATATTCTTCTCTTCTTTTTGCATCTTTTTTATTTTTGTAAGCTTCATAGTGAATTAAATCAAGAGGATAATAATGCTTTGTTGAAATTACTAAGCCAGAGTTATGTTCTTTATATCTTCTTTTAAGGTTATCTGTATAGCCGATATAAATAAAATGATGTTTCAGGCTTTGAAGAATGTAGACGTAGTAGAAGTTCATGATTTGATTATAAGAGTGTTTCCGGGGAGATACCATTCGGCATCTCCCTGCGGCCCTATTCTGCTTTATGGCGTAGCAAGGCGCAGAATTGTGCCTTGTCCAGGGGGGAGGATTCGAACCTCCGCAGGGAAAATCCCGACAGTTTTACAGACTGTTACGATTGGCCACTCCGTCACCCCTGGTTAATAAGTCAAAAGTCGAAAATAAAAAGTCAAAAGTGAAATGTTAAAGTTCGTCCCTCCGTCATCATGATTTCTGATGGCAAGCAAATGTCAAATATCAAAGATCACATATTTCAATACCAAGCAGGTAATAATTATAACATCTTTAGGCCGATATTTGCTATCATGAGATAATGACCCTGACGGAATTTTCTTATTATAGCCGCAAGATGGCGCCACTAATAGTGATCTTAATATTAGTGATCCTGATCTTTTTTGCCGCATTTCAGCTGTTGCTGGTTTATTTTAAAGGGGAGAAGAGAACAGTCACCGGCTCGTCCAGCCAAACAGTCACTCCGACTATTGCCATTAGTCCCACTTTTAATAAAATTTCTGCGCCTCAACTTGCTGATGTTAAGCCTTCAAATGGTGCCAAGTACGTTATGGACACGATCGATGGCCAACCGATAACTGCCACATCAGCTGCCAACGTGTATCTTTTGCCCAAACAGTCGGATAATTTCGGATATCTTTCCAAGATCTACTTGATGGCCAGAGCCATGGGATTTGATACAGATGTTACCAAGCATAGGCTTTTAGAAAATAAACGGGTAGTTTTTTATGACGGTCTGCGGAAACTGATTATCGATATAACTGATTTTAATTTCAATTACCAGTACACGATTACCAAAGACAACACTCAATTTCAGGCGGTGACGACTGTTGATACAAATAGCGTAGAAGAAACCGCGATCGAGTTTTTGCGCAAACTCGATCGCTATCCGCAGGAACTGGCGCAAGGCAAGCGAAACTACGTTTATATGAAATTTAATCCAGATACAAACGAGTTATCTATTCTGCCTTCTGCCACCACTGATACCAATATGGTGGAGGTGGATTTTTATCGTCCGGATATTGGCGATCTACCGGTGGTTTCCCCTAAGTTTTTTAATAGTTCGCATTATGTGGTACTGGCCTTAACGAGTGAAGGGCCAAAGGTGGTGCGCGCCCAGATGACGCTATATGAAAAGTCAATTAACAATATCGGCGTCTATCCTCTTAAAACCGGAGAGGCAGCTTGGAAGGAGCTGCAAGAAGGTGGAGGATTGATCGTTTCTGGACAGGACGCGGTTCAAGGAGAAGTCAAGATTAAAAACATGTATCTGGCATATCTGGATCTTGAAGACTATCAACCATATTTACAACCGGTGTTTGTTTTTTTGGGAGAGGGGAATTTTGTCGCTTATGTGCCGGCGATAACCAAAGAGTATCTTACGCCCTGACATTAATCAAACATTGTCTTGTCGATTGCAAAGTAATCAACCTGGTCTTTGATCCATTGGATGGCGTTTTTGGTATCTTGAAAGCGATCAAGGCTCTTTAAGATGACAATAATATACTCGTGACCATTGGTTTTATAAAAGCTGACCAGATTTTCACCGGCCTCCTCAGTATATCCGGTTTTTAAGCCGCCCAAACCCTGAATCTCACCCAAGAGCTTGTTGACGTTACTTAATTTATGAAAAGTTCGGTAATCGACGTCGGAGATAATAATTTCTTTGGTACCGACAATTTTTTTTAGATACGAGTTTTGCAGAAATGTTCGTCCGGCAAGCGCCAGATCATAGGCGGTAGTTTGCTGTTCCATATTGTCAAGACCGGCCGGGTTGGTAAAATAAGAATTGGTCATGCCGATTTCTCTGGCTTTTTCATTCATTTTTTGGACAAATCGGTCTATGCCGTAGTGGTCAGCCAGCACAAAAGCGGCGTCATTGCCAGAATGGACAAGTAATCCATACAACAGATTCTCGACAGTGATTTTTTCGCCCACAACTAATCCCATGTTTTG
Source organism: Candidatus Roizmanbacteria bacterium RIFCSPLOWO2_01_FULL_41_22 (assembly GCA_001789805.1). Taxonomy (GTDB): domain Bacteria; phylum Patescibacteriota; class Microgenomatia; order UBA1406; family GWC2-37-13; genus 2-01-FULL-41-22. The sequence goes on from MGAR01000018.1 coordinate 43,917, forward strand.
GCCTTCTTCGATTATTCTTTTAACAGGAATGACGTTATCTGGCTTATAGATATCTATAGCCACCAGTGCGGTGATTATTTTGGTAGTTGAGGCGGGAAACAGTTTAAATTGACTGTTTCTTTGAAAAACAGGTGTAAAAGAAGGCAGATCAACGATGTAAACTCCTTCGGCTGTCAACTCTGGTTCAAGTGCGGTTTTAAGGTAAGGTACAGGAAAGACTTGGATCTGTTCTTGCCCTGCTTTTTGGATAAAAAAAGATTGATTATAGGCCAGGATATGATAATAAGGAGAATCGCCCGGATAAAAAAGAAATAATAGGCTGAAAAAAATAAAATAAAAATAAAACCGAAAGTTCATGATAATAAGTCAAATCTTGAATCTAATAACTTAAAACTTAGAACCACAACTAAAAACTGATTATCTGAATCTAAGATTGCTGATTTACGATTTAAGATTTAAGATGTGGATTTGAATTTTGAGTTTTCAGATTTGAGTTTCAAAAACATCATTTATCTAATTACTTATGATGCCATGATTATGGTCGTTGGTCAAGAGAACTTCTTAGGTAGTAGTCTCGATTCCCAGCTCCTTTAGCTGATCGGACTGGGGTATCGAGGGAGCATTCATGACCGCGGTTTTACCGCCTGAGGAGGCCGGGAAGGCGATCACCTCTCGAAGGGACGGCTCATCCAGTATAGCAAACAGCAGACGGTCAATTCCCGGGGCAATACCGCCATGCGGAGGCACACCATAGCTAAAGGCTTGAAGCATATGCTGAAACTGCGCTTTTTGTTCATCAGTAAAGCCAATCAGGTCAAATACTTTTTGCTGGATTTTTGGATCATGGATTCTGATGCTTCCACCGCCAACCTCGTAGCCATTTAAAACCAGATCATATTGCTGCCCGCGCACCTTCAGAGGATAGGTATCCAAAAGAGGTACGTCTTGCGGCATGGGGGCGGTGAACATATGATGGGAGGGGGCGAATTTGGCCTTTCCTGAACCATAGAAAAAATCATCTGCCGTCTGTTTGTTAAATAAAGGAAAATCAATGGTCCAGGCAAAAGCCAGTTCATCTTTATCATTTTTATTTTGGCGAACATCAGGCTTGTCAGTGCCGTATTTTTCCATCACTGCTTTGTGAATCAGCCGAGGCCAAGGAATTTGTTTGATATGTTTTTCGGGAAAGAGCTTCTCTACCATTTTAGTAAACAACTCTTCAGTCAGGCACATCACATCTTCGCGCTCAACAAACGACATCTCCATGTCAAGTTGAGTGAATTCGCCGTAAGCCCGGTCGGCACGCGGATCTTCATCGCGAAAACAGCGGGCGATCTGGAAATAACGTTCTATGCCCGCGACCATCAATAGCTGTTTATATTGTTGTGGCGATTGTGGTAGGGCATAAAATTTACCTTTCTGAAGCCGGGAAGGCACTAAAAAGTCGCGTGCGCCCTCAGGTGTGGTTTTAGTGAGAATCGGCGTCTCTACCTCGATAAACTGCTTTTCAGTGAGAAAGTTTCTGATAAAAGTGGTAATCTGCGATCTTAACGTAAGATTTCGGATCATCCGCGGGCGCCTCAGATCAAGATAGCGATAGGTGAGGCGCGTTTCCTCATCAATCTCATAACCATCGGTGTTGACCGGAATCGGTAGTGCTTGTGCTTTGCTAATAAGTTTAAATTCTTTGACCTCAATCTCAATGGTGCCGGTTTTTATTTTTGGGTTGACCAGTTTTTCCGGCCGGGTTTTCACTAGACCTTTTATATATAACACATCTTCGCTTGAGATTTTTCTTAACCGTTCATCTCCCACCAGCTGCACAATACCGGAGCGATCGCGTAAGTCCAAAAAAATTATTTTTTTATGGTCGCGTTTGGAGTCGACCCAACCATAAAGTTCCACTTCCTGGCCAATTTTTTTGGGAGTTTCTTCAATAAAAAGCTGCTTCATATTTAACTTGTATCATACAATTTCTTTTCCCAAAAAGCAATTTACCCAGGTATCAGTCCTGCTTGGCGGTAACTCTTGGAAATGCTAAGGTTGAGAAATAATAAGTCTTTGGTAGAATTTACTCATGGCAGAAATAGAAGACATTAGATACTTAAAAAAGGCAATTGCCAATTCTCGAAAGTCTTTTGAAGAAGGGCGGTTTCCGGCAGGGGGAATAGTGGTAAAAGGAGGAGAGATACTTGCCTCGGAAGTAAACGTTCCTTATCCCGGGCTTTTCCACGCTGATTCTAAAGCAGTTACAACCGCATTTAATAAAGTTGGTTCTTTAAAGGGGGCAACTCTTTATGTTGGTCTTGAGTCATGTCTAATGTGTATTAGCGTTGCTTACTGGTCGGGTTTAAGAAGAGTTGTTTATGCTGTTCCCAAATCAAAAGTATCTGGGGATTACTATGAAACGCATAAAGAGACAGGGGAGTTGATAGATAATTTTAATGAACCGATAGAAAGAATTCATATTTCTGAACTTGAGGATGAGGCAATTGCCATAGTAAGAGAGTGGGAAAAGAAGTATTTACTGAAATAACAGCGATGGATTTATATCATCATGACAATATTTTCAGAGCGTGTCCCTGATACCAATTGTAAAGAGTCCTTGGGTTATTGAAGTGGGCGATTTATAACACTAGACTTCCTTGCTGTTGGCAAAGACGGACAACATTTAGTACTTGTTGAAATTGTTCCTGCTTGACTGTAACGTATCTAAACTCCGGATGAGGGTAAGTAATACTAATTATTGAATCTGCGATTTTATCTCCCGTATTAGGACAAAGCATCTGCTCAGCTATTGGAATTGGTTCTTGTTTATAAGCTTGCGGTGGTGCTTTAGTTAAGTCAACGCGATAAATTTCATCTGCTGTTCGACTATGTTTTTTATTAGCAAACTCATGATCTAAACAAATTATCACCTCGACACATTTTAATTTAGCAGTATCCGGTGGCTTTGAGGGATCGTCTGAATCAACTACAGCCGATAGGTCAGGAGGTTGTACTTCCCATTCAATATGGGGCACTACTGGTGGTGAAGTAATGGTTGCTTTCAGTCTGGTTTCTGTAGGGTAAAAGAGCGCTTCTTCCGGAGGAACATTTCTTTTGACCTTTATCTCAAAACCTACTTGTCGTGCAATTTGAGCTTCATTTGGAGTTATTTTGTATGGCATATCTAAAACGCTTCCTCTTTCAACGCATCTTCTTATAAAATCAACGGGTTCGATTGGGACGGAAGAAAATCGAACTTCTTTATTTAAAAACTGTTCAAATTGCTGATCTGCCATACAGTATGGTATCACAGTAATTTGGGAATTTAAAGATTCTCTTCTCTGGCAACTCCCGAGGTTGAGGATTTGAGGATAGTAACGATTCTTTTTTAATATTTCGATAACGGTTTAATTTCTCGCAGCTTGCTGCGGGGTACGTCATTTTTCAACACAAATTATAAATAGACGATGATATAATTAATCTTTGGAGGAAAAACTTATGCCCATGGATCCAGCATATAAAGAACTTGAACTTGATACCGTTGAAAAATATGGCGGAAAGCGAATATGGCAAGAGATGGCTAAAAATCCAGCATTGCCAGGAGATCACATTATGCCCACCTTTCCTGGAGGCATACCTCCAGCAGTGGTAGCCAGAAAAATAGCGATCACTTTACTGGCCGTTGAAGCTCCATTCACTTAAGTACGCAACCGAGGCAAAGAGCGAAAATAAAACAGACTTTCTTCTGAATTTAGAAAAAATATACTTACAGTTGAAATGGTTGTTAGTTGTCAGTAATCGGTTATCGGTTCTTCAATTAAAAAATGTAAAAAGAGACTGGTGTTAGTTTAATTATTTCTTGCGAAATTTATTTATTGTTCTGGTTAACCAGCTCTCACCACCAGTTCTTAGATATTCTTTAGCAGAAAGTAACCGAACTCCGTAGATATTAGTATCATGAAGCCATGGAAATAGCTTTTCTTTTTGTTGACTGTGCATCGCACAAAGTATGAGAGGAACATCAGTATTATAATCGGGATCATCTGGAGGATCGGAAGGGTCAGCTTTTGTATTGAATAAAACTACCATCGCTGCTTCTCTGCCACAAACCCCATTTGTTGTATCCGCAGAACACCCAAACGCTAATTCCACCTGTCGCGCCATTTCTAACTTAAGTTTTGGCGTCGGCATTTCATTAAGCCTATCACTCACTTTTTCAAAAGGGGGTTGGTATAAAGGCTTATTTTCAATTGGCATAATTACACCTATTTTATCATGGTATTAAAAATTTAATTCATCAAGGTGTGAGGGTGGGGATTATTATTGCAGTAGGGGCGGCGGTTAACGCCAAATTAGGGTAAGTTATCAGTAGGAAAAAAAGTTGTTAGTTATCGGTTATCAGCTATTAGTTGGTTGGTGAAATGGGCAAAGCAGCAGCGGTAAGATGTCAGAGATAGACGCCATTAAGCATTGGCGGCCAGTTGATATTATTAAACTGGGTAGATAAATACTCCGATGGGACGCGCTCTTTTTCCAGTTCTGCATCATTGGCAAAGTGTTTACCTAAGGCTGATCTTATCTGATCTGGGGGAATATCAAATGACCTACCGGCCCTTAACTGATCTGCATGGGGAATTAAAGCAGAAGCAAATGTGGTCAAGCCAACTAGACTTTTAAAATCAGGTTTTCTTAGCAAGGCATTGATTGCTCTTTCTGCTCGTGGTTTTTGGGGGTTGACGCCGCTATGAAAAACTAGCATCTGTGGGCCAATTGTATGGCTTAAACGTTGATGTTTGTTAATATCAGTCCAGTAAAGAGCTAGTGGTGGTAAATTTTCTGGGTTGTCCCAGGATAGCCAATCTGGTTGCCCTTCGACGATTTGGTTGGTTTTTGGATCATAAAATAAGTAAGGCATATTTAGCGTGACAATCTCCGATAATTGTTTGCCCCATATGCTTCTATCTAGAGCTGAATAGTTAGGAGTCTGGACCGTCTTGTCAGCAGAATCATAAAAGGGTAGCGGCAGCGAAACAGGTATAATACCTAGACCTTGATCAGTAGATTTGCAGTTAACGGGTAAAAAGGCGAGGCAGTCAACATTTGGCCAGATGGTGTTTGGTTCATTTTGGTTTCTTTCTCTTGGTCGAAATCGCGTACCTCCGACGCGACGTGCAACATACTGATCGGCACTAGGAATAGATAAAGCTCTCGATGCCCCTGACGGGCCGCCTTCTTCGGTTCCGCTCATATAGTGGTTATTATACAAAACTTCCGGTTTAAGATCACTGCCACCTGTTCCGATATGATATGCTAAAATTGTCTATACAAACTAGTCTATGACTAATATAAATTCAGTCACTGATCCGGAAGCCCGCCGGTTTTTACATAGTTTTTTGTTAAACCGGAAGATCAACGAGGAGATCTATAAAAGAATTCCGGAAGACAAGCTGGACTTTCGGATGGTCGATAATCCAACCCGTAAGTCCGATTCTCCGCGGGAAAGTTTGATTCATCAAATCTCAGTAACTCGCAACTATATTCTGGGAATCACCTCCGGTAAGTTACGTTTTGGTCAAAAGTACAGTCAAGCTTTCTCTCAGCCAGAGAAAATGTCCAAGCAAGAGCTGTTGGCGGTCTTGACACTCACTATTGAAGAGTTAATTCAGACATTGTCTGATCCCAATATCAGTCAAAAGAAGGTGAGAGTACCGTGGAGCAAGATCCCTATTCCGGCGATCCAAACATTATGGTCTCTTAACAACCATGAAATACTGCATACCGGTTGGAATTTGGCTCTGATGGACCATCTGGGGATTGAAAGATTTCCTCAACTCAGGCAGATGTGGGGGTAAGAAAAATAGTTATCTTATTTTTTCTTTTTTTCTGGTGGTTTTTGTTCTGGTTTGGCGTCTTTTTTTTCACCGGCGGCTGGAGCTGGTGTTGCCGCAGGTACCGTTGCTCCTTCTGCCGTTGGCGCTTCGCCTTCCACCGCTTCTGGAACTTTTTCAGTGGTGATCTCCGGCGCTTCAACTGTGGTTTCTGGAACAACGCTTTCTTCTTTGTGCTCGGTCACCGAGACAATAACTTTATTGGGTTCTTCTTTGATTTCAAATGTTGTAGATTTGGCCAGATCGCTCACTTTGATCTCTTGGCCGATCTCTTTTATTTTGGTTAAATCCACTTCAATCCGCGATGGAATATCAGTCGGAAGCGCTTCAACCATCAGATGATCGCTCTGGGTGATCAGCACCCCGCCCTTTACACTGACAGCCTCGGACTGTCCGATAAAGGTAACCGGCACGGCTGTTTCGATTTTTTGTTTTAAGTCCACCTTGCGGAAATCCACATGCAACACGCTGTCTCTTATCGGATCCCGCTGGATATTGGAGATCAGTGTTGGAATAGATTCTTGATCAAGCGAAACATAAATAATTCCGGTTGCCCGGGCTTTTTTGTAAGCTTGGATAAAGTTTTTCACAGTCATTGAAATAGATCGCGAGGCAAAGTCACGGCCAAATATATTGGCCGGAATAATACCTTCTTTGCGTAATTTTCTGACCTTTTTACCGGTTTCGCGGCGAAGCGTGGTTGAGAGAACTATTTTATCCGAGGAACCTTTTTTTTGGGTGGCCATATTACTCTTTATAAAACTCGATAATAAAAATTTTATCCGAACTGATGGTGGTATTATAGAGTATCCGGCGATCCTTGACAAGAGGAGAGAAATTCTCCCGAGAGACATACAGATTACTAGGTAACTTAATATTTAACTGAAAATCAGAGTTGGGCGAACCGATCTGTTTTTGGAGAACCAGTTGATACGTACCGCTACCCCGAGAAAACTTTTGAGAAAGAAAGTACTCGATTTTAATCTCGGATTCCGACTGGGGGGGGACTTCTGAGAGGAAACCGATAATTTTGTATTCTTCATCCCGCTGATCGAATTCCTCAACCAGGGTATTGTTCTGGGTGATTTTACGAACCGTGGAATGGAGAGGTAGGAGAATCTGGAGATAATTTTTATATCGGCCACCGGGAAAGACATCGGCAAACGAATTATTTTTATATTTTAATGTCAAAACGTGCGAGATGGTGCCGTCTTCACCGATCGATGTAGCCAGGGCAATCGGCCGAGTGATGTAGAAATTGGCTTTGTTGACGCCCAGATTAGCATCAAACGGGAATAAGAAATCAACAATACAGTTGCCTTGATTATTTTGAGAGCAGGTTGGCGAAAGGGTTCTACCTGACCAATAAAGCTCATCAAAACTCTGTTGAACTTGCGGATTATCCACATATATCACCATCTGTTTTTCATCAAGAGATTTTTTAACCATCTCAAACAGTTTTAGGGGAGAGGTGTCGGCGATAGTTAGTATTAATTGATTCATGACACTTCCTAAGAAACGTTTTTTTTGCTGAGAGCCTGGAAAAAATTCGCTTTCAGCATAGAGTTGGGCTTTCAGATAAAAGTTATCTTTGTTGACGGTTTCTTGAAAGTCCGGAATGTCCAGATCACCAGTGGCTTGGAGCAAGTTTTGGATGGCCGAGGTAGTCAGCAGTATCCCGCCGTCTAAGTTGTCAATGCCCATCTCATTATCCAGGAAAAATTTCGCTTTCTGATAATTTTGGTAAAAATCAGGTGAAAAAGCCGAGTCGCGGAAAAACCAATTTGGTTGATTAAGATACTTAGCAATAGCATTAGGAGGAGAAACGTGATCAGTCAACTGTCCGTCGGCGTCGTAGACATCATATATTTGGATATCAACTACCGCATAGTTTTTTACAGTCACCAAAGCAAATGAACCGATAAACCCGCCTCCCGGCCGCAGCTCCATATTGTTAGCAAACATCAGTAAATAAGTTTTATTTTCGTTTTTGGCCATTAGAGAATCCAAGTGAGGCAGAATGGTGTTTAAGGCGGTCAAAGTCTTAGATAGGTCTGTAAGCTGTTTTTTTATGGCTTTTAGACTGCTATTCCAGATAGGCATTTTGTCAGCGATAATATTCATGTTGTCTTTGAGAGAGGAAAAGTCGGAAAGTACTGCTTGTTTTTGCTTCAAAAACGTCGCTTCTTCATTGCGGGTCCGCTGGCTTGTGAAAAGCGCCGAAAGCATCGGGTTGAGATGATTGTAAAGTTTAATGGAAGTAAAAACAGCTTGGTTAGTTGCATAGTTGAGTTCAAAGACATTGTCTGGGACCTGCGCAATGGAAAATAACAAGAGTGTTGGACGGCTGAAAACATATAGAGACTGGCCAATATCAAGAGAACTTGCCGCTGCTGTTGCATATGTCTGGCTTTGAGGAACATTTTTTGCCATCAGGGCGTGGCCAGCCCAAACATTTAAAAAACTAGCTAAGATAAGAGGCGGGATAAATAAGACATGAAGAATGGCAAGTCCGATGAAGCTATAAGTGATCAGTGTCTTTGGTTTTGTGAGAGTTGCTATTAACTGTTTGAAAGTCATTTTGGCCACTTTTCGAGGCTGAATCGTTTTTTTTGAAGATGTCAACTTGGGGTGAAAAATGTGTAAAAATGTTTCTTGACTGCGGGAAAAAGCAAACCAAAGTATAGAGTCGATATCGTCTTTGAGAAACGAGGGTGCTGTTTCAAGACTAATAACTTTTAAATGTTTTACTCGGTTTTCATCAATATATCTGCTGATAGCTTGAGCTTCTTTGGTTTTGTGAAAAAGAAGAAAGATAAATTTTTGAGAAGGATTTAAAGAAACAAATTCTGGTAGATGAAGAGGTGCCTCATCAATAAAAAAGACCGCTGAGTAGATAGATAGGTTTTCCGGCGTATCCGGAGAAATGAATATCGAAATATCAAATTTAGCAATTTCTGATTTCAGAAGCTGCAAGAAACGTGAGTTATGTTGGGCAATTAGGAGAATTTTTTGTCTAGAGGAGGCGATTTCTGTCCGGAGTTTCATAAGAATATAGTTATAGTATACCCACCGTAGTTCAATTTGCAAAAGCGAAGTGAACGTACGGAGGGTTATGCCGCTGAAAGATGAAATGTTTTTTTTGCAATTTCATCTGAAAGCGGTATATAATGCTAGTTGATGAAAAATAACATTTTGAGTTTGTCGGAGCTCAATTTACTGACGAAATCGATCTTTGGTAAGAAAGTAGTTTTGGTCGGGGGTTGCTTTGATCTTTTGCATTGGGGCCATGTGACTTTTTTAGAAAAGGCAAAAAAACAAGGGGACATTTTGGTTGTGATGCTTGAGTCAGACGAATTTATCAAAAAACAAAAAAAAAGGAGACATGTCCATAATCAGCAGCAAAGAGCTCAGATCTTAAGAGAACTACGCGTTGTGGACTATGTCATACTATTACCCTATTTTTCAAAAGACAACGATTATTCTAATTTGGTTGAGACGATCAAGCCCGACATTATCGCCGTCTCAGAAAAAGATCCAACCATAAGTAAAAAGAAAGAACAAGCAAATAAAATAAATGCCAAAATTGTTGTGGTGACACCATTATTAATTCGCTTCTCAAGTAGCGTTATTCTACCTCATGCAGACCTTTCTGGCGATTGACATTCCTATCAATATGCAATCAAAGCTGGCGAGTCAGCTGCGGTTAATTAAAGAAGATTATCCGCAGTTTAGTTGGGTGCCTAAAGCCAATTTCCATATCACTATCCGTTATTTTGGAGAGGTGAATAATGTGGAAAAGCTGAAAAAAAAGTTGGATCTGGCACTGTTTGATGTCCCGGCATTTTATCTATATTCGCAAGGCGCGGGAGTTTTTATTCAGCGGAGGATCCTCCTGCACATCCTCTTTCAAAGACAAAAAACCCTGGAAGCGCTGGCTGAGAAAGTAGACATTGCAGCGGAAGGGGTACGGTATTCCGAAAACCCCCCGTTTGTTCCCCATCTGACAATTGCCAGATATAAGATTCCGTCCCGTCAGCAGTATTTACATTTAAAAAAGAAGCTTGAACATTTGGATATTGATATCGAATTTCCTGTAGATAAGGTTGTTCTATATCAGAGTATCTTTCATGCTCAAGCTCCGGAGTATAAGCAAATTGCTGAATTTCCTTTGATAAAAGATTAACCCTTTTTGGGTAAAATTTTGAACATGCCTGTTCCACAAACTCCGCAAACTCCTTTCATCGCTCTTCTTTCTTTTCCGCCTTTACCCATTGTGGTCTCAGTCGCATTTTTCATCTCTCTTTTGGCTTTGCATTTAACACAGTAAGCTTCCATTGATATATCACCCCCTTTCCAAAAAATTAAAATGTAATTGCTCTTAACACACCTTGAGCGTTAAGCATATATAGAATAGCCTGTAAAGTCAATATGCCAGCGATTATAACAAGGCTTTTTTGGAAATCACGCTTAAAATACAGTTTGGTCTTTTCGAGTTCCGGATCCAGATGGGAGGCTGGTTTTTTTTCCGCAATCTGAGTTTGCGCCTTCATAACGGTCTTAACTTTTGCTGGCTGGGATATGGTTTTAGTCACTTGGGGAGGAAAATTTTTTGTCTGTTGTTTTTTCAGTTTGTGAAGTTTCACCGCTAGCTTGTCCCTTCTTGTTTTCCTTGGCATGCCAAATTGTAACCATATTGACACGATTTTGTAAAGAGGTTAAAATGAAGATCGTTAAAATTTTTTACGCAGTATGTTGACTCAAAAGAAAGTTTTTATCTTTGCACTAGTATTTTTTGTACTTTCCGCCTTTGCTTCTTATAGCTATTTTTCCGTCACCTCTGCCGGTCAGGTCGATCAGAGTTCATATAAAAATCCGGCAAGTGATAACATAGTGACCAGTAGCGATATTGCGCCCAACGACCCAAAAACCGAAGAATGTCCGTTAAACGGCCAGCTGTATTCCAAAGCGCAAAGAGCCCTGTGGGACAAGCGAAGACCCTTGGGTATTATGGTGCAAAATAATGCCGAGGCCAGACCGCAATCTGGTTTATCATCAGCTGACGTTTTATATGAGGTAGTAGCAGAAGGCGGCATCACCCGTTTTTTGACCATCTTTTACTGTCAAAATCCCAAGATAGTGGGCTCTGTCAGATCGGCCCGTGTTTATTACATTACATTACTTCAAGGCTATGGCAATTATCCATTATATGCTCACGTCGGCGGTGCCAATACCCCCGGACCAGCCGATGCCTTGGGAGAGATAGGCGATTTGGGTTGGGTTGGGTATAATGACCTAAATCAGTTTTCGGTACCTTTTCCGATATTTTGGCGTGACCCTGACCGATTACCAGGAAGGGCAACAGAGCATACTGTTTACGCGGACACCAATAAGCTGTGGCAGTACGCGGCTGAAAAAAGAGACTTGACCAATGTCGATGAAGAAGGCATTTCGTGGGATGAAGATTTCGCGAAATGGACCTTTAAAGACGATGCTAAAGCAATTGACCGCGGTAATGTCAATTTTATTAGTTTTGGTTTTTGGGAACAGTTTGCTTCCGACTATAACATTATCTGGAAGTATAATAAAGAAGCTAATCTTTATCAGAGAGAAAACGGCGGTAAAGAACACATCGATTTTAATACCAAGAAACAACTTACAGGCAAAGATATCGTAGTTATTTTTGCTGATGAGCGAGCAGCCAACGACGGCTACGAAAACGGTCAGCATCTGTTATATGATTTACAGGGTACTGGAGACGCGCTAATCTTTCAGGATGGACAAGCGATTGAGGGCACATGGAATAAGAAGAAACCAACTACCAACATGACTTTTTCCGACGAAAACGGTAAAGAAGTCGAGCTGGTTCGCGGCCAGGTCTGGGTTGAGATTTTGCCAACCGGGAACAAAGTGTCTTATGGCAAAACCATGAGCGAGATCACCAAGCCAGCAACAGATAAAAGTCAAAAGTCGGGAGGTAGTCAAACGGCCGAATAAGATTGACATTTAAGATATTTTTATCATGCTCGAACACATCATCCCTTCTAAAGCCAGGCGTAAAATCATGCAGCTTTTTTTCCAACATCCGCAGGATTCTTATTATTTGCGAGACATCGTCAGGCGGGTTAAAGAAGAAGTGAACGCTGTCAAACGCGAGCTTGATATTCTTACCGAAGGCAAAGTGCTTTTACGGGAAAAAAGATTAAATAAAGTTTTTTACTCGCTTAGTAAAAATTATATTTTTTATGATGAGTTTTTACGCATTTTTACAAAAACTAACAATCTGGCAGTGTTAATTTACAAAAATCTACCCAGAATCGGAAAAGTGAAATTTATTTCCTTATCAACAAATTATCCAAAAAGACAAGAAATCAAGGAAGACGAGATCTATCTATTGTTTGTGGGAGTGATTGTTGCTCCCGAGGTGTCATCCATCGTCAAGCAGGTTGAGGAGGAATTTGGCCGGGAGATCAATTACACCATTATGACCGAAGACGAACTGCAGTTTCGGAAAAAAAACAACGATCCTTTTATCTGGCGTTTTCTTAAACAAGCCAAGATTATGTTAGTCGGGACAGAGGAGGAACTGCTGAAATGAAGATTCTCTGGTATCTGCTGGTGATTACGATTACCTTCCTTATTATCTGGATCGATTTACCAGAAAATCTGCCTGTTCGTTTCCAAATCAGGAGTCTCAAGGTTAACCAAACCATCAATCCGTTAACAATCGATCTTTTTAATCATAGTATTAAAAAAGAGTTTCGTACCAAACTGGGGCTTGACCTTAAGGGTGGCAGCCATTTGGTGTTTGATGCGGACACTGCAAAAATAAAGCCGGAAGATCTGCAGGATGCGTTAAACTCCACCCGCGACATTATTGAAAAACGGGTGAATCTGTTTGGTGTTTCCGAGCCGGTTGTGCAGACAGTTAAATCGGGCAGTCAGTACAGAATTACCGTTGATTTGCCCGGACTGCAAGATGTGTCAGAAGCTGTTGGCCTGATCGGCCAGACCGCCAGCCTGACTTTCAAAGAAAGCGGAACAATGTCGGCAAAAGTGGCGACTCAATATGCGCAGTTTAAAGATTATTTTGAACTGACCAAAGATACCGGACTGGTAGGTAAGCATATCAAAAAAGCCACAGTGGACTTTAACTCTCAAAACGGACAGCCTCAGGTGGCGCTTAGCTTTAATGAGGAAGGAAAAAAACTATTTGGCGAAATCACCACCACCAATGTCGGTAAAAAGGTAGGAATTTTTATAGATCAATTTTTGATATCTGCGCCGGTCGTCCAACAGCCTATTACCGACGGTAATGCAGTAATATCGGGCAATTTTACTTTGGAGACAGCCAAACAACTGGCGATAGCCATCAACTCAGGCGCGCTACCAGTCTCGGTGAAGCTGGTTGAGCAGCGTAATGTTGGCCCGTCTTTGGGGGAGACCGAGATCCAAAAGAGCGTTACTGCTGGTATGGTAGGTCTTTTTCTGGTGATGTTATTTATGGTTATCTATTATGGGAGATTGGGTGTTATTGCTTGTCTTGCTCTTGTTATTTATGGTTTGATATCTTTTGCGATATTTAGAGCAATACCGGTAGTGCTGACTTTGCCAGGTGTGGCTGGTTTTATATTGTCAATTGGCATGGCGGTTGATTCCAATATTCTTATTTTTGAGCGAATCAAAGAAGAGCAGAGAAAGGGAAAAGAGTTTGAAATAGCGGTGCGTTTGGGATTTGGCCGGGCGATTGACGCCATCAAAGACGCCAATATTACTACGCTTCTGGTAGCTTTTATTCTTTTTAATCCGTTAAATTGGGAATTTTTACCACAGTTTGGGATGGTAAGAGGTTTTGCTCTGACCCTGGCTATTGGCGTTGCCACTAGTCTGTTTACCGGTGTTGTGATTACCAAACGACTGATTCGGGTATTTTATAAACAGAAATTAAACGATAAATAGTCATTAAAAATTGAAAATAGAAAATTAAGAGTGATTTTATCTTAAAACTTAAATCTAATAACTCAAATCCACAACCAAAAACTGTTTATCTTAACCCAAGATTTGTGATTTATGATTTAAGATTTAAGTTGTGGATATTAATTTTGAGATCTAAGTTTTGAGTTTGGATTAAATCTTATGGTTGATTTTCTCAAATATACTAAAGTTTACGCGATTATTTCTGCACTGGTGATATTTGCCGGTGTTTTTTCCATTGTCAACTGGGGCTATCGTTATTCGATTGACTTTGTCGGCGGGACAAACCTGGGTTATCAAATCAATAAAGATATCCCGCAGGACCAGATCAGAAAGCTTATAGAAAAGCAAAAGGTCAGCGTTTTGGAGACCCGTAAAAACGGACAAACATATTCCATCAGGACTAAAGCAATTAATGAAAAGCAGGAACTGGCAGTACGGACAGCTTTGGAAAATCAGTTTAAGATAAAGGTAAACGTCTTAAGATCAGAAACAGTGGGCCCAACGATCGGTAAGGAAACTATTCAAAAAACTACTATTGCCTCAGTCATTGCGGTAATTGGAATCCTGTTTTATATGAGTTATGCGTTTAAGAACGTCAATTTTGCGCTGGCGGCTATTGTGGCGCTGATTCATGACGTATTAGTGATGGTCGGCAGTTATTCCCTGATGTCTCATTTTTTTGGTGCTGAACTAGACACGCTTTTTGTCACCGCCCTTCTTACCACCATGTCATTTTCCGTGCACGATACCATCATTGTTTTTGACAAGATTCGCGAGTACACAAAGACAAAGGGAAGAGGCGAGATAGAGGAGTATGCTAATATAGCGCTGACTGAGACGTTGGTTCGTTCGCTTAATAACTCCATGACCATAGTATTTATGCTTTTAGCCCTGGTACTGCTTGGCGGATCAACTGTCCGCTTTTTTGCCGCTACACTTCTAATCGGTACAATCACCGGTACTTATTCGTCGCCGTTTGTGGCAACGCCAGTGGCCGTGTGGCTGGAGAAGAGGAAAAAGTAATTCACTTCCTCAGAGTCAATCTAACTGCGTGAGAATAAAATCGACGATTTTTTTTGATATGTTCTTGGAAGTTCATATTGCTGGTAAAATTATAGCAGAAATGGAAATATTAACTTTTTCACTCGGGCAGCTGCAGGCCAACTGCTATTTGGTGATTGAAGACAAACAATGTCTGATTATTGATCCGGCCGATTCGGCGGAATTTATCCTAGAAGAAATCGCGCGGCGAAGTCTTCAGCTAATTGGTTTACTGGCGACTCATGGTCATTTTGACCATCTGATGGCCGTTGGCGAGATACAATTATCTTTTCCTAAACTACCTTTATATATTCATCCCAAAGATAATTTTTTAGTTAAAAGGTTAAATGAAACGGCAAAGTATTTTTTGGGTCAAAAAACTGAGGTTGTCTTGCCACAAAAGTGCGAGCCGTTAGCAGAAGGTCAACTGGCCATTGATAATTTTAAATTTCAAGTGATTTTTACTCCCGGTCACACGCCGGGAGGGTGCAGTTATTATTTCCCCAAAGAGGCAGTTGTTTTTACAGGGGATACATTATTTAGTAACTCAATAGGCAGATATGACTTTTCCTACAGTAGCAAAGGCGCGTTAATAAAATCAGTCGAAAAAATTTTGAGATTGCCGGAGACAACGACTATTTATCCCGGGCATGGTGAGGTCACCTTAGTCCAAACAGAAAAAGTCGGGGGATATTAGGCATTTTTTGGAAATTGTTTGATCCTAGAAAGCAGTTTACTACGGTCATTTTTTATTTTGTCTTCCACCACTTCCTCAAACACCCGTTTGAGTATGGCGCCGACCTGCGGGCCGGGTTTGACGCCAAGCGTCCTCATCACATCATGTCCGTCGATTTTCAGGTCAGTCACTTTAAAAGGCTCTTTTTGCACCTCAATTAACCGTTTTTTAAACAGCTCATACCGCCAGGACGTGGGTTTGGCTCCTGAACCTAATCTGTCTCCGGTTCGCAAAGCCAGCATGTTCTCCAGATTATTTTTCCCAACTTCGCGGATAAAGCGGCGGACTGCTTTGTCAGTCTGCAGTTCGCTAACCGTAAACTGATGGTATTTCACAAGGAGCACTAATCGATCTTTTTCCTTGTTGGAAAGCCTAAAGCGCTCAGCAATCTCTAGGGCTTGTTTGGTGCCAACTACCTCGTGATTGAAAAATGTGATCAGTTGGCTTGTTGGATCTTTCCGGTAAGTCTTGGCTTTGCCGATATCGTGAATCAGGGTAGCAAACCGCGTGATCACATCGTCTGACGGGCAATGTTTGAGGGACATTACCAAATGAGTCCCGACATCATAAACATGGTGTCTTAATGGGCTTTTTTGTTGAATTGCAAAACAGACGTCAAGCTCGGGTAAGATGTATTTTAATAATTGTGAAGTGCGCAAAAACAACACTCCTTCGGCCGGGTGCTTGGACGACAAAATTTTAAAAAATTCTTCACGAATTCGCTCCCAGGAAACATGTTTGATAAGCGGGGCGTTTTTACTGATCGCTTCGCGGGTTTTCTCCTCAATCATAAATCCCAACTGTGAGGCTAATCGGACTGCCCGCATGAGCCGAAGCGCATCCTCGCCAAACCGTTTGTCCGGATCACCAACTGCTACAATCAATTTTTTTTCCAGATCTTGGCGGCCAAAAAAAGGATCAATGATATTTTTGCCATCATAGGCTATGGCGCTGATGGTAAAATCGCGGCGGGCAAGATCTTCTTTTAGATCGTCTGACCACTCGATTTTTTCCGGATGCCGCTTATTGCCGTAGTTAGATTCGCGGCGGAAGGTGGTGACTTCAAAAACGAAGTCATCTGCGTCTATCTTTTGCGGTATTCCCACAGTGCCAAACTGGTTATTGTAAAAACCATCAGGAAAGATTTGGAGAATTTGATCAGGTGTGGCATTGGTGGTAAAATCCCAGTTTGACACAGGTTCCTCAAGGAGTAGGTGACGCACAGCACCTCCTACAACATAGATCTGAAATCCATCTTTTTGAAATACCTTAAGAAAGTCGGTAACGAATACTGGTAATTTAGTCATGCAGATATTATAAACGACTTTGTTTGGAACTTGTTTAGTATAGCGTTTACTGGTTATATAATAGCTGGCGGACTTTGTCCAAAGTACGATGATATATAGGGCATTTAGTCTTTTTCAAGGCATGATTGATACTCATCCATTTGGCGTCGTAATATTCTTTTTTGCTAAACTGAAAGGGGATCGTATCCTGCATGTATATTAAATACCAGAAATCATAATGTGTCCGACAACTGAGGCGAGGATTAGAAATCTTTAATATTGTGAGGTTAAATAGTATATGTGCTTCGTTTGTTAATGGGTGGTGCAGTTCTTCTATCATTTCCCGACTGACAGTCTCTGTAGGTTGTTCATTTCCTTCAATGTGTCCACCCGGAGGAATCCAGTCAGCAGCTTTTTTATGATGACCCAAATAAATTTGTCTAGAAGGTAAATGGAGAGGTAAAAAAAACACGCAAAGATGCGATTTGGAATTTGTCTTTTGCACATGGTATTTGTTTAGTTGAATAAAATTCAAAAATTGTCGCCGCGTTTTTGGATCGGTTTTTCCTGATACTAAGTCAACCAAACTGAGAAAGTGTTTTTTCATTTATTATTTGCCAATGATTTTAAAATGTCGATGTTTTGCTTGTCTGGACCTTGATTGTCAAAACCCGGCGTTTCGATAATAAACGGTAGATTTTTAGTTTGCGGATGATTTATGAGGATGCGGAAAGATTCCAAACCTATTTTTCCTTGCCCGATGTTTTCATGGCGGTCACGAAGTGCACCAAACTCGTCTTTACTGTCATTCACGTGCCATAGCTCCAGTTTGTCAAGACCGACTTTATGGTCAAATTCCGCCAAGAAATGGTCAAGTTTAAGCTTGGTTGACAAGTTATAACCGGCGGCATGTAAATGGCAAGTGTCCAGGCAAACCATTACTTGTGGCTCATTCACATCGTGTACAATCCGGCCAATCTCCTCTATGGTCTGGCCGATTTTCCGGTTACCGGCATTCTCGATGATAAATAGTGTTTGCTTGGGTGTTTGTTTTAATACCTCTTTGATATTGCTGATCAAAATCTGATATTTTTCCTGATTGACATCTTCCTTAAATGAACCTAGGTGAACAACACTCCCTTTAATACCCATTTTGGCGGCTAGGCAAAGCTCGTTGATAAGGCTTTTTTTGGAAAGTCGGCCCACTTGGCCATTGTTTGCCAGATTAATAAGATAAGAGGCGTGGAAATAAACTGGGGTAATCTGAAGCTTATTTTTTTCAATAATAAATTGTTGTATTGTCGGCTCATCAACTGAAGCAAAACTCCAACTGCGGGGAGAGGAAGAAAAAATCTGCAAGGTATTGCCGCCTTTTTGGGCGATTCTTTGCATGGCCATATGGTAACCACCGGCAATCGATTGATGTGCACCGATTTTCCTTGTCATACTGTAATAATATCTAAAATATTTGGCGATATCTGTCACATATGGCAATAAGCGATCTACTGCCTGGTAATTGGGTAAAGCAATTTCCCGCTTGACAAATATTAGCAGACTTATTATATTATTGCTAATAATTTCGTCAAAGGCTCACTTAATACGAGCCTAGACGCCAATAATATGGAAGATATTACCCAGAGACAGATTGATATTTTAAAGGTCATTATTCAAGAATATACAGCTACCGGCGAGCCGGTGGGATCGGAGGTCGTCGAGAAGAAATATAAACTGGGTATATCGCCGGCTACCATCCGCAACGAGATGGTTGATCTTTCCAAGAAAGACTACCTAAAAAAAACCCATTTTTCATCAGGTCGGGTACCATCAGCTAAAGGTTTCCGTTTCTATATCAAAAACCTGATGCATGAAAAAGAGTTGTCCACCATCGACGAGGTGGCCTATAAAAACAGCATCTGGGATGACAGAACCGAGACACATCGTCTGCTTTCCCACGCTACTAAAACATTAGCCGCACGCACTGGGCTTATATCTTTATCAACCACCAGTAGCGGTGATCTATATTATTCGGGTGTTGGTAATTTACTTAATAAAGAAGAATTTTTCAATCTGGATTTATCAAAAAGTCTGTTTGAACTTTTAGACGAAGGCAATTTCTGGGATGGAATACTTAGACATTTTTACGTATCTGAAGAAGATATTATGTTTATGCTAGGGGAGGAAGATTTTCGCAGCCCGGAATTTGAGTCTTGTGCCAGTATTTTTGGCGAGTTTGAAGGCGCTAATATTAAAGGCATTATCGGAGTAGTGGGGCCAAAAAGAATGTTGTGGGACGAAGTGATGCCACAGGTAAGGTATATCTCCAGTTTGTTGGGCGAGATTATCCGTCAGCAAAAAGCATAAATACAGAATAAGCAAGTTAAACTAATATTAATCGGTTTTATCGTATGCAAGATAAGCAAAAAAAAACAGAGAAGGAACATATTCAGGAAGCTAAGTATCACAAACCGGCGGTGGGTAAACCTGGACACGATGCGCATTTAGTTCAAGAACTGAGTAAGCTAAAACAAGAGTTGACAGATAATAAAAATCGTTATCTTCGCGCCCTGGCCGATTATCAAAATTTGGAAAAACGAGTCAACGAGGAAAGGCAAGAGGGGCAAAAACAGGCGGTTATGCAGGTGTTAAATCGCTTATTTCCGGTTCTTGACAATTTAGAAAAGGCCGAAGTATTTATCAAAGATCCGGGGTTGAAAATGGTCAAAGACAGTTTGGCGCAGGTTTTGGCTGATTTCGGTTTACAAAAACTGGAAGTTTTAGGCAAAGAGTATGATCCTTTTTTTGCTGAGGCGGTGGAGATAGTCCATGGCGAAAAAGATAACCAGGTAATTGAAGTGTTACAGGCTGGATATCAGCTAGGCAAAAAAGTAATTAGACCGGCTCGAGTAAAAGTCAGCAAAAAAATTACTCAGGATAAGCAAGAAAAAGTCATTAAAAATTCTGTCTAAAAGACAGCACAAAATATTACTATGTCCAAAACTATTGGTATTGATTTAGGAACAACTAATTCAGCGGTGGCCGTGATGGAAGGAGGCGCTCCCAAAATCATCTATTCGCAGGAGGGAAGAAACGTCATTCCTTCGGTGGTGGATCCGGTTAAAAGAATTGTCGGCGATGTCGCCAAACGGCAGATTGTTATCAATTCCAGCCGCACCTTATTTTCTATAAAACGCCTGATGGGCAGAAAATACAATGACGAATCGGTACAAAGGGATATTAAATGGTTGCCGTATAAAATAAAAGAGGGAAGGGAAGGGATGGCGGTGGTTGAAGTTGAAGGTAAACTATTTACACCCCAAGAAATTTCCGCTTTGATTCTTCAGAAAGTCAAATCTGACGCTGAGGCTTATCTAGGTACCAAAATAGAAAAAGCAGTAATTACGGTACCGGCCTATTTTGATGACGCCCAAAGACAGGCCACCAAACAGGCAGGTGAGATCGCCGGGTTAAAAGTCGAACGCATACTTAACGAGCCAACAGCAGCGGCTTTAGCTTACGGACTTGATAAAAAGCATAGCCATACGATTGCTGTTTATGATTTGGGCGGAGGGACTTTTGATATTACTATTTTGGAACTGGGTGAGGGTGTGTTCCAAGTCAAATCCACTAATGGAGACACGCATCTGGGAGGAGATGACTTTGACAAAGTGATTTTGGATTATATTGCTGATGAGTTTAAAAAAGAACATGGAGTTGATCTGCGTAAAGATCCGCAAGCTACCCAGCGTCTTAAAGACGCGGCTGAAAAAGCCAAGATTGAACTGTCCTCTTCTATGGAAGCAGAGATCAATCTGCCGTTTATAACGGTCAGAGAAAATCAGCCTCAGCACTTGGTAATTAAGCTGACCCGTTCCAAGCTAGTATCTTTAGTGGGTGATCTAATTGAGCAGACTTTTGACCCGGTCAGAAAAGCCCTAAAAGACGCGGGTATTGATAAAAGTAAAATTGATGAAATTGTGATGGTGGGTGGAATGACCCGTATGCCCAAAGTGTATGAGAGAGTGAAGGAATTTTTCGGCAAAGACCCCAACCGCAGTGTGAATCCGGATGAAGTAGTAGCAATTGGTGCAGCAGTGCAGGCAGGAATTTTGGGGGGAGAAGCAAAAGATGTAGTTTTACTAGATGTGACACCTCTTACCTTGGGAGTAGAAACATTAGGTGGCGTGACGACCCCTCTTATCAACCGCAATACTACTATACCCACCTCCAAAAGCGAGGTGTTTTCCACCGCTGCCGATAATCAGACACAGGTAGGGATTCACATTTTACAGGGAGAGAGACCTCTGGCGCGGGATAACAAGTCGCTTGGTCAGTTTATTTTGGATGGTATTCCGCCGGCCCCGCGAGGAGTGCCGCAGATTGAGGTAACTTTTGACCTTGATGCCAACGGTATTCTGACTGTTAAAGCCAAGGATAAAGCCACCGGCAAAGAGCAAAGCATTAAGATTACCGGCTCCACGGGACTAACCAAAGATGAGATTGAAAAAATGAAAAATGAGGCTGAGAAAAATGCGGATGACGATCAAAAAGAAAAAGAAAAGATCGAAAACCGCAATAAAGCCGATAACATGATTTATGTTGCGGAAAAGTCATTAAAAGACGCCGGCGACAAAGCACCCGTTGATATTAAAAAAGCAGTAGAGGAAAAGATAAAAGTCCTGAAAGACACTCTGGGAAAAGGCAGTGCCGCGGAAATTGAAACTAAAACCAAAGAGCTGTCTGAGGCCTTGCAGAAAATCGGGCAGGGGATGTATGATCAAAATGTCAAAACTCAAAACTCAAATGTCAAAAAAGAAGATAAAAATGAGGAAAATAAAAAAGACAAGAAAGACGTAGAGGAAGGCGAGGTAGTAAGTTAACATTAGAGGGCAGTGGAGGAGTAAAGAAGCTCTGCTATAATGTGTGCTTCGACATATGAAAGACTACTATGCTATTTTAGGCGTTGCTAAAAATGTTTCTGAACAAGAGATCAAAGCCGCTTATCGCAAGCTGGCGCTTGAGTGGCATCCTGATCGAAATAAATCCCCGGAAGCTAATGAAAAGTTCAAACAAATTAATCGCGCTTATGAAGTGCTTTCCAATCCGGAAAAAAAGCAGATGTACGACCAAGTGGGGTATGAGGCTTTTGAAAAAAGCGGGTCAGGTGCCCAGGGTCGCGGTAATGAGCAGGGTCCTTTTACTTACTATACCAATTTTGGCGACGAAGGCATTAATTTTGACTTTGGTGGGGCGGACCCTTTTGAAATATTTGAACAATTTTTCGGCTTTCGTTCACCATTTAGTGGTGGCCGAGGCAGAAGGACGAAGCGCCGAAATGCCTACGAGATGGAGCTGACTTTTGAAGAGGCGGTTTGTGGTGTTGAAAAAACCACCGTCATTGAGGGAAAACAGAAATCTATCAAAATTCCGGCTGGCGTTGATAGCGGGACACAGATCCGATTTGCGGATTTTGATGTGGTAGTGCGGATACGTCCCCACTCTTCCTTTAAGCGTGAAGGTCAAGATATATATTTGGAAAAAGATCTGACTTTTCCGCAGGCGGCTTTAGGCGCGGTGGTTGACATTCCTACTATCAACGAGTCAGTCAAATTACGCGTTCGCCCTGGGACCCAGTCGGGTACGGTTGTCAGATTAAGAGGGCAGGGGATACCATACCCGCAGTCGCAGCAGAAAGGGGATCAGTATGTGGTTTTTAAAGTGGACATTCCTCAAAGATTATCCGGCAATGCCAAAAAATTGATCGAAGAACTGCAGGATGAGTTATAAAATGATCAATGGATATTCAGACAAAAATTCAAAATCTCCCTAAGTATAAGATCACTTTAGAGATAAAAGCGGCGATTAATCATTATTTCCAAAATAAAGGCTATCTACAGATTGATTTACCGGTATTATCACCGGCACTTATTCCTGAAAGTTATCTGGAAATATTTGAAACAGAGTTTAGGTATTTGGATATGAAAAAAAAGCTATACTTAACACCTTCTCCCGAACTTTTTCTCAAACGGTTAATCGGCCAGGGGATTGGAAACTGTTATTATCTGGGAAAGACTTTCCGCAACAGCGAACCCAATTCGAGTCTGCACTTACCGGAGTTTACCATGCTTGAGTTTTATAAGGTAGGTGTGGGGTATAAAGATCTAGCCACCGAAATCTTAGAGTTATTGCGCTATATTGCCAGATGCATTTCCGGTTCCGCCTACTCTTTTATTTACCAGGGAGAGAAAATATCCTTGGCCAGGTGGGAGGAATTGACTTTGGCCGAGGCGTTTGCAAGGTGCTCGGGAATATCGGGAAGCGATTTATTTGTTGAAGATAAATTTTTACAAAAAGCAAAAACAAAGGGGTATAATACAAGCGGATTCTCGTATGAAGACATTTTTTCTCAGATTATTGCTCAGGAGATTGAACCAAACTTAGGCAAGAATGGTTATCCAACAATGGTTTATGACTTTCCGCCGAAAATGGCCTCTTTAGCCAAACTATCTCCTGATAAAAAGATTGCTGAAAGAATGGAATTTTACATCGATGGGAAAGAGATCGGCGGCTGCTGCACTGAAGTTGACAACTGGCGAGAATATAAAAGCAGAAGCGCCCGCCATATGAAAAAAAGAAAAGAGATGGGATCAATCAATCATAAGGTAGATAACGAATTTGTTGAGGCGATAAAAGACGGCTTTCCACCTTGTACCGGAGCGGGAATAGGCGTGGACAGATTAGCGATGATTTTTGCCAACGCGAAGTCAATTGGAGAATTAAAATTGATTGAAGTTAGTTAGAGTTGTGTTTACAATTTACGACGTTAGAGGATTAGTCAGGAAAAGGGAGCGGTGACATTGTATAATAAAAGAATATCAAAGACAAACTATGACGCGGATTTCAGCTGGAAATTTAAAAAAAGGTGAATTTATTATCTATCAAAACGAAACTTGGCAGCTTCAGAAAGCCGAGTTTTACTCTCCCGGAAAAGGCTCGGCTCTAATGCGCGCTAAAATCAAAAATGTAATCTCAGGTAAAAATATTGACTACACTTTCAAGTCCAGCGAATATGTGGAAACCATTGAGGTTGAGAGTGTAGAAATGCAGTATTTATACAAGGATAATGAGAACGCCTATTATATGGATGAGCGGACTTATAACCAGTATACCGTTCCTCTTGCTGTAATCGGCGAGGCAATCAACTTTTTTAAAGAAGGAGAAAAAATGTTTGTCTATGTCCAAAATGAAAAACCACTATGTATCAGTCCACCGATGAGCGTTCGTTTAAGAGTGACAGAAACTGAAGACGGAGTCAAAGGAGATACGGTGAGTGGGGCAAAAAAAACCGCAATACTGGAGACAGGAGCTTCGATATTAGTGCCGTTATTTGTGAAGAAGGGCGACATCATTACTTTAAACCCCGAAATTGGTGAATATGTCGGAAGAGAGAAAGAAATATAAAACACGAAACATATAACATGCAACATTAGAAAGACACGGGATAAGATTAGTTATTCTTGTGTTACATGTTACATGTTTTGTGTTAAATGATCATGCTTTCAGTTGGAGAAATGCTACGCAAACGGCGGGAGGAAACAGGGATTACCCTCAAGCAGATTGAGAAAGAAATCAGAGTCCGGGAAAAATTCCTCAGATTTATCGAAGAAAACGACTGGCGGTATTTTGCCTCCAAAGTATATATTATCGGCATTATCAAAACCTACTCCAATGCCTTGGGTCTTGATCCGGCCAAGATGCTAGCCTATTTTCGCCGTGATTACGAAAAGCACGAGGATCTGCGGTTTAAAAAAAGAGTCAATGACAGTAGTTTTAATTTGGAAACTAAAAAAATTATTATGGGGGTGGTCGCGGGTATTATCTTGATATTTTCTGCCTATTTTACATATCAGGTCAAGCTTTATCTAACTCCCCCGAGTATTACAATCCTTAAACCCGATCAAACCACACTCAGGAATATGGAGAAAGTTCAGATAATGGGAAAGACTGAAAAGGAAGCTAATATCGTAATTTTTGGAGATAAAGTATTTGTTGATAGCGAAGGAGTGTTTACTTACGATTTTCCTTTAAAAAAAGGTCAAAATACTTTTATTATCGAAGTGACGGGAGCTAATGGTAAAAAGTCTATTCTGAAAAAACAATTCCTTTTGGAGTAGCGATCGCCTTTTTGCCCTTCTCCCCCAATTGTTTTTGCAACTCTTTCAAACTTTTTACAGTTTCTGAAGAAAACACCTGCGGAAGGGCGAGTCGTTTCGCTTCGGAAACAATTTTTTTTTCGCCATAGACTTGTCTGACTTCACCTAACAGTCCGACCTCTCCTACAAAAATCGACTTTGGTGGCAGGGGCAGATTTTTGATTGAAGAGATGAGAGAGGCGACTATACCTAAATCAGCAGCCGGAGATTTGATCTCCACACCGCCAACAACATTGACATAGATATCATAAGAATGCAGTGGTAGATTCAAGTGTTTGCGAATTACGGCCAAAAGCAGAAGGACCTTACTGTAGTCAACACCCTTCACTACTCTCCGTGGCATGGTTAAAATGCTTGGCGAGGCCAAAACCTGTATTTCAAAAAAGAGCGGCCTGCGGCCCTCCATGCTGCCAACAATCGCTTTACCCGGTACGTGGCCGGTGGTGTCTTCTAAGAAAGCCAGCGGATCGTTCACTTCCCGCAGGCCGCGTCCTGCCATCTCAAAAATTCCAATCTCATCAGTTGAGCCGAAGCGGTTTTTTTGTGCCCGCAAAACGCGAAAATGAGACACTCTTTCCCCCTCAAAATTAATGACAGCGTCTACCATATGTTCAAGAGTCTTTGGTCCGGCGATATCGCCGTCTTTAGTGACATGGCCGATGACGATAATAGGGATTTTATTTTCTTTGGCAAAACGGATCAGTTTGGCCGCGGTTTCTTTTAATTGAGTAATACTTCCGGGCTGGCCTTCGACCTCTTTTGAGTAGACGGTTTGGACTGAATCAATAACAATAACGTCGATTTTTTCTCTGATCTCGCGCGCGCCTTCGATAATACCTTCCACCTGCAAAGTATCTGAGAAAAAAAAGTTTTCCAATTGTATATTTAAGCGTTCGGCGCGATCTTTGACCTGTTCAGCAGCCTCTTCACCTGAGATATACAAGGTTTTCAAATTACTTAACGACTGCAGGATCAGCGTTGATTTGCCCACTCCCGGTTCACCAGTCAGAAGGACGATCTCTCCGCTCACAAAACCGCCGCCAAGTACCCGATCAAACTCAAACAGTCCAGTCTGCAAACGACCCTTAACCAAAGAAGGCACCTCGGTCAACGGCTTGAAAGTGAGTTTCTGGGTTTTTTCTTTACGTTTGTCTTTTTCATCTCTTTGCAAAACCAGGCTGTTCCACTGGTTGCAATCAGGACATTTGCCGATCCAGGAGGCCGAGCCGTAACCGCAGTTGGAACAGATATAAAATCCCATAGTCAAAGATATATAAAAGGCAAAATCTCAAATGCCAAAACTTAAAAAAAATATTTTAAGATTAAAAACACCTATATTTTACTTGGTGGCGGATCATTCTTCCACTATAAAATATTATTTAATTCTTCTTTTTACGCTTTGATTTTACCTACCTTTGTGCTACAATTACCGATATGGCAATAGTAAAAAGTGAGTTTGCACTAGCATTAAATCAGGTGGCTACTGAAAGAGGTATTACGGTTGATGAAGTCCTCTCTTCAATGGAAGCGGCGATTTTGGCCGCTTTTCATAAGGAATATCCAAATAAAATCGAAGATCCGATAACTGTAAAAGTCAACAAGGAAACTGGCGAAACGAAGATTGTGGAAGAGGGAAAAGACATTACGCCTCCTGGGTTTGGCCGGATTGCGGCTCAGACTGCCAGGCAGGTGATCATTCAAAAGATACGTGAAGCCGAGAAAAAAACCGTCATCTCGCATTATCGGGATCAGGTCGGTACAATAATCCGTGGACGAGTGATCCGCTACGACGGGTATAATGTCCATGTTGACATTGGTAAAGCAGAGGGTATTCTGCCTAAAGAAGAACAAATTAAAAATGAAAACTACTCAGTGAACACCAGTTTGATTTTTTACCTGAAAGGGATTGTCGAGGACCAGCAAGGATATTCGCGAATAGTTTTGTCAAGAATTGCTCCAGAACTGATCATCGAGCTTTTTAGGCGGGAAGTCCCGGAAATCGCAAGTCTTACCGTTGAGGTAAAAAAAGTTGTTCGCGAACCGGGCATGAGAGCGAAAATCGCTGTTTACAGCAGTCAAGGCGGAGTGGATCCGGTTGGCGCTTGTGTTGGCCAAAAAGGTGTACGAGTCCAGACGGTCACCGACGAGTTGGGCGGTCAGGAAAAGATCGATATTATTCAGTGGAATCCTGACATTAAGATATTTTTAATAAGCGCTCTTTCTCCAGCTAAGATAATTGAGGTGTCAATTGATGAAAAGACCAAGGTGGCTAAAGTGAAGGTCGAAGAATCACAAGCTCCCCTTGCTATTGGTAAAGGAGGCATTAATGTCAATCTGGCTTCGCGTTTAACTGAGCTGGATATTGATATTACCCAGACCACATCTTCGTCAAAAAAAACGCTACCGAAAGAAAATACTACTGACAAAATTGCTCCTAAAGACAAGGTTAAATAACCATTTTTATCATTGATAATCTTTTGAAAACTATGGTCAGACCGCCGGTTGTTGCTATATTGGGACATGTGGATCATGGAAAAACCACTCTTTTGGATTTTATCCGCCACAGCCGAATCGCTGCCAAGGAATACGGTGGTATCACCCAAAGAATCGGCGCCTACGAGATTGTTACAGGAATAAAAGGCTATCCTACAGACAAGATCACTTTTATTGATACTCCGGGTCATGAGGCATTTTCTCAACTGCGATCCCGCGGGGCAAAGGTAGCTGATATCGCCTTACTGGTGGTTGACGCTAAAGATTCGTTAATGCCCCAGACCGTTGAGTCAATCTATCACATCAAAAACGCTAAGATTCCCTTTATTGTGGTTTTAAACAAGATGGATCTGCCTGAAGCCAATCCCGAAAAAGTAAAAAGAGACCTGTTAAAATACGAGGTCGTAACCGAAGATAAAGGCGGCAAAGTTCCGGTTCTTCCGATCTCGGCCAAAACAGGCAAAGGAGTTTCTGACCTGCTGGAATCCATCCTTCTTATTACTTCGGAACTGCATTTGCAGTATGAGTCAAACTTTCCAACCCGCGCCTACATCATCGAGACGAAAAAAGATAAGCGGGGAATTGTCGCAAGCGTGGTTGTGAAAGAGGGGACATTGGGGGTTGGCGAGGTAGTTGATGTCGGTGGTAAGAAACTAAAAATCCGTTCATTAATCAATGACCTGGGAAAATCGGTCGAAAAAGCTGTCCCTTCAACGCCGGTTGAACTTACGGGATTTAATGAGATGCCGGAGGTAGGAATGGAGTTAGGTAGCCAAAATCAGCCGGAAAAGGAAGAAGCAGTTATCAAACGACAATCACCGGCTGCACTAACCAAAGAGCAGTTGTATAGTCAAGAACAACCAAAAAAAAAGCTGACCATTATCATTAAAGCCGATTCTCAAGGTTCACTTGAAGCTATTAATGGTTTTTTGTCTAAAAATGATAATATCGAGACGATTTTAAGCGCAGTTGGCGATATTTATCGTTCGGACGTTTTTTTGGCTAAGTCAACTAAGGCGATTGTAGTGGGTTTTGGCGTGGGATATGATATGGAAGTAAAAAATTTAGCCAAGCAGGAAAAGGTGATTATTAAAACCTATAAGATTATCTATGAATTATTTGAGGAGCTGGAGGAAGTTTCAAAGCTTTTAAAAGAGAAGGAAGAAAGTGAGAAGAACCTCAAAGGCGAGGCAAAAATTTTAGCTACTTTCATCATCGAAGGCGAGCGGATTTTTGGCGCTAAAGTCACCAAAGGCAAGGTCAATGCCGGTGACTCTCTGGAGGTTTACCGCGACGGCCGTCTATTAAACAAGACTCGGCTGGTTTCCCTGCGCATTCGGGCCAAATCGGTAACTGAGGTCAAACGAGATCAAGAGTGCGGCATGATCCTCTCCCCGCCACTTGACATTAAAATAGGCGATATGGTAAAATCTATCTCATAGTAATATGATACAAGACAATACCCAGTTTGAATCGCAGCTCAACAATATTGCTGACATTGTCAACAAAAACAAGGCCGGAATCATTGTTTTACCATTAAATCCTTCAGTTGACGCGATTGCCTCCGCTACCGCCCTTTATTTGGGCTTAAACAAGGCTGGAAAGAACGTCTCTTTGGTCTGTTCGTCAAAACCGCAAAGCGATCTGACCGGAGCTGACAAAATTCAACAGGCGTTAAGCACGGGTGGAGATAATCTAGTTATCTCAATCCCCTACGCCGATGAAGGCTCAATCGATAAAGTAGACTACAATATTCAAGGAAAAACCTTTAACCTGGTGGTGTCTCCCAAGCCAGGATATCCAAAGTTAGAACCTGACAAAATCCATTTTTCCTATATTGGCGGTAAAGTAGAGTTTATCTTTACTATTGATGTACCTTCTTTAAACAATATCGGACCCTTATATCAACAAAATCAGGGCGAGTTTCAAGGAAAAAACATTATTAATATCGATCGTCATTTAATCAACAATTCATATGGTTTGGTCAACTATGTCAATAAATCAAGCTCTTCCACCAGCGAACTGGTCTTAAATGCGCTTGAGACTTTACAGATTGAGATTGATAAAGAAATCGCCACCAATTTATACGCTGGTCTAGTGGTGGCAACCAACAATTTTAGTTCTTATTCGGTCAACGCCCAAACATTTCAAACAGCATCAAAATTGCTGCAGCTGGGCGCTGTCAAAAAACCGGTTAACCGCTTCCAGCAAACCAATCGTTATCCTGGAGGTCCATTTCAGCCACCGCGCGCGCCAACTTTTGCCCCGGTCAATCCTTTCCAGCCGGTAAACTACAACAATCCAGATAATAACAATTATGATGAGCAGCCGTTTCAGCCGCCTCCCTTTTCTCCCCAGCCGGCAAGCGAACAGCAGGTCAAGCCGATTGAAGATGTGGAAACCATCAATACCGGAAAAGAAGGACAAAAACACAATACCAGTGACTTTCTTAAACCCAAAATCTTCTCACGTAACGGATTAGTCTAAAAACTTCATCCCAAGTAATTTGTCTAGTATAGGATTTTTGATACAGGTTATAGCGATGATGGTTTTTTGTATACGCACCGTATCCCGCCGAAGGCGGGAGTACGGAGCGTTATGCCGCTGAAAGATGGTGTATTTTTTTGCAATTTCATCTGAAAGCGGTATATAATGTGAAAGTGTTTAACTTCAACCCCTTAATACCAATCATTGTAATTGCGACAATGTTGCTTGTGATTATCCGCTATTGGTTGAAAAAAATCGAAGAAAAAGCAGGGGTTTCCGGTGAATTGGTGGAATGGCTCAAAGATTTGGGTCAGCGTCTGGAACAGTCCACTCAGACGGTTGATCAAAAACTGAGCCAGAATATGCAGCAGTTTAACAGTCGGCTTGATAATGCGGCCACCGTGATCGGCCGGGTGCAAAAAAGCATTGGTGAGTTTTCCGAGATCGGCCGTTCAATGAAGCAGTTACAGGAGTTTTTACAGTCGCCCAAACTTCGCGGCAATATCGGTGAGCAGATTTTAAGAGAGCTTCTTATACAGTGTTTGCCGCCGGATCTTTACTCCTTGCAGTATGCTTTCCAAAGCGGTGATAAGGTGGATGCGGTAGTCAAAACAAGCCAAGGCTTGATCCCGATTGATTCTAAATTCCCGATTGATAATTTTCGTAAAATGTATGAAGGACAGACGGATAAAGACAAAGAACAGTATCGAAAAGACTTCAGGGGTGATGTGAAAAAACACATTACCGATATTGCCCAGAAGTATATAATGCCTTCCGAAGGAACCATGGATTATGCCCTGATGTATATCCCATCTGAGGCGGTTTACTATGAAATTATCAATAACGCCGATCTTTACGATTTTGCCAGCCAAAAGCGCGTTATTCCGGTCTCACCGCTATCATTTTACGCTTACCTGAAAGCAATCCTGGTATCACTGGAGGGGCTCCGGATCCAGTCGCAAGCCAAGGAAGTACTGATGCTCCTTCAAGCTATAAAAAAAGACTACGAAAAGTCAGACGATTCTCTGAATACGCTAATTAAGCATCTGACAAACGCTTATAATCAGTCCAATTTTTTGTCCAAAAATTTTAATGCCTTGGGACAAAAAATTCACTCAACTCAGCTTCTTTCTGCCAAACCGGTCAAAGAAAAATTAATCGAGCAATAACCCGCGCGCCTGATCTATGAAAGTCACCTATCATCATGAAATTAAATCCGGCCAAAAGCTTTCCATTGAAAGCCTAATCGATATTTTAATGCGAAGTAGGCAAATTACCAATATCAATGCTTTTCTACATCCGCCCTCCCCTCTTTCTTTATCGCTGGTCGATTTTGGTTATGAAAAGGAATTTCGGAAAATTTTGCAGTTGCTAAAAAAGATAAGAGAAGAGAAAAAAACCATTGTGGTTTATACCGATTATGATGCCGATGGAATCACCGGCGGAAGCATTCTCTGGGAGACACTGCATTTGTTGGGTTTTTCCGTTATGCCCTATGTGCCCCACCGGAAACTTGAAGGCTATGGCTTTTCTATAAAGGGCATTGACGCGGTTATTGCCAAATATCACCCGGCACTTATCATTAGCGTTGATCATGGGATAACCGCCGCCAAACAGATTGCCTATGCTAAAACCCAAGGTATCAAAGTGATTGTTACCGACCATCATTTGAAGCAAGAGGGGCAGGTCCCCAAAGAAACCGAGGCGATTTTTCATATCCCGCAGCTGTCCGGATCGGGTGTCGCCTATTTTTTTGCCAAAGAAATTTATGAAAATCTCAAATCTCAAATCTCAAATTTCAAATTGTTGGAATATAACTTCACGGTTGATTATCTGGCTCTGGCCTCAATTGGTACCATCGCGGATTTAGTACCTCTGGTTGGTCCTTCTCGTAGTGTGGTGAAGGCAGGACTAGCTTCTTTTCCCAACGTTAAACGGTATGGATTAAAATATATCTTGAAAGAGGCAAAAATTATCCATAGACCAGTTACACCTTATGAGGTAGGCTTCATCATTGCCCCAAGAATTAATGCGGTGGGGAGATTGGAGCATGCCATTGATGCACTTCGTCTACTTTGTACCACCAACGAAGCTCGTGCTTTGAAATTGGCTCAGCAGGTGGGTTTGGCTAATACCAAAAGGCAGGATCTAGTGAAAAAGGCAGTAGAGGAAGCTCTAGCAATAGTTGAAAAACTTAAAAAAAAGGGCTCTTTACCCAAGATTCTCATTCTCCATTCTCCAGATTGGCACGAGGGAATTATTGGTTTAATCGCTTCGAAGTTGGTTGAAGCTTATTACCGGCCGGCCATTGTGCTAACCGAAGGTAATGGCGAGCTTAAGGGTTCGGCCCGCTCGATAAAAGCCTTTCACATAACCGATTTTTTTGCTTCATTGAAAAAGTATCTGCTAAGCTTCGGCGGCCATCGGCAGGCCGGTGGTCTGACCGTCAAAAAAAGCCAGTTAGCCGATTTTATTGCTGAAGCGACTAATAAGGCCTCCAAGCTTATTAAAGACTCGGATCTGGAAAAAGTAATCGAGGTGGATATAAAAATACCGGTGCAGATTGTGGATATGCGGCTAGCCCGCGAGATTGAGAAACTAAATCCTTTTGGAATCGGCAATCCACAACCTTCATTTGTCAGCCAAGTGGAAGTCGTCGGCGCCCAGTTGTTTGGTAAAAAAAACGATCATTTGAAAATAATCGTCAAGTCAAGCGATACGACTACGCTTGAGATGATTGCTTTTAACCGGGCTGCGGATTACGTTTCCCTTTCCCGCGGGAAAAAATTAGATATAGTTTATAACCTTAATATCAACCGTTGGAATGGGAGAGAAAGCTTAAGAGGCAGAGTGATTGAACTTATCACATCTTCTCAACAGTCTGAATACCAAGAAGATACAGGCCGTTTTTAATAACTTGAGCCACTGCGGTAGTCAGGGCTAGCCGGAAGTTTTTGGTATCTTGGTCGGCTTTTAAGATCGGATGTTTTTGGTAAAACAGATTGTACTGCTGAGCCAGAGTGAAAAGGTAATTGCATAGTAGGTTAGGAGCCATGTTTACTGCTGCCGATTCGACTATGGAAGGGTATTTTTCTAACATGCGCATTAACTCTAGTTCTTCCGCCTGGTAGTCTATTCTTGGTAACTTATTTTTTGGTGAAAAGTTACTTTTACTGATTACTGATCGACAGCGGACATAAGTATATTGCATATAAGGACCTGCATTTCCTTGCATATTGAGGATCTCATCCCAGTCAAATAGAATGTCCATGTTTGCGCTTCTTTTTAAATCATTCCATTTTAAAGCACCAATGCCAATAATATTAGCATTGTCATGATATGACTGGCTTACTGTTGCATCAGTTTGATGTTGTTTAGAAAGACTTTCGGCTCTTTTTTTCGCTTCTTCCAATACTTCTTCTAACCAAATAACATTTCCCTTTCTGGTGGACATTTTCTTATCTTTAAAGCGATACATACCATGTTTCACATGCACACGTTGATTGTCTTTTACCCAACCTAACATTTTTTCTGCTTCAAATAATTGCTGAAAATACAAACTTTGTTCTGCTCCAACTTCGTTAATAATCAGCACGTCAGCAGAGTAGTGAGAGTTGGTGAGACGGAATTTATCTGTTGCCAAATCTCTGGTGGAATAGAGAGTAGCCCCGTCATCTTTTAAAATCATTAGAGGCGGGTATTTGTCCTTGGGGAAGGCGATAATTTGCGCTCCTTTACTTTTTGTTAATAATTTTTTATTCTGTAGTTCTTTGATAATAAAGTCCATCTTATCTTCAAAAAAAGATTCTCCATATCCTTTGCCGTCATTTTCTGTAAATGTTACTTGCAGTTTGTCGTAGATTTCATTAAATTCTTTCCAAGACCAATCAATACATTTTTGCCAAAGTATTCTTGCTTCCTCATTTCCATCCTCAAGTTTTTTAAACCAGATTTTTCCTTGTTCTTCAATTTCAGGATTTTTTTCGGCTTCCTTGTGAAATTTCACATATAACCTTACCAGTTCTTTGACTGGTTGTTGCATTTTTTCAATCTTTCCTATATTCCCCCAAGTTTTGATAGCATAAATCTGCTTACCAAACTGTGTCCCCCAGTCGCCTAAGTGATTATCGCGGAAAACAGTCCAGCCTGCGGCCTCAAGTAGATTGGCAATTGCATCACCGATGATGGTTGAGCGCAAATGTCCAATAGTAAACGGTTTAGCAATATTTGGTGAAGAATATTCGACAATGATTTTTTTCCCTCGGGTGGTCTCACTTTTGCCATAATTATTTATATTGGAGAGGATTTGAATTAAATTTTTACTAAGTGTTTCTTTCGTTAGCCAGAAGTTAATAAATCCTGGTTTAACTACTTCGACTTTTTCAATAATCTCGTCTTTGGGAATTTGTTTGGCGATTTCTTCGGCCATCTGCAGCGGGTTTTTCTTCAGCTCTTTGGCCAACCGCATGGCGATGTTGGTGGTATAGTCGCCGAATTGAGGATTATCAGGTGACTGGATATGGACAGTTGAACGTGTAGATATTTTGTTAACAGCAGCGGTAATTATTGCTTGAATTTGATCTTTGATCATGTTTTTATCATAGCATAACTTTCTTTAGATAGGATATAAGTGCATGTTCTGACGTGAAATTCGACCTGTGGATTTATCTAGGGCTTCTTGAAAATTTTTACCAATACTCATAGTTTCCCCGGTGCTTTTCATGAGTGGTCCCAGTTTAGTTGAAACACCTGGCAGTTTGTCAAAGGAGAATATCGGTGTTTTTACTGCTACATGGTTTGGTACGACCTTGCTGACATTATGATCCAATTTTTCTCCTAAAATGATTTTGGTCGCAAACTCTGGTAAAGAGATTCCCAAGCATTTGCTTAAAAAAGGGATCGTCCGCGATGCCCGCGGATTAATCTCTAGGACATAAATTAGATTATTTTTTATGGCATATTGAATATTGCCAAGACCAATAATTTGAAAAGCTTCGCTGATTTTGTTGGTCATAAAGATAAGTTTTTCTTGAATTGATCTACTTAGATTTTGAGGAGGATAGACACATCGACTGTCACCAGAGTGGATGCCTGCGGGTTCCAGTTGTTCTAGAATATAACTAATCGTATTTTCACCGTCACTAATAAAATCAACGTCAACCTCGATGGCATTTGCTAAAAACTCGTCAATCAAAATAGGATTATTAAAATAAAAGGCTGATAACTTTTCTAAATAACCATAAAGCTGTTTTTTATTTTGGATTATTTTCATCCCTTCGCCGCCAAGGACAAATGATGGTCTGACCAGTAAGGGATATGCTAAAGTTTTTAACTTATTTTGAATATCTTGTTTGGAATAAATGATTTTCCATTTTGGCATTTTTATACCCAATTTTTTCATCATTTTTCCTGTCAGTTCACGATTTTCCGCCAGTTCAATGGAAGCGGAGGAAGTCCCTAATATTTTTACCTTACTTTCTTCCAGTTGCTTGGCCAGATTGATCGCTGTTTGACCTCCAAATTGGGCGATAATTCCAAGAAGATTGTTTTGTTCATTTTCAATCACTTTTTTGACAAAATTGAAAGTTAAAGGTTCAAGATAAAGTCGATCAGAAATGGAGTAATCAGTGCTGACCGTTTCCGGATTATTATTGATGATGATTGTTTGTATACCTTTCTCTTTAAGTGCTTTCACTGCATGGACTGTCATATAATCAAATTCTATTCCTTGTCCGATACTGATTGGTCCAGCTCCGATTATTATTACTTTTGGACATGCTAGTGGAATAGCCTCATTCTCCTCTCCTTGTGTCGAATAATAATAAGGCGTTTTAGCCTCAAATTCTCCGGCACAGGTATCAACCATTTTATAGTTATTCAAGCTTTTCTCAATTTGGTCATAGTTGTGAGTTAAATTATTTAGCTTGGAAATAAACCAGGGATTTATATGTGTCAAATTACTGATTTCTTTAATGGATAATTCCTGCTGAATAGCTTGGAAAATGTGTTTCAATCGCGAAGTTGTGGACTTTTTTAGTACCGGTCTTATATCTCTAATTTTTTCTTTGTTTTCGAAAATATTTTCTTTTAAATCTAAACTTTTGACGGCTTTGTACATTGCTTCACCAAAATTTCTTCCGATACTCATCACTTCTCCGGTACTTTTCATGGTGATTCCTATGCCCAAATCCATTTCGGGAAATTTATCGCTTGGCCAACAGGGGATTTTGACGACAATATAATCCAAAGCCGGTTCAAAAAAAGCAGTTTTCCCGGTAATGTTATTAGTGAGTTCTGGTAGAGTTTTACCTAGCGCGATTTTTGTGGCAACTCTAGCTATGGGATAACCAGTGGCCTTGGAGGCGAGTGCGGAACTGCGAGAGAGTCGGGGATTAACTTCTATCACAAAATATTGGCCCGTGTGATAATTTAGAGCAAACTGAACATTACAACTACCGACGATATTGAGCGCCTCGACTATTTTTAATGCCGAATTTCTAAATACTTGATGGTCATCATCAGATAATGTTTGGGCCGGGGCGACCACTATTGATTCGCCAGTGTGTACACCCATTGGATCAACATTTTCCATATTACAAACAATAATCTTATTGCCGGCGGCGTCTCTGATCACTTCATATTCAAATTCTCCCCAGCCCAAGACGCTTTTTTCTAACAATACTTGTTTTGTCGGACTTAACAACAAACTAGTTGATAATTTTTTTTTAAGTTCAGTAAGGTTGGTGGCATATCCGCTTCCCAACCCGCCTAAAGTGTAAGCACAACGATAAATAATCGGAAAACCAATTTTTTGAACAAAAGCAAGACCTTCTTCTATCGAGGGAATTGCTTGACTTGGCAGGACAGGTTCCTTTATCTGCTCCATTAACTGCTTGAATCTTCCCCGATCCTCTCCAAAAGATATGGCTTTTATATCTGTTCCTAAGACTTTCACCTGATATTTTTTGAGTACTCCTTGCTTATCAAGCTGAGTGGCTAAATTCAGAGCAGTTTGTCCACCAACAGTCGCTATTAGACCCGCAGGCTTTTCTATCGCAATAATTTGCTCTAGAACAGGTATCGTCAACGGTTCAATATAAACGATATCGGCTACTTGACGATCGGTTTGAATGGTAGCCGGATTGGAATTAACGATGATAGACTGATAACCTTCTTCGCGGAGGGCAAGTAACGCCTGTGTTCCTGAATAATCAAATTCTGCGGCTTGTCCGATAACAATCGGTCCCGAACCGATAATTAACACTTTTTTCACAGTAATGCTTTAAATTGTTTAAATAAGAACGTGGTGTCATGGGGACCGGGATTGGCTTCTGGATGAAACTGGACGGAAAAAAAAGGTTTATTTCTATGAATAAATCCTTCAACTGTACCATCATTGATATTAATAAAAAGTGTCTCCCAATTTTTTGATAGCGACTCGGCTTTTACAGCATAGCCATGATTTTGTGAAGTAAAAAATGCTTTTTGACTCTTGATATCCAGTACCGGGTGATTTAAACCTCGATGGCCAAATTTAAGCTTGTATGTCTCACCTCCGTCAGCCAATGCCATGAGCTGATGACCCAAACAGATCCCGAAAATTGGGATAGTAGTTTTTAAGAGTGCTCTAATTGTCGAAATGGCATAAGGGAGAGCAACAGGATCACCTGGACCGTTTGATAAGATAATCCCTTGAGGGTTGTCACTAAGGATTTCTTTAGCTTTGACTGTCGATGGGTAAATCACCACTTTTAAATTTTCCTTGATTAATTCCTGGACAATACTCTCTTTTGCTCCATAGTCAATTAATGCGACGGTATTTCCCCCTTTTTCGTTGATGATTATTTTTTTTTGGGTACTGATTGCTTTGACGAAATCTCTCCCCTCTTGTTCATAGACGGAAAGGACAGCCGGAATACATCCATGATTGCGTAAAAAATTTACGATGGATCGGGTATCGATTCCAGCTATGCCGCCAATATGATGAGCCGCTAACAGATTTTCCAGCGAATCATGAGCATCTCTATGATAATGGTCGTTATTGAGTTCAGAAACGACGATGGCTACAGGATAAATTTTTGGCGACTCTCCCCATTTACGGCTGATGCCATAATTTCCGATCAGTGGATAAGTAAAGGTCAAGATCTGTCCAGCGTATGAGGGGTCGGTAATGGCCTCCATATATCCGGTCATAGCGGTATTAAAAACCAGTTCTCCAAAAAAACAGCCTGTGGCACCGAAACCTTTACCACGATAAATCTGATTATTATTGAGAATTAAGATCGCTTTTTTCATGCAATCAATAAAAATTGATAATTTAAAACAAATCTTTGGTGAAATGAATAACAATAAGTACAACTATAACTCCTTCGAATTTCCTTGAAATGTCAGTAAATAAGCTAATAGTGCCTTTTGGGCATGGAGACGATTTTCTGCTTGTTGGAAAACCACAGATTGGGGACCATCAATCACCTCACTGGCGACTTCATTTCCGCGGTAGGCAGGCAAGTCATGCATAAAGATAGCATCCGGTTTTGCCAGTTTCATCAATGATCGTGTGACTTGATAAGGCTTAAAGATAGACAAACGTTTTTCTTTTTCCTTTTCATCACCCATACTCACCCAAGTATCTGTATAAACAACATCAGCTTGTTTTACAGCTTTTTCGACGTCAGAGGTTAGGGCAATCTTTGGTGAATATTTTTTGGCTTTTTTTACTATTTCCTGATTCAACCAGAAACCTTGAGGAGAAGCACAGGTAAATTGCATACCAAGCATGGCAGCCCCCAGACATAAAGAATGGGCAACATTATTTTCTCCGTCACCAATAAAGACGATTTTTAAATTGGATAATTCCTTTTTTACCTCAAGAATCGTCAACAGATCAGATAAGGTTTGACAAGGATGCTCCATATCTGATAGCCCATTAATCACCGGGACAGCCGAATATGCCGCTAGTTCTTCAACCGTTGTGTGTTTGAATACCCGTGCCATAATGATATTGGTCATCCCGGAGGCAACTTTCGCTACATCAGAAATTTTCTCGCGGACACCTAAACCGATATCCGAAGGCGCCAAGTAGATAGCATGGCCACCCAGTTGAGTCATCGCCGTTTCAAACGATAACCGGGTGCGTAAACTGGGTTTTTCAAAAATCATTGACATGGTTTGATTCTGTAACAGCGGTTTATTGGCATGTTTTGTTTTCAGTTCTTTTTTTGTTTTAAGGGCAATTTTGAAAACAGTTTTTAACTCTGAAATAGAAAGATCGGTGATGGAAAGAAAATGTTTTGTTTTCATAGTTTATTTTGATTGTATGTTGTTGGCCAGTTTCATTTGCAGGCTGTAAATCTCGATAAAACCGGCACTTGCATTAACGTTAAACTTATAACCCTCATTATTGTTAAAGGATGTATGACTTAAGCCGTAAGGTGACTGCATTGCAACGATTTCTACTTTACCTTTGTGCGGTTTCACAGTTACTTTACCAGTAACTTTTTTATTAACCCAATCGTTAAAAGCATTAATAGCCTGCATCGCCGGATCATACCAGAGAGCTCCATAACACATATATCCCCATTTAATATCCAGCATGGACTTCAATTCATTGAGGTTGCGAGTAGAGACATATTGTTCTAAGGCTTTATGAGCTTTAATGATGACATGAGCCGCCGGTAGTTCATACACTCCGCCGTTTTTTAGTCCAACCAAACGGTCTTCAAACATATGCACGACACCAACACCGTGTTTACCGGCAATTTTATTCAAATGGATAATAATCTCCGCTAGTTTCAGTTGTTTATTATTTAAAGCAACTGGAATCCCTTCATGGAAATCGAGTGTTACAAGTTCTTCATCGTTGGGTGCATTTTTTGCTAACGTATAAGTCGTTAAAAATTTTTCGATCGGTGAAATGACATCCGGCTCTTCGATCTCTCCTCCTTCCCAGGTCATTCCCCACATGTTATCATCCACACTGTAGGGAAAATCCTTAGTTGTTGGAACCGGTATGCCGTTGTCAGCGGCATATTCTATCTCTTCGTTGCGGTCCATATTCCATTCGCGAACCGGAGCAATAATTTTCAGTGATGGATCATGAGTTAAAATGTAGCCTTCAATACGCACCTGATCGT
Source organism: Candidatus Roizmanbacteria bacterium RIFCSPLOWO2_01_FULL_41_22 (assembly GCA_001789805.1). Lineage (GTDB taxonomy): Bacteria > Patescibacteriota > Microgenomatia > UBA1406 > GWC2-37-13 > 2-01-FULL-41-22. The sequence goes on from MGAR01000018.1 coordinate 84,156, forward strand.
TGCCTTTACCGGTACAGCCATGAGCAATACAATCGGCTTTTTCAAGTTTTGCTATTTCGACGGCTTTTTTTGCTAAAATCACCCGGCCCATTGGCGTAGAAAGATGGTAGTCTCCTTGGTAACAAGCGTTAGCTTTAATCCCCTTAGCGAGAATATTTTCAGCAAATTCGTCTTTTGCATCCAGGACAATTGCTTTAAGTGCGCCCAGTTTCAATGCTTTTTGTTTGATTTTTTCCAAGTCGTCATGTTGTTGTCCGATATCTAACGTCAAAGCGATTATTTCCGCTTGATACTGATTTTTTATCCATTTCAGCATTACACTGGTATCTAGTCCACCTGAATAAAGTAAAAGAATTTTTTTGACCTCATTTTTTTTCGCTTCGTAAGAAGCGACTTTTTGATAAGCAGTAGTTTTTTTCATAGTATTTATATTTTATAAAAAATTATCACAAAAATATCAAAAATGCAAGTAATAATCATTAAATATATATCATTTTTATTCTTTTTGTACGAAATTATTAATAATCGTGTTTTTAGCGATGAAAGAGTGTAACAATTGCAGCGCTTTATCTTTCTTATTTTTTTTATCAGTTAGCCACTTGTTGTAATTCAGAAGTTGTTTTTTTAATAATTTCAGACTGATTTTCATCGCCTCTTTGCCCGGACTGCCAAAAGAGGTAATTAGTTTAATCATCAGTTTGGGCTGTTGAAATTCATTTATTTTTTTCGCCGTAATTGATACATTGATATTATTCTCAACTAAAGCCTTCTTTAATGCGGCACATGTTACTTGCTGTGAATTTGGAGAATAGGCAATTGCCTTTTCGACAATACTTTTCGCTTTTCTAAAAGGAAGATGGTAGTTGGCTATCAATTGTTCAAGTAAGATTGTCGTTCCGATAAAACCAACATGACACCATTTCTCCATGGTTTTTTTATCAAGCTTCATCGTTGCTAATAAACCCTTCATGATTCCTGGCGCTGTTTTACATTCATCAACAATTTGGATAATGGCATATTTTGTCCATTGGGAATCACGGTTATAACCGATGAAGTTGGCTGTCCCCTGCTGTAATAAACCAGTCATTAAACCGGCGATAAAGGCGGTTTTTCCTTTAATGACTTCTAAACTGTCCGGATTCTTTTTTTGGGGCATAATAGAGCTGCCGGTTGAATAAAGATCATTTAATTTAATCATTCCAAATTCCGGAGTGGAAAAAACGATCAATGTTTGGGAAATAAGAGATAAATGGTTCATGAAATTGAAAATAGCAAAAGCTAAATCTGCTTCTGCTTCCCAACGGTTGGTGATGGTATCTAAAGAGTTATTCTCCGGTTCGTCAAAAGCAAAAAGCAGCGCCGTATAAAATTGATCTATCGGAAAAGAAGTCCCATACCCTGCGCTATTGCCTAAAGGGTTAAGGTTGTGAAGTGTATACCAGTGGGTAAATCGTTTTAAGTCCCGATTTAACATGGCGGTAAACGATAAAAGGATATGGCCAAAGGTAGTAACCATGGCATGTTGATAATGCGTAAAACCGGGAATGACCGTTGCTTTATATTTACCGGCTAAAGATAATAGCGTTTCGTTTAAATCAATGATTTGTTTAACAAAAAGTAACACCTGGTCACGTAAAAAGAGCCGCGTGTCGGTGTTACTTTGATCGTTCCGGGAGCGGGCGGTGTGCAACATGCCGACTTTATCCATGCCGTAATGTTCAATTAACCATGATTCAATATTGGTATGGACATCTTCTTTTTGCGGATCAAGCAGATAATGCTTATCTTGGATAAGTTGTTCGATTTCCTGTAGGCCCGTGAGAATCACAATCATATTTTCCTTGGTGATAATGTTTTGTTTACCAAGCATCAAACAGTGCACCTTGTTTACCCAGATGTCATAGGGTAAAAGGTGATAATCGGCAGGTACCGCGATCTTGACATCATTGCCTGAGGTAAAATCAATAATGTTTTGTTTTGGTTGAACTATAAAGTTATTTCCCCAAAGTTTATTCATAGTTTTATTAAAATTATTTTTAACCCATCAAAAAACCCCGCCATTTTGTCTGGCGGGGTGAGTAATACGATTGATGCTATTTAGGTCACAGCAATACTACCCTCCCCAGAGTTTCTCCTAGAAGAAAGACTAGTTGTAGATAGTAACGTGTTCATACTATAAGCTATATTACAGTAAACCTGGTTTTTTGTCAAGGCTTTCTTGATATTTGTAATAAATATGCTAGGATGATTTTCTTCATTCAATACGCCAGACTTGCAATAAGTCCTGTTTTAGCCTAGAATAGCATTGTTTACCCACCGTAGTTTAGTCCCGCCAAAGGCAGGGGGTAAATTTACGGAGGGTTATGCCAAGTCAGACTTGGTTATGCCGTTGAAAGATGAAGTATTTTTTTGCAGTTTCATCTGAAGGCGGTATGTCTTATGAAAACAAAATTCCTCATTTTGGTGGTACTACTTGTGGGATTTATCATCTTTTTGGGAGTGAAGTTTTTGATTCTTGACAAGCAAAACGCTTACGGAAGACTGAAGATAATTTCATCACCTGCGGCCGGTGTTTTTATCGACAGCGTAGCAATAGGTAAAACTCCTTATGAAGATAAGTACAAGGTAGGCGAATTTTTAGTAAAACTGATTCCGGTTGGAGAAGCTTCCTCGACTGCGACATGGCAGGGAAAAGTCAAGGTATACCGCAACGCACTTACCTATGTCAGCCGGGAACTTGGCTCGTCAGATGTGACTTCGGCAGGTGAGATTTTTACCATAGTTAAACTTGACACTCCGCCAAAAAATAAAGACAACGGCGAGGTGTACGTGGAGACTGAGCCTAAAGGAGCCATTATCTACTTGGATAACGACGAAAAGGGCGTGGGTCATTTAACCATGGAAAACGTGTTAAAAGGTGAGCATGAACTGTCGGTTTATCTGCCTGGTTTTTTTAGGAGAACACAAAAGATCAATGTCGAGGCCGGCTATCGGGTGAATGCCAGTTTTAAACTGGCTCTTGATCAGAGCCAAAAAACTATCGAACAGACCGTTGAGGAGAAAAAGCAACAGGAAGCTTCGCAAGAAGCGGCGATTAAATCTGAGGACGGACAATCCACCATCACTATCGGTGAGACGCCTACCGGCTGGCTCAGGGTACGCGACGAGCCCTCTCTTGAGGGCAAAGAGATTGGCAAAGTGAATACCGGTGAAAAGTACAACTTACTTGATGAGCAAAGTGGTTGGTATAAAATAAAAATTGCAGATCAGGAAGGCTGGGTGTCGGGGGAATACGCAACGAAAGAATAAAACACCACTCAGGAGATATTTTGAGATTGTTAGAAATATCTTGAAATTACCTCCCCTTTATTTCCCCTCCAAGACTTGGAGGGGAAAGGGGTGGCTATTTCTACAAATATCTATTTATATCTACTTATTTCTAGTGCTTACTTCTCTTTCCAGATCATTTTATTATACATGAAGTAGGAGTAGGGAATAATTAAGAAAGCGATAATAAAGACCTTATAGATAATCCAACCTTGGATGCTGATGATATTCAACAGATTGTATACTCTATCACCAAATAACGCCAAGGAGACGGCCATTCCTACTGCCTGAATAATTATCGATCCGGACGTTACCACATTAAAGAAAATAAATTTTTTGAGATAGGCAAACATCCCGCCGACAATTTTTTTATGCTTAAAGCTCCAGAAATTATTCATTAAAAAGTTAAAGATAATGGCAATCTCAGCACTAAAAGTATTGGCTAGCACTTTGGCAATATGGAGAAAATGTATAAAAAGATAGGCAAAAAGAAAATCGATGACAAAACCAATAAAGCCAACAATGACATATTTGATAAACGGCGAATGGGTAAACACATAAAAAAACGTTTGCACAATATATTGGAATGAATTGATTTTGGAGACGCCATTTTTACGGTCAACAAAATGGATCGGCACTTCGCGAATGACAGCCAGGCTTTTGATAGCATTATCAAGAAGCGCTACCTGAAAAACATAGCCGGAATAATTTTGGATTTGCGGAAGAACTTTTTTGATAATCCAGGTCTTAATGGCGCGATAGCCGTTGGTCCATTCAGTGATATGGGGCTTCATAAAGCCAAGACGAATAATGAGATTGGCTGATATGGAAAATATCTTTCGGTCAATTCCCCAATCTTTGGGGATCGATCCGCCGCGTCGATAGCGCGATCCGATTACAAAATCCGCCCCTTTTTCAATTTCCTGCAAGAAGGCCGGTATTTTTTGCGGATCGTGGGAAAGATCAGCATCCATCTCAAAAAGTACGTATGGCTGGAGTGTTTCCATGACCGTTTTAAATCCAGTTGTATACGCCTTACCCAAACCCTCTTTTTTGGTGGTGATTAAGTGCAACTTAGGATACTGGGAGATCAGATCTTTAACAATCTGGCCGGTCTTATCTGGTGAATCACTATCCACGACCGCCACGTGCAACTCCCAGCGCGCATTTATTGTTTGGGCCACCTGAAAAATTCGTTCAATAAGCGGCTGGATATTAGCCGCTTCGTTGTAGGTTGGTAAAATCACTACCGCCCGTCTCATGGATATCTTTCTTTAAAATAGTTAATTGTCTGTTTTAAACCGTCTTCAAGACCTATTTTTGGCTCCCAGTCAAGTAAAGTTTTGGCTTTTGTGATATCGGGTTTTCTTTTTTTTGGATCATCGTCCTCAATGGGCTGAAAAACGATCTCGCTTGATGAGTCAGTCAACTGTTTGATTAGTTTAGCCATCTCCAAGACCGTTCGTTCGTCAGGGTTGCCCAGGTTCACAATCTCGCCTTTAAGCGAGTCTTTGGCCCCCAGAAGATGTAGACCCTTAACCAGATCAGCGACAAAGCAAAAAGAGCGAGTTTGCTGGCCGTCGCCGTAGACGGTAATAGGCTTATTAGTCAGGGCTTGGATCACAAAGTTGGAAATGATCCGTCCATCATTTTTTTCCATATTGGGGCCATAGGTATTAAAAATTCGGGCTACACGAACATCAATCTGGTACTTGCGAAGATAGGTGGTGACAATCGCTTCGGCAAATCGCTTGGCTTCGTCATAACAGGCGCGTACCCCGACTGAATTGACGTTGCCCCAGTAGGTCTCTACTTGAGGGTGGACGAGCGGATCGCCATAAACTTCGGAAGTGGAGGCCAGCACTAGTCGGTGACCGTGTCCTGATTTTAACCATTCCATCAGTCGATAGCTGCCGACGCTATTGGCCAAGAGAGTTTCCACCGGGTGTTTTTTATACTGTACCGGTGAGGCGGGAGACGCCAGATGATAGACCAGGTCCATTCTCGGAAGCTTATTTAGGTCAAATGTAGTGATGTCGGCCTCATAAAATTTAAGCGTATGGCCGGTCATGCGGTCAAGATTCTGTTTGCTGCCTGTAAGCAAGTTGTCGATGATCCATACATTATCGCCTAAGCTAAGATGAAGTTTAGCCAAGTGAGAACCGATAAAACCAGCGCCGCCGGTAATTAAAATATTCATAAATTTAATTTAAGATTTGGAATTTGTTTCGGATTTCGTGCTTAGAATTTCGAATTTATCGTATTTAAAGTATCGCTTGCCGGCCAGTTGAGATATACCGAAAACCCAGTTTTTTCATGGCAGAAAGTTCATACAGATTACGACCGTCGATAATTATTGGTTTTTTAAGCAGGCTTTTAACGCGAAAAAGATCAGCCTGGCGAAACTCGTTCCATTCAGTGACAATACAAAGCGCGTCTGCCCCTTTGACCACTTCGTACTGATTATTAAAAAACGTTATTTTATCAGCCAATAGGCGTTTGACATTAGCCATTGCCGCCGGGTCGTAGGCGGCAATGGTGTAACCTTTTTGTAGCAGGTCTTGGATGATATAGACTGAAGGAGCATAGCGAATGTCGTCGGTATTGGGTTTAAAACTCAAGCCCCAAAAAGCCAGGTTTTTTCCGTGAACATGTTTTTCAATCTTATGAATAAAATTATTGCGCACAATCTCATTGATATCTTCGACTGTGTCAAGAAGAGCGGTGTTGAGGCCAAGCTGTTGACCGGTATTAATAAGCGCTTTGACGTCTTTGGGAAAGCACGAGCCGCCATAACCTACACCAGGGTCAAGAAAGCTCGTTCCGATACGATTATCAAAGCCTACAGCCGAAAGTACCATTTCCACATCAGCGCCGGTTTTTTCGCAGTACAAAGAGATAAGATTGGCAAATGAAATTTTTGTGGCGAGCATGGAATTGGAAGCATATTTGATCAGTTCTGCCGAGGCCAGATCGGTAATCACCCGTTTCCCCCCAAGTGGCTTATGGATCTCAAGTAAAAGTTCAATAGCCCTTTTGTTGTCTGAGCCAATTACTATCCGGTCGGGATTAAGGGTGTCGTGGATACCGGTTCCTTCACGCAAAAATTCCGGGCAGGAAGCGACTGCCACCTCAGCGGAAGCAGACTTCGTCCCGCTTAGAATTTTTTCTACTTGTTTATTGGCGCCAACCGGCACCGTACTTTTGCAGGAGACCACGGTAAAACCGGATTTAAGATGTTTGCCGATATTTTCTGCTACGGTAAAGACCGTACTCAGATCAGCCTCGCCGCTTTCTTTGGGCGGGGTGCCGACGGTGATAAAGACGATGTCAGAGGCGGGAATCGCTTGGTCGTAATCTGCAGTAAAATGCAGTCTTTTGGCCTGAAGATTTTTTTCCAGAAGCTCCTTGAGGCCAGGCTCGTAGATTAAGGGGTCGCCGCTTTTGAGACGCTCAAGCTTGTCTTTGGTATGGCCGATCACCCAGACATCGTTGCCAAAGTCGGCAAATATACAGGCGGTCACTAAGCCCACATATCCATGCCCGATAAAGGTGATGGTCATAAGAGACAATGATATAAAAATTGAAGGGAAAATACAAGTAAATTACCGGCGTTTCAGCACAAGATAATTACTGCCCATATAATCAAGAGTATGTCCTAGTAGACTGGTAATAATTACAGGACAATCACCTTGTGGCGTTTTTATTCTGGCTTCTATAGAATATCGCCTAACAAATTTTTGATAATCGGCGAAAGATTCTGGCTGAAAGATTTCTTCTTGTCTCCAATTGCCCCGAAAAGGTAAACAGGCAGTTAGCTCTAAGCCCAATTTTTCTGCTTCACTTGACCACCAAACTAGATCCTCACCAAATATCGGACCAATATGTAAAGCTTGACTAGTAACTTCAGCTAGTTGTTCAAAAACGCAAAATCGATCAGGCAGCGGTATTTGATAAGTGGAAAATAAAGCAAGAGTAACACCAAAGTGTCGAGAATTGAAATGACTAACTAAATTTCTTCCATCGACGGTAATCACATCGGGATTGTGTTTTAATAAGGTTGTATTTTTGTCAACTAACGCTAGTTCCTCGCAGTGGACTCCATCTCGAATTAATTCTGGACCGATATTAGAATAGCCGCAGCCAAAGTCTAATACTTTTTGACCAGCAAGCAAGCGTCGATTGAATCGTAATAAAGTTTCGTAATAAAATAACCCTCTACGAATATTGGGAGTTGTTCCTTCCAAATTTAAACCTGGGGCACTCATTTTATCGTAGTTGACTCTTGTTGGCACGAGTCGACGCAAAAAAGATTCAGCTGCTGCCATAGTTGAAAGATATTTTACTATAGGTTATTACAAATTACAAATGACTTGATGGACAGGTTTATTTAAGCTAAAATATTCTTTTAAAATTTATTAGTACTTTTAAATGGGAACGCATATGCACGAACCTCAACCAACTCCCCCTTATGATCGACAAAAAGTCGAAGCCCACGTAAACGCTAATTTATTAGATGGAAAACGAAATCCGGCAATCTGGGGGAAACGTCGATGTGGCGACGATCGGGATGAACAACTTAATGCAGGAGAAGCGGTATTTGGCGCCGATATTGGTTTCAGCGCTATCACACTGGCTACATTAAAAGACTACGGAGCAGTTACCAGTCAGGCAGACTGGCGTATGCAGGCGATCGCTACTACCCATTCTGCTATTTCTCAAGAAAGAGTTTATTACGTGCATACCGGTAAACACGGCCAACCAGGAGTAATTGCCGGCGACTGCGGACATTTTAAGTGTATTCAGGGAGACGAGACATATGGTCTAGATCAGGTTGACATTCAAGCAATTCGAGATTATATGGCGGAAATGAAGGCAGCAGGACGTTTAAATGAGGTGAGTTACGAAGCAGAACATGCGGCCGGGGCAGTGGTGCGAGATTTCTCCAATCGATATGCGATCAGATCAAGAGATCCTAATCAACAGACCCAGGTTTTTGTATTACAGATAAAGAGAATTATGATCAATGTAAAGAAAACTGCTGTGCGGCTAGGGCAGGAGTTCCAGATTGATCCTGATGAGTTGTATCAAAAACTGTTAACTAAATTCAACCATCATACCGAATTGACTCGGCAGAAATTAGCTAATGACCTACCAATTTTTGATGCGATTGATGGAGATCAAGAAGGCAAGCTTGTTATTGAAGATGTTAATCCAGATAGGCCGATGGAGTAACTTTATGTCTTCTCCAAACAGTCTTTAAAAGATTTAAGCTTGAGTTTTTTAAATATTGTTTTCATCTTCGACCACTGGGGGCGTTTGGCTTTGCCGGCAAAATACTGGGCGTAGGTGGTGGGCTTCACCAGCTCTTCGTTTAACTGAAAATACTGGGCAATTAGCTTGCCTGCATGATACGGCGACAAGCTTTGGCTTCCAACAAGATGATAAATCTGCGGCTGATAGTTATTCAGTAAGTTTTTTAATCCGTTGGCCAGATCATCGATAAAAGTCGGGGTAAACTGCGAGTCAGTAACCATCACTACTTCCCGATTGGTTTCAAGCAAAGATTTGACAGTATGAACAAAGTCCTTTTTTTTATTATTTTGCGATTTAAAAGGGTAAGATGTGCGCACAATCATTGCTTTACCTTGAACAATTTTTTCTCCTTCATATTTGGTTTGCCCATAGTAGCTGATTGGGTTAGGCTTGCTGTTTTCGTCGTAGGGCGGGTTTTTACCGTCAAAGACAAAATCAGTGGAAATGTAGATAAATTTTTTGTTTAAATCTTGGCACGTCTCAAACAGATTTTTTGTACCAGTGACATTGATTTTATAAGCCAGATCACGCTCCGATTCGGCGCCGTCAACTTTAGTGTAGGCAGCCAGATGGAGAAGAAGATCAAAATTAATATTATTCAGTTTCTTATGTGCTTGTTTCTGATCAGTGATATCGACCTCAGAATGCGCAAGGGGAATAAACGTAAAGTCATGTTTAAGAAGTTCAACTACCCTTGACCCAACGAGTCCATATGCTCCGGTGATTGCGATGTTCATAAATTACGTAACATATAACATGTAGCATGTAACAAAAAAGAAGTGTTATATGTTATAGGTTTCATGTTACATGGTTTTTAATTTCTTCCACCAATCCTGATTATCCGTATACCATTTGACAGTCGTCTCAAGATCCAGGTCAAAGCTATGAGCTGGTTGCCAGCCAAACTCAGTTTTCATTCGACTCCAGTCGATAGCATAACGCCGATCATGTCCAGGTCGGTCTTTGACATACTCAATCTGGTTTTCATCTTTGCCCATGATTTTAAGAACGTTTTTGACAATTTCGATATTGGGAATATCCTGGGTCATATTGCCCACTAGGTAAGTATCGCCGATTTTTCCTTTCTGCAGAATAAGGTCAATAGCGCGGCAGTGGTCCTCCACATAGAGCCAATCGCGAACATATAAACCGTCGCCGTAGACAGGCATTTTTTTTCCTTCCAGTAAATTGGTAATTGCCAGAGGAATGAGTTTTTCGGGAAATTGATAGGGGCCGAAGTTATTGGAGCAGTTGGAAATAGTGATCGGCAATCCGTAAGTATCATGATAAGCTCGTACCAGATGATCAGCGCCGGCTTTGGAGGCCGAGTAGGGGCTATGGGGGTTGTAGGGCGTGGTTTCGGTAAATTTTTGGCTGGAGTTAAGCGGCAAGGCGCCAAAAACTTCGTCAGTGGAGATATGGTGAAAACGTCGTAAATTGTAAGAGCGAGCAGAATCAAGGAGGACTTGAGTCCCCAAAACATTGGTTTTAATAAAAGGTGAAGCGTCCATAATCGACCGGTCGACATGACTTTCCGCGGCAAAATGAACAACTATTTCAACTTGTTGCATCAACTCGTCAACAATCTGCCGGTTACAAATGTCACCTTTTACAAAACGATAATTGGAGTTTTTTTCGACGCTTTTTAGATTCTCCAAATTACCGGCATAAGTGAGGTTGTCCAGGTTGACGATCTGGTCTTGAGGGTGTTGTTTTAACCAGTAAAGGATAAAGTTGGAACCGATAAAGCCGGCCCCGCCAGTGACTAAAAGTTTCATAATTATTCTAAAAATTTATTATTTTGTTTCGTCTTACTGTTATTTTAGCACAATTGCGTTATAATTCTCTTATGATTGACATTATGACAGAAGCCGCCAGAGCCGGCGGTAAAGTATTACTCTCCTATTTTCAAAAAGAACTTCAGATTAGCCACAAGACCTCACATCAGAACCTGGTGACTCAGGCTGACGTTGAGTCGCAAAAGATAATCCAGGCAACGATTGTGAAGCTGATGAAAGCCAAAGGTTATCAGGAAGAGGAGATTGGCTTTATCGGCGAGGAGGGAAACTTACGGGTTAAGGGAAAGTTTACTTTTGTTATCGACCCTTTGGACGGTACCAGCAATTTTGCTAGTGGAATTGAATTTTTTGGCGTTTATATCGCATTGTTAGTAGATCGAGAACTGCAGGCGGGGGTGATGTATGCGCCGGTATTTGATGAGATTTATTTTGCTCAAAAGGACAAAGGCGCCTATAAAGAAAAAAACAGCCGGGTGAATAAACTGGAGCTTGCGGTCAAACCTCTCAAAGAACAAATCCTGGGGACATATTTTACTTCGGACACAAAAAAAAGAGATAATACCAACAAGAAAGTTTTTCAACTGGCTAAACATTTACGGGGTCTACGCTGTTATGGAGGAATAAGTGGGATAATGTTACTTGAGAATTATTGCAATATTTATGTCGAGGGGTCGCCTAAACTGTGGGATGTGGCCGCCGAAAAAATCGTAGTCGAGGAGGCAGGGGGAAAAGTCGGCGACTGGAATGGGCAAGAGATTTCCCTGCACATCGATCAGCCTCACCAGTCCCATGAAGTCATCGTTTGCCACCCTTCGCAGATAAAAGAGATTGTCCGGTTGATGAATGCTTGAGTTTTTCTAAGTACGGCTTATTAATTGAATCCTCCAATATCTGCCAGCGCTTTTTTTTAATGTGGTGTGGGACATCGTCTTTCATCACTTTTGTCGCGGCGGTCATATACCGCTCAGAATATCTTGAAATATATGCTTTTTCAAACCCGACTTCACGGGCAAGTTTAGCTGTGTTTTGAAATTCTTCCTCGGTTTCACCGCAAAATCCGACAATGATGTCTGTTGTGATTTTAATATTTGGGATTTTGGATTTGAGTTTTGAGATTATCTTGAGGTATTCTTCCCGCGTGTACCATCTGTTCATCCGCTTCAGAACATTATTGTCTCCTGACTGCACCGGAAGATGAATCGTCCGGGTAATATTTGGATATTGGGCAATCAGGTCTATGAGTTCATCTGAAAAATCCCAGGGGTTAGAAGAGATGAAATCAACATTTTCAAAATCCATTTTTGCAACATCTTCAAGAAGATAAGGGAATAATGTTGGAATACGATGTCGCCCCAGATGTTTTACATACACAGGCTCAACAGTACGGCCATTGTAGGTAAATTTGGCACGGATGGTAGAAACATCAAGTACTTTTGACTTCTCAAAATAGGTAGTGTCAATATCTCTTATCACTTGGATATTCTCTTTCCCCATGATCAAATCCGCTCCATAAGAATTTACATTTTGTCCCAGAAGCATCACTGAAGTATATCCTTTGGCTTTCAAATGTATACATTCCTCGATGATATCTTCATACGGTCTGCTGATTTCACGGCCGCGGGTAAATGGCACAATACAAAAGGTACAAAAATTGTTACAGCCATTGGAGATAGGGACCCACGCATGAGTCTGGCTTTGCCGCACCGGAACACTATCAAATCCAACCTCTTCTATCGGCATAAACTCATCAACCTCCGGCATCCGATCGCGTATTTTGGATAAAAATTTTCCGGTTTTGTCACGAAATGCGATGCCGACCATGCATCCGGTGACAATAATTTTGAAATGTTCTTGTTTACGTAGTTTGTCTGATTTAATTTTGGCAAGATTCTGTACCAATCCATAGACCCGCTCTTCAGCAGATGCCCTCACCATGCAGGTGTTGATGATGACATAGTTTGCATCTTTGTACCCACGAGCCTTGGTCATGCCGCGGCTGGCAAATGCCTGCTCGATCCGCTCTGAGTCTGCGACATTTTGCTGACAGCCGAAGGTTTTTATAAAATATTTTAAAGACATGTGTCTATTCTAGCGGACTTTTAATGTTTTTGAGTTTCGGATTGGCCACATGCGTATATATTTGAGTTGATCTAATATTTTGATGACCAAGCAACTCTTGGACATACCGTACGTCAACTCCGTTTTCCAAAAGATGCGTGGCAAAGCTATGGCGAAGGCTATGAAAGGTTGCGTCTTTATTAATCTCGACTTTTCTTACTGCTTTTTCAAAAACCTTTTGCGCAGTCCTGGTGGTTAGTTTTCCACCCCTTTCGCTGGCAAAAACAAAGTCGTCGATTTTCTTGCCGGCAATCAAATTTTTAAGCCCGTCAACCATTTTTTCCGGCAAAACACTGATTCTATCTTTTTGCCCTTTTGCCTGTTTGATATGAACGGTTAACTCCAACAGGTCAACATCTTTGACTTTCAGGGAAACAGCTTCGCTAACCCGAAGGCCAGCTCCATAGGAAAGCGATAATAATAGTTTATGTTTCGAATTTTGTATTGAGCCTAAAATACTATCAATTTCATTTCTGGATAATACAACAGGCAGACTACTTGATTTTTTTGCAGATCGAATATCAATTTTCGAGGTTGTTCTGATGACTTCCTGATAAAAAAACTTGATAGCGCTTAAAAATATATTTCTGCTCTGGGGAGAAGTCCCTTTTTGCTCACGTTGTAATAAAAAGTTGCGAATATTTTCTTGATTAAGTATTTCTAAGTTGTCTTTCTTAAAGACTAAATATTCTTGCAAGCCATAAAGGTAACTTTTTACTGTTTTTGGGCTATAATTTCTGATTTTTAATTCTCGCTCTGTTTGCTCTAATTGTTTTCTCATTATTGTTTTGAAATATGTTAAAATACAGTCAGTTTTTATATGATTTAAGATTAACATAATATGGTATATTATACAACATTGTAATTATATTACGAATACTATTCGTATAATAACGAGTTATACGCCATTCCATTTTTTAATTATTTGTAATAAAATCCAAATATGTGTACAACAGCCGCTAAACAATTAAACGACAGTTGGTATCTTCTCAAAACTAGAGATCCAGTACCTTGGATGAGATGGGACGATGAAATAAAACTTTTCGATTCTAAAGCCGACAAGTTTAAAAAACTTATCATTCAAAATCCTGATCCTCACGAAGATGGTTACTACGGCGGAATTAATGGAAAAGGCGTTGCTTACGTATCGACTTTTGTCCGAGTTGCTGAAAATCAAGTTTCCTATATTCGGAGACCTTATGTCCGTCTGATATTAGATGCTTCAACCGCCAAAGAAGCTGTCGAAATCATCAAATCCTTCAACCCTCGGATCGGCGGAAATATGTTTGTGGCCGACCCTAAAGAGTGTTATGGAATTGAAGGTGTGCCAGAAAAATACCTTATTGAGAAAGTTAGTGAACCAATGGTGAAGACCAACCATTTTGTTAACTTACCGAATAGGAATCTGGGATTTGATGAAGAAGAAAATTTTGAAAAATGGTCTTATGACCATTATGTTAGGGCAGAAGAATTAATTTCGACAGCTAATAGCTTAAAAGATTTTCAGCAACTCTTGCAGGATAGAAAGAACGCTGAAAAGAAGACAGCAATTTGCACAACGAAAGAGGAAGATGAGTGTTTTACGCATTCCGCCTTTATCTTTGATACAAAGAATCGAAAAGTTTTTTACTCCCAAGGCAACCCGTTGGAAAATGAGTTCAAGGAATTTGGATTTTAAATATTTAAGGTAAAAAAATGGAACGTCTCCGCTGGCGCTCCGACCACGCTGCGCTCTTCGGGGCGTATAACACAGTATATCTGGAGAGTGCCTCAGCTCGGCACTCTCCCATATCCCGCCAAAATCTAATAAAATAAATCAAGGTATCGGTGGGACATCAGATATACTGAAACGTTAAGTGAAATTTGGCTCGAGACATCTAACCCTAAAATATGAGCAGAAAAATTTCTAAATACAGAAGTGAAGTAATAGAAAAATTCATAAATATTGAATCGTTGATGAATGCAATTATCTCACAACACTACTTTAAAAAAGTGATCGCCCCTTTTGTTTTTGAGCTTCTTTACGATGTTAACTGCACTTTTGCCCTAAAAAGAAACATTTTACAAAAAATTGAACCAAACTTTTCAAAACTAGAAACAATCAATCGTCTAAACAATATCAGAAATCTTTTTGCTCACTGTAATCAAGAAGTGTTTGAAGGCAGTAAGAAACCTGCCCCTGGAGAAACAGGCAAAGTCCTAGATCCCAAAGACACAAAGAAGGAATTAGATTTTGAAAAACTATATAAGGAGTTCACAAAGGAAGAAGGAAGCGTCACGCAAGCACTAGGAAACTTATACATGTCTTTGGGCGGTCAAATGGAAAAGTAGTCTCTCGCCAAACATCACTTAACACGGGCTAGCCGGTTCGCAAACCTCGAGTATTAATAATTTTTTTATAATCATTATGAGAAAAATACTAAAAATGATCTTTGCTGCTCTAGCAATTTTGGCAGTTTTTTTCCTAAGTGGAACACTTCTTGATAACCTTATTTTAAGACTCGATAGTGAGGCGGTATTTTTATCAGCACTGTCAATAACTATTATAGTGGTATTTTTGTATAAAAGGTTTGAGAAATAGCTTATTGTGAGGTTTGCTCACCCAAATTTGTCTCCGCTACGCCAAACTTCGGCTATCCAGAAACGTTATGCGAAATAGAAAAATTTTTTTATAATTAAATCAATATGAACGAACAATTACCAAATGCGGAATCAAGAGAAACTCCAAAAACAGTTTTGGATTACCTTTGCAACAAACACTCAACTATTGCCAATGATTATCGAGCACCAGATGGTCGTTACTCTGAACATTGTGGTTTGATTGCAATCGATATTGCAAAGTTACTTCTTGCCGCTGGCAGGCAACCATATATAGCAAAAGTTTCAGAAGATGTTCGCGAAGGTAGTGTTATCCGCTCAAAAACACTAACACCAACAATATACGAAGGCAGAGTAACATGGGGCGCCCATCAAGTTTGTTGCTGTAATGACCAAGCATTTGATCCAATGCTAGACAGACCAATTGCTATTAATGACTACACCAAAACTATTTTTGGAGAAGACATTAAAATGGAAATCTTGATTCCGCACGAACAAATAGAGGAATTTATTAATAGGTAGAAAATTTTTTTCTACATCGCCTAACAGCGTGTATGCGGTTCAAGAAAAAGTGCGTTAAATAATTTTCAAAGGTTGCACTTTTTCTTTCACCCAAATTCGCCTACGGCGAACTTCTCATAATCCTGACGTTATATGGAATTGCTCTCCGCTAAATTCTGCTTTATTTTTTTCACCACGTAAATTATAATAATCTCATATGAAAACCAAAGTTTTAAACTATCGTATTATTGTTAGTCCTGACAAACAGACGGGCACTGGAAAACCAGGATTTACTGCTCTATGTCCTACGCTTGGAGTAGCTGATGATGGTGATTCTATCGAGGAAGCTTTAGCTAATGTAAGGGGAGCTATAAAAACTTATGTTGACAGCTTAGTTGAGGATAAACAAGCTGTTCCTATTGATGAACCCGAACACGATATTGTTACTACTACCTGTTTTCAAACATCAAGATGGTCGCAGAACTGTTATTCCAGTTCACAATCAACCGGTTAGAACAGGAACGTTGCGCGCTATCTTAAAACAAATTGATATATCGACCTAAGAGTTTATCAAGCTTTTGAAAAAATAAAGGAATAACATCGCATATACCAAAAAAGTTATTCAAAGTCCACTTTTCACACTTTTTATCACAAGTGAAGAGTTATTTAAAAATATACCGGATTATTTTATCTGCAATTTTCATTTTTGATGCTTTTTCGATTTTTTTTACTTTCTTATCTTTTGAAACAATATATACTTCATTATCTGAACTTTCAAATCCGATCTCTGGACGGCTGATATCGTTGACAATCACATAGTCTGCATGCGCGTCTTTGAATAGTTTATGAGACTCATTAATAAGTCTGGATCGTTCGGTCGTCTCTCCCTCAGAATGACGCATTGAGACGGCTTTGAAACCTATCAAAAGAATTTTTGGGTTGATTTTTTTGATAGTGTTAATAATCTTATGCGTTGATTCAAGATGGAGATCATGATCTTTTTCACTTGAAATTTTTCCATTATGTTTCTTGACAGTAAAATCCGAAACCGCAGCGGTATGGAAAACTATGTCGGCAGTCATAAGGCTTTGAGTCAAAAGGTCGGAAAGTTCATCTGACGTTGAAAAGGGAATATGCTTGATAGGGAGACAAGATATTTGTGAAGTTTTTGAATGGAGATATGTTACCTCAGCTCCATACCTGTATGCCATTTCAGCCAGGGCTTTTCCCATTTTCCCAGAACTTCTGTTTGTGATTACCCTAACATCATCAATCGGTTCGATGGTGCCACCTCCAGTTACTACCACCTTTTTTCCTTCAAAGAGTTTTTTTCTTGAAAGAATTGACTCAATGTATTTTTTGATCACCTTCACATCTGGTAACCTGCCAATCCCATCAGTCCCGCATGCAAGAGATCCCGATGCCGGTGTCATGATTTCATATCCATAAGACTCAAGGGTTTTGAGATTGTGTTGTGTTGCGGGATGATGCCACATCTTGTCATTCATTGAGGGACAGATAAGGACAGGCGATATGGTTGCCAATATTGAAGTCGTGATAAAATCATCTGCAATACCACAAGCACATCTGGCAATCGTGTTTGCAGTTGCTGGTGCAATGACAAAAATATCTGCTTTTTTGGCGATTTCGATATGATCAATCTTTTTTTCCTTGAGGATTTTTTCGTATGAAAAATTATCTTCAAATAGATCTATGAACACAGGATAGCCGGTAATCTCTTCAATTTTTCCTGGAGAAACAATATGCATTGCTTTTTTAGTCATCATAACATACAAACTATGACCATCTTTTTTGAGTAGTTTGATAAGATCAAGTGATTTGAACGCAGCGATTCCTGAGCTTATTCCAATAACGATGTTGGACATGAGATATTATACTCCAATCTTTTTCATCCGCTCAATGATGAGGATAAAGATAAAAAGCACAATTGCAATGGTGACAAACGCAAAGAATTTTTCGATACCTCCTAAAAATAAACTCGCAACACCCAAGATAAATGAAATCAGCCAGTAAAAAATAGCAATCCGTCGCTTGCCCCAGCCAATTTCCATCAGACGATGATGAAAGTGCCCCCAGTCGGCCTTAAATGGCGATTTATGGCTGGCGATTCTTCGAAGTAGGGTGTAGACGGCATCAATCATCGGGATGGAAAGGATGAGAATAGCGGTCCCCACTTTGCCAAAAGACAAGATGGAAAGAATACCAAGTAAAAAGCCGGCCAGTGCCCCACCGCCATAACCGGGCATGATTTTTTGCGGATAGAAATTAAAAGGTAAAAATCCCAAATAAGCGCCGGAAACTATAAACGACAAAATCATTACGGTCTGAGCCCGAATATCATGGGCTACAAATCGTTGAGACAACAACCCCAAAAAAAAGGCAGCGATGGTAACAAAACCCGGTAGCTGTCCGTCAACGCCCTTGCTCCAATTGACCATATTCATAACCCAGACAAGCCAAAAAATAGCTAGAATGTCAGCCAGAACCAATATGTTATGTCTACCCAAAAAATCAAAGGTTAGGCGTAAGGCATCAAGCTGGATTGCGCCGCCAAAGGGATTGGAAATGTAAGGAATGCCTAAGCCAAACCCAACGGCCACCGCGGCAATAGCGACATTGAGAGCAAAGCGTAAATAAGGTGACAGATCAAAATAATCGTCAAACAGCCCGACAATTAAAAGTAGACCGTTGGCGATAAGTATACCGGTAATAATTTTGTTAAGTGGTAAAAGCAAGAGAGAAACAAAAAGAAGAGCTAGATAAATGGGAACGCCACCGCCTCGAGGAATCAGTCCGTTGTGGGTGTGGGCCGGATGTTTCCGTTTTCTTTTGTCAGTTACCAGGTGATATTTTTTGGTGAAGTAAATGGTTGGGATAGTAGAAAAATAGGAAATAAAAGCAGCCAGTATAAAAGCAATTAAAGCAGTAAAGTTCATAAAGAAACAAGTAATACAATTTTTAAGAACACACTGGTAAAGCTGATAATAACAACCCAACTTAACGCGCGAAAGATGTCAAGCGCAATTGGTTTATCGTAGGCGATTTTTTTGGGAATCCAGATATTAATTACGATAAACAGATTCATAAAAATAGGAAGCAGTAAAATATACCAAAGGTCAGCCAGTTGTGACTCACCCCAAGGCCGTGAATAAAACAAAGGAATCTGTGGAGGCAGGTGGGTGAAGCGGATTGCAAAGACCGCCACCATCAGTAAATTAGCAATTCCTAAGGCAATATACATACCCCAATTATAACAAGGAAGAGGTTAATAGGAGTCTTTGATTGGGAATTTTTTACAAAGTGCCTTTACTTGTTTTGCAATAATGGGGATAATCCTGGTTTGACTTACTAAAGCGTGACGCTTGTCTTTATTTTTTTCATCTTCCAGGCTTAGCTTGAGTTTAGTTTTTGTTTTTTGCAGCGCACTCACAATCTTTGTTATAAAACCGGCAATATCTCTCATCTCTTTTTCTTTCATGTTGCGGCTGGTAAGGCCGGGAGTGCCCAGTCGGACGCCTGAGGGATAAAACGGCGGATTGGGATCAAAGGGGATGCCATTTCGGTTCAAGACAATTTTTGCCAGGTCGCAGGCTTCAGCCACCGTATTGCCAAGTAATTCCTTATTGCGAAGGTCAACAAGAACCAGGTGCGAATCCGTGCCGCCCGTGACCAAATTAAATCCATGTTTTTTCAGAGTCTCGGCTAAAATCCGGGCGTTTTTTATGATCTGTCTGCCGTATGTTTTAAATTTCGCGTTTGAATCTTCATAAAGCGCCACACCAATACCGGCAATATTATTGAAATGCGGGCCGCCCTGAATGCCGGGGATGATCGCCTTATCAATTTTTTTGGCCAGATCGGGGTCTTTCTTTAAGCCCTTGACAGTTGTGAGGATCATTGCGCCACGAGGGCCTCGAAGTGTCTTATGGGTGGTAGTAGTCACGATATGGACATAGGGCACTGGTGAGGGATAGACTCCGGCTACAATCAGACCGGCAATGTGGGCAATATCAGCCATAAGATAGGCACCCACGTTTTCGGCAATTTCCGAAAATTTTTTCCATTCCAAAAAGCGAGCATAACTGGTGGTACTGGCAATGATAATCTTTGGTTTTTCTTTTTTTGCCAGTTTACGAAGACCATCATAATCTATCCAACCATCTTTATTTGTGCCGTACTGGACTGAACGAAAATACTTACTGCTGGCCGTAAATGGGGCGCCGTGGGTAAGATGTCCGCCACTTGATAAATTTAAACCCATAATCGTGTCACCTGGAGCAAGGATAGCGGTATAGACGGCAAAATTAGCCGGCGAACCGGAAAGTGGTTGGACATTGGCCGCAGGGACGGAAAACATTTTTTTAGCTCTTTCAATAACCAGCTCTTCCAGCTGGTCGATATACTCGTTTCCTTGGTAATATCGCCGGTTGGGATAACCTTCACCATATTTATTTCCTAAACACGATCCCATTGCCTCCTCGACCGCTTTGGAGGCAATATTTTCCGAAGGAATCATCATTAAGGTGTCTGCTTGTCTTTTATTTTCCTTGTTTATCAATTGGTAGATTGCCGGATCTGTTTTTTTCAGATTTTTCATATGCCATCAAGATAGCACCAGCTACCGAAAAAATCAATGATATACTCCTCTTATGCTGATTTACACCGTCAATCAGGCGGGATCAAAGGGGCTTAAGGGAAGAAATTTTTGAACAAATTTATTTACCGGTGGTATAAACTATATTACTTATGGATGAGGATTTATCTACATTTGACGGTATAAAACAACTACTGAAAGAATATATACCAAAAGAAACAGGTTTACTTTATCCGGGTGAACTGGGATTAAAAAGAGTCGAGTATTTTTTGAATTTACTTGGTAATCCGCAGGAAAAAATAAAAGTGATTCATGTGGCTGGAACTTCTGGCAAGGGTTCGACCAGTTACGTGATGAGCCGGCTCCTGGTAAGCCAAGGGCTGCGGGTTGGTTTGAGTGTTTCTCCCCACGTTTATGATCTTCGCGAAAGGTTGCAGATCAATAATTATTTTCTTTCCAAACGCGATTTTTGTCATTATTTTAGAAAGATACTGCCGGCGATTTTAACTTTGGAAAAGACCCGGTTTGGCAAACCAAGTTATTTTGAGATATTGATCGGTCTGGCTTTTTATGTTTTCTGGCAAAAAAAGGTCGACTTTGCAATAATGGAAACTGGTCTTGGAGGTTGGTATGATGCCACTAATACCGTCAAAAACCCTAATAAAATAACTGTCATTACTAATATCGGTCTTGACCATACAGAAATATTGGGTAAAAAGTTAGAAAACATCGCTCTTCATAAAGGCAAGATTATTCACCAGGGTAATCTGGCAATTTCTGCTCGGCAAAATAAAAGAGTTAGAGAGGTTTTAGATAGGCTAGCCAAAAATCAAAGAACATCAGTATTTTATCTAAGGCCAGGCATCAGCTATAAAAAAATGACCGTATCCCCAACCGGTGTCATTTTTGATTTTGTTTTGGAGGAACTGCGTTACCCCAAGATGCGGTCGAATCTTTTGGGCCGGCATCAGATAAGAAACATCAGCTTGGCATTGACTACTGTCTTGAAAGCTGCCGACAAATACAAACTGACTATTTCTGAAAAGAAAATCAGGCAGGCGTTATTATCAGTCAATATTCCAGGCAGAATGGAGGTCATAAAAACCAGCAATCACACGATCATTTTGGACGGCGCGCATAATGATCAAAAGATGAAAGCCTTAACACAAAGTCTGCATGAGATGTATCCGGGGAAACGATTTAACTTTCTGGTTGCCTTTAAAAGAGGTAAGCCATATAAGAAAATGCTTAAATATATTCTGCCGCTTGCTCAAAATATTACCGTCACCTCTTTTTATCGAAGTGACCTTGATCTGGTACAGCGGGCGACAGATGTCGCGTACATTACGAGGGTATTAAAGAAGAGTAATTTTTTTAAATTTCAGATTGAGCATAATCCGCAGAAAGCCATCAAGAAGGCACTTCAACCAAATGGCACATTGGTTGTGACAGGATCTTTATACTTGCTGGGGCTGGTTTCGTCTGTTATTTAAAATTTCACTGCATCTGGAAATAATATCCTCGGTTGTGGACAATCACAGCAGCTTTAATCGGTGCGAGGGGTAGTTGATTACGGATATCATCTTTGTCGATTAGCACTTTTCCTATATATGCAGGCAGGTTCTCATAACTTTTGCCATAGATAAAAACGCGATCTTCCCCCAGATAATACTGGGCAACCTGAAAATCCCGTTCGTCAGTGACATATACACGGTCTTGGGGTTTTAAAATCATCTTTAAATCCTTGGACATCGTGGAAAAATCGAATTTCTTTTTACTATTCAAATTGATCAGCTGATAACTCAAGGTGATTACCAGCAAAAACAAAATAAAGAATGATTTTACTTTCCGAGGCAAACTCTCTAACAAATAGACAAGAAGAAAAATGAAACCAACTGTGGAGAACAACAGATATCTGGGCAAATAATATGATTGACTTACAAATGAAATGATAAATACCAAAATTGGTGATAAAAAAGCCCAGAGTAATAAAAGCCAAAAAAGCCGACGGTTGTCTCGATTTATTCGTCTTGCACCAGATCCGATAAGTGCAAGCAGTAGTACAGCCAAAACGGAAATAACACCACGATAGCCGAAGATTCCCCCAAAAGCCCGCATATACTCTTTTTCATAGCCTGTATATAAGACTGCCGGCAGATACAGGAAGTCAATGAGATTTGGTTTAGTGATCCAAAATGCATTAGTAAAGACCTTCTGAGATAGAAAAAATATTAGCCAGGGGAGGAAAAAGGCCAAAGGGTAAATGAACATTCTCCAGGTGTGTTTTTGATGCGATGGTTTTTTATTAAACATTAATGACCAGATTATTTGCACAGCCAGCACAAACAGCATAAAATAATGAGTATAGAGGGCAAGCGTAGTCACCAGAATATAGGTTTTGTGTTTTTGCGCCAGTAGTGCCTGGAAAGAAAATACGGCTAAAAATCCCATCATGGCGTACATGCGAACCTCAAAAGCGTAGTACAACAAGACAGGATTGGATAGAAATAAGAATAAATATAAAATAGTTTTTTTTGGAGACAGGTGTAAGACGTCGGTTAACATGTCGTAGGCTTTATAAATTGTCAATGTAAAAAAGATAAGTGAAAGAGTACGCAAAGTGATTTCAGACGAGCCAAATAAATTTAGCCAGAGATGCAAAATTAAGTAATATAAAGGCGGATTAAAATCTTTGGCTGTTAAAAATAAGATGTCAATCAAGGATTGTTTTGCAAGTAAAAAGGAAAAAGCCTCGTCTCGCCAGAAGCTCTGAACAAAAAACAAAAGCGGAGTTTTGGTAAAAAGAAAAGTTAACATAGATAATGTCAGCTATGAAGTTAAGTATATAAACAAAATTAACATTTTTCTATACTTTTTCAGTGACTTTATAAGTAATTTTTTTACCAAATAACAAACGGGTATGGGCCTCAAGGGCTGGCAGAGAGGAGAGTAGAAAGGAAACAATCGGTAAAAGATACCACTGGATAAATATAAAAGGCAAGTAAACAAGTCGAGTTCCTACCTTCACCTTATGGCGAAGTTTCATATCCAGATACATATAGACAATAAGCATTAAGGTTGAAAGCGTGAGAATAAACGCCGAAAGTTGAGGAAGCAAGAAGCCCATTACCGTCCGTTTAAATAATGGGTTGATTAAGGGCGGTATAGAGGCGCTGATTGTCAAGATAAAAAAAGATGTCGGCCACAGTAGGTGATTTTCGGCTAGGAAAATGATTTTTTTCATTTTTTCCCAAAAAGGGATATGAGGTGTAGTAAACAAATGATTCCATGCATAAGCCACATCGGTCACTCCCCAAGCCCATCTTTTTTCCTGTTCATAGCGGTTGATAAGCGTCTTCAAAAGATGTCCGGAATATACCGCATCGCCTGTAATGATCGTATAAAGAGGCAGTGTTTTCACTTTCACACCAAACTTAAAGTAGGCCTGGAAATAAATATGCCAGTCTTCGGGAATAATGTCGACATCCCAGTAATTAATTTTTTGTAAAAGCCACAGGCTGGTTGAGTAGGTGGAAATATGGATAAGGTAATCCTTGTTGGAAAGAAACGCCAGACGAAGGATCGATGATATAGTGGCCTGCATCCGGACAAAAAACGGTAGTTTCCAGAAATTGTTATAAAGTAATACCGGCGCCCAATAGAAATGATATTGGCGGTGTTTGTCTTTTAGATATTCGTGCGTCAGATAGGAAAAATAATTTACCGGCAGTTTGCTGTCGGCATCACAGATGGTGATCAATACTTCTTCCAAAAGATAATTTTTCGCTTGGCAGTAGCTTTCGATTATTCGGGCAGAGTAAGCTTGATTGCTGGCTTTTCCAGGTACCTCACCCTCTTGTATCTCATGGTAGGTCACCAAGATATCGCGGAAATAAGCCCTAAATTTATTTATCAGTTTTTTTTCTTTTTCCAGCGCCTCTTTTTCTCGCCTTTCAAACGCCAACACCAAATAAAGGTTTTTATAGGGATAGTCGGACTCGACAATAGTTTGGATAGTCTCTTCAATCTTATAAAGGGGTTCTTTGTAGTTGGGGATGATAATAAAATGCTGAATTTTTGTGGCTTGAGTCAGAGTTTTGATTTTTTTCCCAAAGGCGACATTTTGAGCAATCAGTATATTTTTATAAGATATGGCTGAATGATAGGCGGTAGAAAGAGCTTTATACAAAAAATATAGATCAAAGGCAATAATAAAATAAGCAACCATAGCAGGATGAAAAGGCGAAAGCCAGATGGGGAGAGTAATGAGAATCCACGTGGAAATCGGCACTAATCTCTCACCAAGGGCAATATATAAAGGTGAAGACGATAACTTTTTGGTCATATTATATTATACTGTAGTTAACTTACCGTTTATTGTATACCGCTGAAAGATGGTATATTTTTTTGCAATTTCATCTGAAAGCGGTATAAATTTTTGTTGTTGAGAAAATCATTGCCAGGCTTCGCAGATCATTCTAAACGGGCAGAAGTTGCACCACGGCCCCACCTGGGGTTCAAACGAACTAGCTTTGATTTTTTTAGCGTTGTTGATAATGCCTTCTCTGACTTGCTCCAGTTCTTCTTTTGTCCGTTTAATAGATTTTTTTTCCAGATTTTGGAGGTAATAAAAGGTAAGTTTGACATCATTGACTTTTTTGTTGTACAGCCCCCAGTCAGTGGCGGCAAGTGCGTAAATTGAGAGCTGAAGGCTTTTTTTAAGCTCCTTATCTTCCGGTTGTTTACCGGTTTTATAGTCCACTATCTCAATCTGGCCGTTTTGGCCAGCGTCGATTCTGTCGATTTTACCCGTAAGATAGATATCGTTTTCGATTTGAATTTTAAATAATTTTTCCAAGCCCATTATTGAGATTGGTGGTTGATGAAATTTGTTATAAAAACCAATGAGCATCTTTTGGCCTTCTTTTTTCATTTTTTCCTGATGGGTAGGCGAAGAGTAGCCAAGCGGTATCCATAGTTGCTGGAAAATCTTGAGCATGGTTGGTAAGTCGGCTTTTGGGTCGTCAAGATATGTTTGGTAGAATTTTTGCAGCGTCTTGTGAATGCTTTCGCCAAAAGAGGCAGCAGCCGTAGGTTGGGTCGGAATTTTCAAAAGGTAGTGATATTTATATTGCAGTGGACATAGTTTGAAAGATTCCAGTTGCGAGTAGGAGAAATTTTTGATAGATAACGTATCTTTTTTTTCCTCAACTATCATTTTTTTGAAATCAAAGATAGAAAGCTGACTAGCCTCTTCCTGTTTTAATTGTCGGACGTTTTGTACTACCTCTTTACCAACAGATTCCTCTACAAAAGGGGAGATGCGCCGTTCTCTTCTGCCTTCCCCGTAAAATCGGGAAGTGGTCAGATATACTCGGTCGCGGCCTCGCGTCATCCCTACGTAAAAAAGGCGTCGTTCTTCCTGGAGGTGATAGTCACCCTGGGGCAGCAATTCTTTGATTAATTCCCCGGGAATGGGGATTGACTCCTTTTTCTGGGTAGAAGGAAAGCGGCCTTGGGTAAGGTTGACGAGAAAGACCACCGGGAATTCCAGACCCTTGGCCGCATGAACAGTCAGAATATTGACGGCGTTACCCAAGGCTGCGCCGTTGTCTTCACCCTGAGGTGACTCGCCCAACTCTATACTCATATCAAGATAATCAACGACCGATGGCAATGTAGCATCCTTCTGTTGATTTTCCCGCTCTTTCAATTTGTTAAAAAATTTGGTGATATTCAGGGCAATTTTTTCTTCTTTGACCGAGGCGATATTGGCGATTTTTTTCAAATATCCAGAATCTTCCAAAAACAAAAACAGCAGTTGTCCGGCAGTATAAGTTTTACTGAGGTGCAGATGCTTTTTAATTGAGGTCACAAGAGGAATCAGCTTATTTCTGGTATCCTCTTTTAACAGGGGAAGATATTTTTGATAGGCCTGATACTCAGGTCGGGCCCAATCTTGATGGAAAAACGACAGGTAAATTTCGGTGGCCTGTAGTAGGCCGAGGTGTATTTTTTTGGCAAAAGAAAGCAGTAGATTGATATCCCAAGCATCGAGGCAAAATATCTCCATCGAAAAAACACGAAAACAACAGACTGAGTCCTCTAGATCGCGAAGTAGTTTCAAATAGGCAATCAGGTCTTTGATCTCCGATTGTTTAAATAGCATCCCCGGCCCCAAAAATTGATAGGGAATCCCCAAACGAGATAAGGCGTTGATAAAAGCATTAGCATGGTTATTGGCACGAACAAGGATCGCCACATCGGTAAATTTAAACTGGCCTTGGTTTTTTAACTTGAGTATTTCCTCGGCTACATAATCGGCTTCCTGCTCAAGCGAGTGAGTTAGTTGGAAGGTTAGCGCTTTTTTGACATCTGGTTTGCTGGCAGTAAGTTGCTTGGAGATTTTCAGTTTAGCCTCCAGGGTATCTGGATCATTGTGTTTGATCAACCGATAAGCACTATCAAGGATGGTCTGGTTGGAACGGTAGTTTTGATTGAGGGTAATTTGTTTAGACTGCGGATAGTCTTTCATAAACGTCAGGATATTGGAGATTGAGGCACCGCGGAATTTGTAGATGGCTTGAGAATCATCTCCCACCACTGTCAGCTGCGGCGACTGTTTTTGCGGACAAAGAAGCTTAATCAGTTGATACTGGGCAATATTGGTGTCTTGAAATTCGTCCACCAACAGATAGGCGAATTTTTGTCGATGTTGTTTTAGCACATTAGGACGAAGTCGATAAAGTTGAACCAGATAATAAATAAGATCGCTGAAATCAAAGTACCCTTCTTTTATTTTTATTTCTTGGTACAGTTCATAAGCACGAGCCAGTTCGTTCCATTTTTCCTTTTCTTCCTGTGGAACATCTTTATTTTTCAATTGTTTTTGAGCAAAGCGCCGATACTCTTGAGGAGAGACATCTTCGTCTTTCAAGCGGCCGAAGTGCGTAATCAGACTAGCAATAAATTTATCGGGATTGCCAAGCGGCCGGAAATATTGCAGATCAAACTGAAACAGCCGTTTGCGAAGGTATAGGATGCTTTCTGACTGACTGAGTAAGCTGTATCCGGGATTAAGTCCAATTTGGGCCACCTCCTCTTTTAGGATCTCATCGGCAAAAGCATGGAAAGTGGAGATCCACATCTGAAAATAGCCATAGGGCATGGTCTGGTCAACGCGCTGTTCCATCTCACTTGCGGCTTTTTGGGTAAATGTCAGACAAAGAATCTCCTCGGGCCTGGCCAGTTTTTGGTGAATCAGATATTTAATCTTTTCCACCAAAGTCAGGGTTTTACCGGTGCCGGCCCCAGCAACAATCAGTAGAGGGCCACTGTTGTATTCCACGGCCTTTTTTTGATTATCATTTAATCTTGCAGAATCGGTTAAAGTCATTGCCTAAACATTGTAGCAATTAATTATCAAAGTT
>MGAR01000018.1:111899-112082 GCA_001789805.1 Candidatus Roizmanbacteria bacterium RIFCSPLOWO2_01_FULL_41_22
AACGCATGGGTATCTCCAGTGGCCTATGCCTACAACTCAAAGTATATTTTTTACTTTGTTTCCATACAGAGTTCTCTTCATTGTACTAACGCAGATTTTAACGATCACATTTCTTGGGCGATTTTTGATTCTCGTCAAAAGATGGGAACTGGTGTCGGTTTACAGATTGGAGGTAAAATAAAA
>MGAR01000018.1:112235-112377 GCA_001789805.1 Candidatus Roizmanbacteria bacterium RIFCSPLOWO2_01_FULL_41_22
TGGATGAATAATCCGAATTCACCAATTGACGAAAGAATCGAAGTCAGCTTTAATCCCTCAGTAATAAACGCGCGATAATAGTCACTTGCTTCTTTTTTCAACAAATCCAAATAGCTCTTGATTTTTGGAGTGGGATAATTTA
>MGAR01000019.1 GCA_001789805.1 Candidatus Roizmanbacteria bacterium RIFCSPLOWO2_01_FULL_41_22
CGATCTCACTAAATAACACCTTTGTCTGAAAACGATTATTAAAATACGCAATATACTGTTCATAGTTGGCGGGATTTTTGGCGTAATGATCGATGGTGGCAACATTCTCTAGTTTGGTAAAAGTGCGTTGATCCAGCACGTCTTTGGCCCGGCCGCCGATAATCGAGATGTAGTTGGTATGGATATTTTTCTGGATAGTAGAAAAAGCATCTTCCAGGGAAAATCGCTCATTTCTGATAAATAGCTGGTACTTGTTATTGTCTGCTGGCTGTTGCCAGTAGCCGCTATTTTCGCACTCCGGACAAGCTTCAAATATATCGTTGTTGACAAATAAATCCGCATTTTTGGTAATAAAGTCATGAGTTTTGGCAATATGTTCATCGGGTGTGAGGTTTTTTGGATAATCAAACCAGCCTTCCCAGTTTGACCAGTTGCCGCGAAACCAGACAGCCAGACCGTGCTTTCTGGCGCTGGTTACCCAGCGATTCAAAAATGGGCGAAACTCCGCGTCATAAGGGGTATCAATCGCTACATAATTTGCGCCCATCATTTTTATCGACTGCATTTCCCAATCAATTACTTTATCAAAAGCCAGGTCGTCTAGCTTTGCTCTGGCTTTGTCGCGGGACATTTTCATTGTATCAATCGAGCGGATTTCCCAAATCTGAGGTTTTGCTAAAACAACCGCAGACAAAGGAAGAAGAGACAAAAAGAGGAAGGTAGCAATAATTAACCCAATAACATATTTCATTTATGCTGGTAGATAGTAAACTGTTCATAGGAATGAATAGCAGTAAAGTTTTTAGTAAACGACGAATTTTTATAGATTGCGCGGTATACCGAATCTGGTGGAAATTCCAGAACCGCAATATAACGAACATAACGCCCGGGGTCTTTTAAGGCATTGGTCCAATAATAGCGAGTCCCTTCATGTATATAATTTTTCATCGGCAGACCGGCGCGGGCGACAAAGGCGTCATGGGAAGCCAGGCTGGTCAGGATCAGTCCGCCATCATAATTTTGAGAAAGCCAAGCGCTCGCCTCAACCGTGTAATAGGTATTTTTCAAGCCATTGATGCCGTCAGCTAACACTACCGGCACCCCCTGCTGATAAAAGATCACGGTTTGGATGAGTAATACGATAACAAGCAGAAGATATTTTCGTGAATAAGCGCCGATTAACCCGATAATCAGGGCTAAAGACGGCAGGACAAGTAAACCATAACGAATATTAAATAAGCCGGCGTCTTTTTCTGCCTGCGGCACATTCATCGCCGATTGCCCAAAATATAAAGCCAGGATATTAAATACCAGCGGCGACAGCACTGCCACAATCGTCACCAGTTGTTGTTTATTTTTTAGCTTTAAGATCACAAACATCAGACCCGCTAAGGCAAAAATTAAGGTAAAAAATCCATTATTGTCGACAATTGACCAGAAATAGTAGACAATGGCAAGAGGCAGATTGCCTTCGGTTGGCAATTGGCCGACAGTTTTTAAAACCCGCTGCTGGGCAAAAGCCGAATACGGCCCAAGAAGAAAATACAGCGGATTGCCAAAGATAGCCAAGTTCCAGATCAGCCAGAGGAAAATGCCAAAACCACCAACAAATAAAAATAACAGCAAAACCCGTTCGGCTTTTTTTCTGCCCTGGGTGAGATAACCCCAAACAGGCAGCAGTATCAAAAGAACTACAAACAAAAACCAGCCGTCGTAGCGGGTTAAACTGGCCGCCATGACCCCGACACCAGTCAGTATCAGGTGCCCGAGTTTATTATCTTCGATATAACGGGCGAGGTAGTATGAGGAAAAGGCAAAGGTGGCCAGCAGCAGCGGTTCGGTCATCGGGGTAGTTTGCAGATACAGGAAATTAGGGTTAAGCGCCATCACCATCGTTCCCAACCAGGCAGCGAGCGGATTTTTGGAGAGAAAAAAGATCAATTTATAAGTAAATAGCACGCAGATGACAAATGAAACCATGGAGACAATACTGCCGGCCATGGCCGTATGCCAGAAAAAATCGTTCCAGGCAAAAACAAGCATCAGCAGGTGTGGTAATGGTAGCCAGACTGTGCCAATCTGGGCTAAACCAGGCGTCAGGTTGTCCACCACCCGGCGGGCGATATTTAAGTGGGAAGCGGCATCATTGTAGGTGAGGACGTAATGCAGGCGGTAGGAGATAACCCAGGCGCTAACAGATAAAACAATCGTGAAAAATAATACCCACTTTTCCACTTTATCGCGTAGTACTGGTGCTGGCATATTGGTGGGAAAAAGAAAATGCTGAGACAATCTTTTCCAGAATAAACGGAATAAGGAGATTTAAGACAAAGAGGGTTAGCGACACCGCAACAGCCGTATTGGCGTCAATTCCGTAATTTTTCAGTAAAAGAACTGCCAGATACTCCCGCACACCCAAGCCGTTAAATGTAAACGGCAGCAGATTGGCCAGGTACAAAAAAGGAAAAACAATCAATACCGCATAAAGACTGACCGGCGAAAAGACGTTTAAGAGCAGATAGCCCTCAAAAAAATAGCAGGCAACACTGACCAGGGAAAGCAGGAGCAAGATATTGGAGAGCGGCCAAGAAGGCAGGGTAATGGTGCGAACAGCGCCTCTCACGATCTGGAAAGGCAGAAAGCGGGTAAGGGCTTTGTTAATGTTTCTCAGCTGGTAGAGTAGAATTACTACCACGATGACAATAAAAGTAATGATCAATCCGTTCTTTTTAAAGAGCAGACTTTGACCAGATAAAAGCAGGAAGAAAAATACCGCCCAGAACTCAGAAAATCGGTCAATAAAAGCCATTTCTTTGATTTGGATGGAGGAGGCTTTGAAGTTGGGGACTTTGATCTCTTTACCATTGTGGTTGAGATAAAACAGGAGCGAACTGGCTTTTTTGAGGTAAGAATGCGCAGAAACAATAAACCGATTCTTCTTAATACTATTGGCCAGCAGGTACCATTTGTAGCTTTTAAAGAATACATGAATGAGGATAAGAAACCCGGCGGGCAGAAGATAATTTATTTTAGCTATCAAAATAATCTGCAGGACAGAGGAGACATTTACCGATTTTATAATTATGGCAAGAAGAATGACGGTTAAAGCTATCCTGACGAAAAGTAATAAATTATTTTTGTTGGATGTTCTCATAAGGATTTATTTATTTCCTTTCTCCCACAGATTAGGTAAATTGTCACTATACAAAGCTAATCCAAACCATGCCCAATTCTGATCATAGTAATTGTTTTTATCTTTCCAGTAACCTAAATCATAATTATACTCTTTTTCAAAAAGTTTATTGAAAATTTCTGTTGCCAATGTTTTGTTGGTTATAGTAAAGACAGATAATGCGCCAACATTAGTGCTAATATTACTATATGGTACTTTCCTTGTACCATCTAAACTATAAACTGCCGAAAAATTATTGTTTGTAATCCATTCTTTTGTATAAAACGGTTCTACTTTTTTTAGATACTCATAAGCTTGTGGTTCATTAAACCAGATTGCATCAATAGCAATTCTCCACATTATCCGAAAAGCATCGAAACCATAAAAATCTATGTCATCCTTATTTTGAAAATATTTTCCAGGAGATGAAATTAGGCCTGTTTCTTTATCAATAAGTAACCAGTTAGGAGATAATCCCATTGTGTTATTATTTAATTTGTCGATTTTATTGAATAAATAATAACTATCATCGGCAAGTTTGTTCCAAGGATGATTCTCATCAACCTGGGCAAATATCCGGTAAGTCGCTGGAGAAAAATAGGAGGGATTTAATAAAAACCCGTCATCTCTGCTTGCACCAGAACCGGAAACCAAATAGTAATGACCGTTTATTAAAACTACTTCTTGACTCCAAATATCATTGATGATTTCTTTAGCTTCAATAAGATACTTTTCTTCGCCCCATCTCTTATAAGCAAAAAGTAAAGTCAATGCAATATCTTCGTCCGCATCAGAGGCGGAAGCAGAATCGCCAAGTTTATAATCTTCGTCGTCTTTGATCCATAACCATGAGAATAATTTATCCTGTATTCTGTATTGAAAATGATCTTTTGTCCAGGCCCAAACTCCATCAAATACCGGCTTATCGTTTTGCCAGACCGCCCTAAGCATAGCATATGATTGCCCCTCCGAAGTGGTTGAATAATTTGAAGGATCAATAACCCGACCATAAGAAATAATGAAATTCTCTTTGTAAAATTTCCAAGAATCATCTAAAGCAATTGACTCTTTATCTTTTACTTTATAAATGCTCATCCAATCACCATTTGTACTGAGGTATTTATCAATGTCAAAATATGAAGTGCTATCCTTTTCCCATTCAACTACAGGGAATGAATTTATAAACGCTTTTTCTATAAAGTTATTTTTAAATAATCTCATTTGTCTTAATATCTCATGCGAAAGGGCTATATATTCAACTCTTTTCCAGTCGTTGTTATATTTTTTCGTTTTTAGCATTTCATCTTTTTCTACTTTCCATGCCCAATCTGCATTTGGGAAAATTCTGTCACCAGAGAACCTTTTCTCATGCAAATCTAAGTAAATTGAATCATCAATGACAATATAACTATCACTGGCTAAATTATTTTTTATCCATTCAATAGTGTTTACTTGTGGTGTAGTTTCGTCTTTTGTATATTGCACCATGGAAAAACTGACCAAATAAGCAGATATTGCCAGTAAGAAAACAAGAGATAAGCAATTGTAAATTAACTGTTTTTTAAATGATATTTGTTTGATCGCAAGATCAATTAACACTCCCATATTAAGAGCCAGAAGAGGAATTAATGGTATTATGTAAAAATCAATTACTAATTTTCCACTTATTAAAAAAAGAAAATAAAGAAATGTAAAAAAAGCAGGGATCCGTAATGACTTTTTCTTTAAACTAAGTAAAATATTAATAAAAACAGCAATACTTCCTAAAATAACTGTAAATTTATCACGAGATAACCATTCAAGTAAATTAGTATAAAAATCGCTATTTCTGTTCCAGAATAGATAATCAGAACCGCGTTTCGATTGATCGTACAGTGTGGTGAGCAAGCTGACATGTGAACTTTGGTCTAAAAAACCTGCAGGAAAAAATTCACCCTTAAGAAGCGCATATAAAAAGTAGAAAGATATGATTAATCCAGATACAGCTAGCCACTTAATAATTGCAAAATTTTTATGGTGTTCGTGAGCTTTCTGGTAAACTACATAAACAAAAGCAGGGGTAAAAAATATTGCATTTTCTTTTGTAAGGACAGCTATTCCAAAAAATACTGCGCTTGTAATAATATTGGTTAGCTTGAGCTTTTCTTTCAGTAACATTGCTAAAGACAGGAATACCCAAAATATCATAATATTATCCAGAAGCACACGTCGCTGAAAATAAATAGCAAGCGGAGATAAAGAAAAAATTAGCACCGCTATGATCCCAGGGAGCGATCTACCAGTTAATCTTTTAGCTATATAAAATAGTAGAGCAGTTGTACCCAGGTGTAAAAGAAGCATGATGACCCGTCCTGAATTTACAGAAGTACCAAAGGTAAAAAAACCTCCAGTTAATTTTATCCATAAAGAGATAAGAATCCAGCCTGCTGGAGCATGGTCGTACCAGTAGGTATAAGGTGCAAGTTTATTTTGAGTGAGTAGTGACCACGCTTGAGACATATATGTTCCCTCATCATTCTCATAATATGGGTAATGGAACATATTGTAACCATGGGCTATCCCGGAAATGATTAAGAGGACAGCGAGCATTAGTAATTCGTTTTTGTGTTGCTTTAGTTTGTCTAGCATATTGTTTAAGTTATTGATACGCCGACCATTCCTCTATGGGCGTTTGTGTGTAAGGTTTTATCCCAGGCGTTTTGACTAAAGATCACTCGATACAAGGCTCTAAATGAAGAAATCATTAATAGCAGTTGAAAGGGGTAAAAAGTTATTATTATTTTGATTAGCATCCAGAACGTAAATTTCTGTTTGTAAGCCTTCGTAAACTCATAAAAACCCACTATAAAGGTAACAATTTGGAGTAAGAAAAGGAAAAATGGCACAAAGGAAAAAAGGGAAACTATGATTGGCATCTTCTGAGTAAAAGCAAACCAGATAGCAAAAGGAATATATAGTAAAAAAAAGGTTTGGATTTGATGAGAAAGAAGAACGTAAACAGCGGTAATTTTTTGGCGAGTCTTAGGTAGTTTGCTCCATTCGTTTTTCAAAAAAATTTGTAGAAATCCCTGATTCCATCTAGTTCTTTGTTTGATAAAACTTGCAATGTCTACAGGTGTTTCTTCTTGAGTGGTGTGTTTTTCGTCATAGATCACCCGTGTTTTTGCTCCGATTTTCGTCAGTCGGAAACCAATATCTGCATCTTCTGTCAGACAATTCTCATCCCATCCTCCAATTTTTTCTAACCAATTCCGTTTAATAAATACAGTATTTCCTCCTAAAGGGATTACTTTACCGAATTTTGAAAAAAAATGAAGACCCGATTTAAACCAGAAAAAATATTCCATCACATTTAAGGCAGAAAACCAATGTGATCTATAATTAATAAGCTGAATTCCCGATTGGATAACGTCTACTTTCTCTCTTACTAATAATGTATTAGCAATATTATAAATATCGGGATGAGGCTGGTCTTCCGCGTCAAAAACGGTTACGATTTCCTTTTTGGCTTCCTTCAACCCATTATTTAAGGCATGAGGTTTGTTGATGGGATAGCTATTGAAAAGAATTAGTCGGACATTTTTTTTATTTATTTCCCTGATGGCACCTTGTGCTTTCGCAATAGTTCCTTCATCACCGATTCTGCACAGAACCAGAGTCTCTTTAAGCTCATCAGGGTAGCTGATTTTGTTTACCGCTTTTATCGTGTCCTGAATGACTTTTTCTTCATTTTTAGCAGGTATAAGAGCAGTGAAAGAGAATTTTTGGGACGTAAACTCTTCCGGCGATTTATGCTGTTTGACATAGTCTGGATCCTCCCAAGCATAAAGCATCCAAACCAAAGTAAATATTCCCTGTAAAGAAAAAATAAGGGACAAGAGGATAATAAAGAAAGTCAACAGAGAGTGAGAATCAACTGAAATATCTGGAAAACCATTTAAAAAGACAAAAGTTAAGAAAAAAACAGTTATGGCAGTAAATAAACCTATAAATAATATATTTATGTAGTTTTTCATTTTTTTTAAAAAAGTAAAATAGCAATTTTTTTGCGCGTGAAATTATTATTTATTTTTCAATTTGAGAATTTCAAAAGCTTTGTTGGTAAAAACTACTTGATAATTATTTAACAGTTGTCTATTGAGGGAAAACTTTATATATACCAAGTCTCTTGTTCTATCTACCGGGCTTGCTGACATAACAATATACTCAACATATTTTCGAGGTTCTTCTAAAGTTTTAGTGAATAATTCTGCAGATCCATCTGTAATAAATTCCTTAAGTTGCAAATGAGAATCGAAAAGGAGAGGATCTCCTGTAGCTGAAGAGGCTAATATTTTGCCTCCTTTATAATTATTTTTAAACCATTTAGCCACTTCTATCTTAGATTCAATACCCTCATTACCAGCTTGTAAAGTAATAGGAAATATAAAGTTTTTTGAGAATAAAGCCAATTGAGCAGTTAATATTATAATCAGGAATAATTTTTTCCATGCAATTTTTTTAACAAGAAATAATATTAAAATCGTAACAGATGGAATCATATACATACCCAGCCTTATGTTAAATGTTCCGTTATTTAATTGAGGTACCACAAGAGGCACATTACCTTTGTACACAGCATAAGAAAGAAATAAAAATGGGGTTATTAGTATAAAGAGAATAAAGATATATAATTCTTGTTTTAAACCCTTTTTATTTATAATAAATTTACACATATTTATTAATGTTAATATGAATCCAAATGACGCTAATATTGCATATAAATATCCAACGTTTTCCATTACAGCATATAAGTATCCTAAAAAAGATAAACCAAAATTATTATAGAAAACGTTACCACCGCCCTTTTCTATTCCAGATAGAGTTTGATATTTGGATGAATATATACTATGGAGAAAATATAAAGGATCTTTGAAGATTATTAATTGCCATATTAACCAAAATAAAATTCCTATAAACGCAATTGTTGAAAAAAGAATGACATTTCCTTCTACTTTACTTCTTTTCTTTCCGGTAACAAGTGAAATTAATACTATTGAGATAGCAGCACTTAGTCCAATGGACCAGCCTTCATATCTATTAACCGATGTTAAGAAGAAAAAAAATCCAGAAATTACTAGATCTATAAGTCTTTCTTTTATGGTCCATTGAAGAAGAAAATATATACTACCGGTAAATGTAGCTATAAACAGAACTTCGGTCATAGGGGTAGTTGACATATAAAGAATATTAGGGTTAAGAATATATAGCAGTGGGATCAATATTTGTACTAATCGATTATTCTTAAACAACAGTTCACCAATTTTAAATAAGAAAAAAACAGACAAAATGAAGGCTGGAAAATTAACAGTTATTCCCGAAAGACCTGAATGCCAAAAAAAGTTATTTGTAATTGTAGGTAACATTAATAAATGCAGTAAAGGAAGCCAGACTCCTCCTAGTTGAGCTAGGCCTGGGTTTGTGCTATCAAAAACTCTTCTAGCAATATTAAGGTGTGATCGTGCGTCCCCATATATAATATTTTGTCCATTTCCAAAATATAATAATAAACTTATTACTCCAGCGATTATGGCTAAAGATAGCGTAATTATTAAAGGAAGTTTTTGTCTTAATTTAATGCTGGTTGCTATCATTATTTTTTTCTTTCAATACTGTTTTAATCACATATTCAGGTTCATTTTCATTTGTAATCGGAATTACAAGCGAAAACATATTAGTCTTTCTTTATAAAACCTACCGGTAGTTCGATTGGATATGCCGTCAGTTTTTGATCTACTAACTCCTTCCCAATCACTGTTTTTGCCTGCAGAGAACCTTTTTTATGTTTCAGATGGAGGCCGTGGGGAGTTTTGTTCCAGTAATGTGGAGTTCTAATGATCCGATAGACCGCGTGCCAGGTGGCGACACTCATCATCAGCCAATAAAAAGGCACCAGAAAAACATATTTGATGATATCGTCATATTCGCGCTTGGCACAGCCGATCATGTAGTAATACATATAGAGGAAGTTGCCAAATACCAGGGAAAACACCGCCATATAAAGCACCGGGGCCGGGAAAAAAGAGTCAATAAACGTACCAACATAAGGGCGAAGTGTAAAATAAACGATCGTGATCGTCCACATCAGCGGATTGATAAACATCGACAACACTTTCCCACCCACTATCAACTGAAAGGTCACTAAATGGGGGTTTTTAATACCTTTGAAGAATGCGCGTGGTTTTCTCATGTGCACCAGGTAGGTTTGCAGATAGCCTTTTATCCAGCGGGTGCGCTGGAAAAACCAGTTTTTGACACTGCTATTGGCTTCTTCCAAGGTCATCGAGTCAATCACTGCTGTCAGATAACCTCTTTTCACCAGACGCATCCCCAAGTCGCAGTCTTCAGTCACATTAAAAGAATCCCAGCCCTGCAGGGTATGCAGGTCTTTTGTCCGGAAATGATTGGAAGTGCCGCCTAAAGGGATCGGGGCGGAGATTGACTGTAATCCGGTCAGAACCAGATCAAACCACAGCGAATATTCCGCAGAAAAAATGCGCGTCAGCACATTATGATGAGGATTATAAAAATTAAGTTTTGCTTGAATGCAAACCACCTTGGGATCGACTTTGCTAAAAGCGATCAGTGCTTTTTTCAGTTGTCGCGGCTCGGGAATATCTTCCGCATCATAGACGACCGCATACTCGCCTTTGGCAAATTTTAAGCCATAATTTAAAGCTTTGGGTTTGGTTTTGGGAAGTGAATGCGGCACGACCCGCAGTTCAAAATAGCTTGGCAGATGGTAGTTTTTAACATGTTTGAGGCTGTCGGTGTCGTCTTCCTCAAGCAGGAGCATTACCTGCAGTTTTTCTTTTGGGTAATCAAGGCGGCTCATTGCCGTGACAAACTGCGGCAAGACATCCCATTCGCGGTATAACGGACAAAAAATCGTATAAACAGGCAAATCGCGGTCTTTGAGCTGGTCGGTTTCCTCTTTGGGTATTTTAATTTCCGGATCTTTGGAAAAACTGCGATAGATCAGAAAGAAATTAAAAAAAAGATCAAGGAAATAAAGCACTGTTAACAACGCGAGTAAAATTACAATAGCGGTATGCCAGTGATAAATTAAGCCAATCACGACGATGGCCAATAATAAAATTATGACCACGACCTGCCATCTTGACAAGCGGTGAAAAGCACTTTCTGAGTGGTGCAATTTTGTGTGGTGAACATACTTAATCCCGCGATAATGAAAGCCTTCTCCTTCTTTTGCGATTTGTTTTGGCAGAAGCGGGACTATCTCATTGCCCAGCATTTTGATTTTTAGCGCCTGCCAGCCCATCTGAACTGCCGCCTTAAAAAGACTGATTTTTGGCTGTCCGCTATAGCGTTTAGAGAATGTAATATCCACGCCGGCAATCAGATAGCCGGCATTGCGGGCTTTAGTGAGAAATTCCAGATCAAAAGTCCAAGGTGAAGGGTGGAGAGTAAGCCGCTGAATAATAACTTTTTGAAACAGCTTAAGACCAGACTGGACATCATAATTTAACCCGTGGAGAAATCGGCCAAAAAGATAGCGGAAGCCGTAACTGATGACTTTTCGTCTCAGACTGACGCGGCTTTCATGACGATTGGCCACCACAACATCAGCGCCTGCAGCTATTTTTGTTAACATTTCCGCGATTGCCTCAGGTGGGTACTGCAGATCCCCGTCAATGAAACCAACCAGATCATACTTAGCGTAAGAAAAACCTTCCATCAGCGACTGGGCTTTGCCAATCTTTCCTTTTTTTAAGAAATACCTGACTGGATTGGTTTTGGCAAAATCAGCAATGATCTGTTTGGATTTATCTGTCGAATGATCATCGACCAGAATTATTTCATACCGATCGGTGTGTTTTTTCAGCACATCAAGGAGACGGTAAATCAACAGTTTAAGATTTCCCTCTTCGTTTAAAACAGGTACAACTACCGATATATTGGCCATTTTTTTTGAATTTAGAATTGTAGCATAAGTGTGTATTAATTGTAAGAGCTAGTTGAATTTATATAGCGACTAATGCTGGAAGGACAATATAAATAAAATAAGTCATTTATTCAGCCAATTTTCAGCTGGGAAAGATTATAATTTTCTCCATGAGAATTTTAGTTATCGAAGACGAACACCGGATCGCCAACTCCATAAAAAAAGGTCTGGAACAGGAAACCTATGCGGCGGATGTGGCGTATGATGGGGAATCGGGTCTTGATCTGGCGGCAACTGAGGATTACGACCTGATTATCCTAGACCGGCTGTTGCCTGGGATGGACGGCGTTGAGATCTGCCGGAAAATCCGTTTAGAAAAAATTCACACGCCAGTGATTATGCTGACTGCCAAAGATCAGCTTCAAGATAAAGTAGATGGCCTGGACTCGGGGGCTGATGACTATCTGGTGAAGCCGTTTGCTTTCGCTGAACTGTTGGCGCGGATCCGCGCTTTAAAAAGAAGACCAAAAACCGTGATTGGCGAAGTGTTAAAAATTGCCGACCTGCAGATTAATACGCGCACCTTTGAAGTCAAACGCAACCAGAAAATAATCAATCTTTCCCAAAAAGAACTGGCCATACTCGAATACCTGATGCGGCATCCACACATCACCTTGTCAAAAGATCAGATTATTGCCCATGTCTGGGATTATGACGCTGATATTCTGCCCAATACGCTTGAGGTGTTTATCAAAAAGCTAAGACAGAAGATTGACAAGCCGTTTCCAAAAAAACAGTCTTTGATTCAGACAGTGCGCGGTTTTGGTTATAAGATTAGTGATAAAACCTAATGTTTCAATCAGCGCGCCTTAAACTTACCATCTGGTATGTGTTAATCAGTCTAGTGGTGAGTATTATTTTTAGTCTGACGGTCTATACCCTTCTCGCCCGGGAGCTGCAAAGAAATGAGCAGCGGTTGGAAGGCCGTCTCCAGTTGATGCGTGGTTTAAATCCCGGATTTCGACCCAACTTCGAGATGCACCGGCAAGATCTGGCACTAACCGAGAGCGCGGTGAGATGGTATCTCGTTTATGTCAATTTATTTATCTTGTTGATGACCTCAGCCGCTGGTTATCTATTGGCCGGACGAACACTTTCACCAATAAAAACGATGGTCGATAAACAAAATCAGTTTGTGGCCGATGCCTCCCATGAGCTGAGGACGCCGCTTACCGCTTTAAAAACCGCGGTAGAAGTGAGTTTGCGTGATAAGAATTTAGATATAAAACAGGCAAAAGAAGTGCTGAATGCCAACCTGGAAGATGTCAACAGGCTGGTCACTTTGGCTGATGAACTGCTGATACTGGCGACCCTAAACACCGTAAAAAAACAGCTGCTGGAAGAGCTGTCGCTAACGCAGGTCATTCAAGATGCGATAAAAAGCGTTAAATACCTAGGTAAACAAAAGCAGGTGAAGATAGAAACGACGTTAAGTGAGATTTCGCTGGTTGGAGATAGGGAAAGATTGTTAAAGATGTTAGTGATATTTTTGGATAATGCGATAAAATATAGCCCGGCCAAAAGCGTTATCCGTGTTACCGCCATTAAGACAGATTCCAAGGCGCAAGTATCGATCAGCGATCAAGGGGCGGGTATTGGCGCCAAAGACCTGCCCCATATTTTTGAACGTTTTTATCGGGCAGACAAGTCGCGATCAAAAACTAAAATTGAAGGTTATGGTTTGGGTCTGGCCATTGCCAAAGAGATTCTGGATCTGTATAAAGGGACAGTGGCGGTGGAGAGCAGGCCTGGCCAAGGGACAACCTTCACCATTCATCTACCGCTAAAAATTAACTAAAACATTTTTTATGAAAAAGACAGTCATAGGGATTTTTCTGTTGGTCTTACTGATTGGTATTACGGCTGTAGTAAGGTGTAAAACCATATCGTCAAAAGTGACCAGCGATGCTAATCCCGCTCCAACAGCGGCAGTCCAACGATTACACCCTTTGGCAATTGAGGTGATGCGGAGCCGGTCGTATCCGGGAAGTAAAATTATGATTGAAGAAACTTTATCTCCTGGACGTAATTACGAACGTTATCTGGCCTCTTATCTCTCAGATGGACTGAAGATCTACGCGTTAATGACGGTGCCGCAGGGAGAAAAACCAAAAGACGGCTGGCCGGTGATTCTGTTTAACCACGGTTACATTCCGCCCGAGGTTTATCAAACCACAGAACGATATGTCGCTTATGTTGACGCATTTGCCAGGAATGGTTATATTGTTTTTAAACCCGATTTTCGCGGCAATGGCAACTCGGAAGGAGAACCGGAAGGAACGTATTATTCACCGGCCTACACTGTTGATGATCTGAACGCCCTCTTCTCAATAAAAAAATATATTGACGCTAATCCCCAAAAAATCGGCGTTTGGGGTCACTCGATGGGCGGCAATATTGCGCTTCGCGATCTGGTGGTGCGTCCGGATGACATCAAGGCCGTCGTTATCTGGGCCGGGGTAGTGGGGTCTTATGATGACCTAATAAACAACTGGCATCGGCGCGTGCCTTACCGGCCTTCAGGTCGCGAGCTGTCTTTACGCAATCGCAGTCGGCAGTCGATCATCAATCAAAACGGCACTCCGCAAAGTAATCCGGCTTTTTGGAACGCGCTTGACCCCACTTTTTATGTTGCTGATATTATTGCCCCAGTTCAGCTGCATCATGGCACGGCCGACGAAGAGGTGCCGCTGTCTTTTTCCCAAATGCTTTTTGACAAATTGAAAAAAAACAATAAAAAA
Source organism: Candidatus Roizmanbacteria bacterium RIFCSPLOWO2_01_FULL_41_22 (assembly GCA_001789805.1). GTDB lineage: Bacteria > Patescibacteriota > Microgenomatia > UBA1406 > GWC2-37-13 > 2-01-FULL-41-22. The sequence goes on from MGAR01000019.1 coordinate 13,919, forward strand.
GTTGAACTATACACCTATGAAGGAGCCGACCATAATATCGCCGAACCGGCGTTTGATCTGGCAATGTCCCGTTCATTACAGTTTTTTGATATATATTTAAAATAAGTCAAAAGTCAAATGTTAAAAGTCAAAAGTTTAGATATCATAACAGCAAATTTCATTGTTCATTAGCGCGATGAAGTTTACGATTATCAAGATGAAAGAATTTCTGCGCACATATCGACAAGCCCCATTTCTGGTGGTCATTTTCTTGATCTTCCTCTACAGCTTGGTTTTTTCCTATTTCTCCATCAACCGGTTAAATAATCTGCACGCTCATTATTACGACCTGGGAATCATGGATCAGGTAGTTTATAACACGGCCCGTGGCCGGATTCTTACCATGACCCACCCGGATTTAGCCGTCATAATTTCTCGATTTGCCATTCATTTTGATCCGATAATGGCGCTACTTGCCCCATTTTATCTCATCCATCAGACCCCCGTCATCTTACTGGTGGCCCAAAGCATCATTCTGGCGCTTGGCGCCTGGGCAGTTTTCTTAATTGCCAAAAAAGTATTAGTCAAGCCCTGGCTGGCAGCGCTCTTTGCCTTTTTATACCTCAACTATTACCCGATGCAGCTTGCCAATTTGTTTGATTTTCATGCCGTTACTTTTGCCACCACCGGCCTGCTTTTTGCTTTTTATTTTTTGGCCATGCGGCCTTTAAAAAGCGAAAAAAACAACGACTTAATGGGTTTAATCTTGGTGCTGATTTCTCTACTTGCTAAAGAAAACGTTTCTCTACTGGTAGTTTTTTTGTCGGTATATCTTTATTTTAGGCATAAAAAAAGAAAGTTTTACATCATCTTGGGGGCTGGCAGCGCTGTTTTATTTTTATTTATCGCGTTTCAAGTGATACCCTTTTATAACAGCGCCTCGTCATTTGCAATGAAGTATTATGACTTTCGCTATCCGTTGGCGCTTTTGCGTCAATTATTTTCTTTAAATAGCATTAAGTATCTTCTGACCGTCCTTTATCCGTTGGGATTTATTTCGCTGTTTGCCCCGGTTGCGCTTTTGATTGCCGCGCCTGAGTTTTTATTGATTCTGCTGTCGGCCAATTCCAACATGCGGCAAATGTATTTTCATTACACTGCCCTGATTTTGCCGTTTGTCATTATCTCAGCAATCTATGGATTTAACCGTCTGCAACAAATCCTGCCGGCTTTTCCCAAAAAAATACCGGTGCTCGCAATATTACTCTTAGCAGTCAGCATCTTTACCACTTACCGATACGCCTTTAAGCGCTATCCGCTGTCCCGGGTAAACCGGCAGACATTGGCAACGGTTTTATACTGGCGGGATAAACTGGCCGACGACCAGATTAAAGTGGCCTCAACCGGCTCGATTGCCCCTTTTTTTACCGAGAGGGAGTATTTTTATCACTTTTTCTTTGATCCGGCCTATAAGCAGGTGGGAATATCGCCAACGCAGATTTTGGCAAACCAGACCAAGTACGAGAAGGCCGATTACATCATCATTCGCAAAAGCGACGTGAATTTAAATGATAAATTGAAATCTGCTTATTATAATGCTTTAAAACAAAATTCGGCTTATCAGCAGGTGGATGATCGAAACGGCATCGAGGTATATGTTAAAAATACCCGCGGATATTCTGGCAAGTTTATCAGGGATCCGTCTGCATTCAGGTTGTTTGAATAACCTTCAGCTGATTTTCAGTATCACGATTTATTATTTGAATTATGCAGTCATTACTTGTCTTCGTGCAAAAAAGAAAGAAATTGCTGTTGATTGCCGGGGGAATATTCGTTACCAGCCTGATAATCTGGCGGATAATGGCGGGGCAAAATAATAAGACACAGTATCAGACCGCCAAGGTGGAACGGGGTACGATCGTCTCAATGGTTTCCACTTCAGGGACGGTGCTGAGCGCCAATATCATCAAGATCACCACCCAAGCCTCAGGTACAGTAAACAACATCTATGTTAAAGACGAACAACTGGTGAAAAAAGGCGATAAAATTTTAGAAGTCTCTTTGGATCAAGAAGGTGAACAGCAAAACGCTCAGGCCTGGTCCAGTTATTTATCGGCTAAAAATTCTTTAAGTAGCGTAGAAGCAACAGCATATTCTCTGCAGTCGGATATGTTTGCCAAATGGGACACTTTTTTTAATTTAGCCACAAATTCGACTTATCAAAATGCCGACGGATCGGCCAACGAAACTAATCGCGCTTTGCCGGAATTTCATATCGCCAAGGACGACTGGCTGGCAACTGAGGCCAAATACAAGAACCAGCAAGCGGTAATTACCCAAGCGCAAAGTGCGCTTAATAGCGCCTGGTTGTCTTATCAACTTTCCTCACCCACAGTGACTGCGCCAATGGATGGAACAGTCAATAATTTGGTTGTGGTTGAGGGGATGGTCATTAATGGCAGTAGCGGACAAAGCACCACCTCAGGCACCAATAATGCCGGAACAAATCAGCAAATAGCGGTAATTCAAAATGATAATCTACCGTTAGCTTCCTATAATCTTTCGGAAGTTGATGTGACTAGAGTCAAATCCGGGATGAAGGCGACCGTTACTTTGGACAGCATTCAAGGAAAAACGTTTACCGGCCAAGTGATGACGGTTGACCGGATAGGCACGGTCAGTAGCGGTGTTACCAGTTACCCGGTGATCATCCGGTTTGACACTGGAGCGCCGCAGATTCTGCCCAATATGTCCACCAGCGCCAATATCATCATTGACAGTAAGGGAGATGTGTTGCTGGTGCCTTCTGCTGTCATCCAAACTATCGGTGATCAAAGCTATGTGCGAGTGCTTATCAACGGAAAAGAACAGCAAGTACCGGTGGAGACAGGTCTTAGCTTAGATACCCAGACCGAAGTAGTTTCCGGACTCAAAGAAGGTGATACCGTCATTACCGGTACCCAAAATAGCAGCACCACAACCACCAGCTCCTCTCCTTTTAGCGGAGGTTTTGTCGGTACCCGAGGCGGTAGTGGGAATTTTCGTCTTGGCCGTTAATTAACTTACCTATGATCAGCGTTTCCCATTTATCCAAGATCTATCAAAATTTTGACGTAGAGACAACTGCCTTAAATGACATTAGTTTTGAGATCAAAAAGGGTGAGTTTGTGGCAATAATGGGGCCGTCGGGGTCTGGCAAGTCTACACTGATGCATATCCTGGGAGCTTTGGATTTGCCCACTCACGGCACCTACTCCCTTGATGGATACGATATAAGTCGGCTTAATGAAGATGAACTGGCTGATATCCGCAACAAAAAAATCGGGTTTATCTTTCAATCATATAATCTGCTGCCGCGCTTTTCCGCTTTGGCAAATGTGATGTTGCCGATGGCTTACACCGGTATTCCCAAACAAGAGCGGTTGGAGCGAGCAAAAAAATACCTTACCATGGTGGGGTTGGAAAATCGGATGGAGCATACTTCAAGTCAGTTGTCCGGTGGACAGCAGCAGCGGGTGGCAATCGCCCGCGGTTTGGCGATGAATCCCAGCATTTTGCTAGCAGATGAACCAACCGGCAATCTAGCGACCGCGCAGGGAGAAGAAATCATGCAGATTTTTCAGTTGTTAAATAAACAAGGGCATACGATTGTAATGATTACTCACGAACAAAATATTGCCAGACATGCCAGACGGATTATCAAAATTTTGGACGGTAAGATTGATCAAACATAACTTATGGATATAACGGAATTGTTTTGGGAAAGCATCGGAACACTGACTATCAATAAAATGCGTACCGCCCTGGCAACGCTGGGCATTGTCATTGGCATTGGCAGCGTGATTGCTCTTATTTCCTTGGGTCAGGGCAGTCAGAAAGCGGTAGAAAACCAGATTCAGTCCTTGGGGTCAAATTTACTAACTATAAGCCCGGGATCACAAAGTAGCGGAGGAGTAAGAGGAGCAATTGGCGGCTCCACCACTCTGACGTATGAGGATGCAAAAGCGATTATGAGTTCTCCTGAGGTGACAGCCGTGAAAAATGTTTCTCCGGAACTGTCCCGGCGAAGTCAGGTGACCGCCGGCCGCAATAATACCAACACTCAGATTGTCGGAGTCGCGCCCGTCTACAGCCAAGTCCGTAAAATCAATGTCGCCAGCGGTTTGTTTATCAGCCAGCGCGACCTTGACAGTTTGGCTAAAGTGGCGGTGCTGGGGCCGCAGGTGGTGACGGATCTATTTGGCGCCGGGGCTAACCCAATCGGTCAAAATATCCGCGTCAATAGTCAGGCGGTGCGCGTTATTGGCGTCACCGAGGCCAAGGGCGGCAGCGGTTTTCAAAATCAGGATGATGTGATTTATATGCCTCTTACTACCGCCCAAAAGTTGTTGTTTGGAGTGGATTATTTGAGTTCGATTTCTCTTGAGGCCAATAACGAGAATGTGATGATTGATGCCCAGAATCAGGTGGGCTATCTATTGTTAGCCCGCCACAAACTAACCGACCCTTCTCAGGCCGATTTTATGATCTTTTCCCAAAATGACATTTTAAATACCGCCTCCCAGGTAACGGGCACTTTTACCGCGCTTTTGTCGGGAATTGCCGCCATTTCCCTGCTGGTTGGGGGAATTGGCATTATGAATATCATGCTGGTGACGGTGACTGAACGGACGCGGGAGATTGGTCTGCGAAAAGCGCTTGGCGCCAAGAAAAAGACTATCATACTCAGTTTTTAATCGAATCAATTATTTTGACTTTTGCCGGCGGGGCTTTGGGGATGCTCTTGGGCGTGGTAATTTCTTTTATAATCTCAGCCGTAATTAATTTGCCTTTTACAATTTCAGTTTCGGCAGTTGCCCTGGCAATGGGTGTGTCGGGAGTAATCGGCGTTGTGTTTGGCTGGTATCCGGCGCAAAAGGCGGCAAAATTACAGCCGATTGAAGCTTTGCGGTATGAATAATTATTATTTGTTCTCAAAAATCCAAGTTTGAGGCGGGTTATTGACTATTTGACATGCCTCTGTTATACTTACCTAAGTTGGGCTGAAAGATTTAGTATGTTTGCGTCAGAGTGGACAAAACATCTACGTTCTTAAGCTGCATTAATTTTAATTATCATGAGAGTGGCAAAAATAATATCTACTTGGCAACTTACCCACAAGGTGAACCAAAACATAGCTTATCGATTTGATAAAGTATTTTCCAGAAAGGGGGTGAAGTAAAAATAATGGATAACAAAAAATTGTTTGTCGGGAATCTTCCGTGGTCTCTTAACAACGATTCTCTGCGTGAGATGTTCGCCCAGTTTGGCGAGATCGTCGAAGCAATCGTCATCACTGACCGGATGAGTGGAAGATCAAAAGGCTTTGGATTTGTGACTTTTGCCAACGAAGAATCGGCTAAAAAAGCGATCGAGCAGATGAGTGAATTTGAGATCGAAGGTCGGAAATTGGTGGTGAATGTTGCCAGGCCTCGAGAAGCCTCAAGAAACGGCGGTTTTAGACCAAACAGATAACGAATTTTAACCCAAACACTATCTGCAAAACTTTGTTTTTCAAAGTGACACCCAGATAGTGTTTTTTTTGGCTGGAAAAAATCATAATACGTAACAGCGAAAGCCTTGTTATTGCGTCAAATCAGAAAGGTTTACCAAATTTACATGGTGTGAATTGATATGCAAGATGTTTAATCTACAATATCCACCACCTCTGGTGGTGAGTGTTCAAAAAGGTTTTTACCGTTGTAGTAAATTAACCTCTTATTATAAAATTTCTATCAACCTCGGGAGTTGATAATGCTGTCCTGATTTGCTAATTTTGAACTGTCCAAAAACACATTACCGTTAACTAAATCAATAAAACGTAAATTAGGCAGTGAGAAATAGTGTATAATAATCGCCAATGACAAATATTGAATATTGGATTGTAAGCTCCAACTTACCGAAATTTCCACTTTCAATATTGCCGCGCGCTATGACGATTATAAATTTAAATTCTATAAAAAGGCGACACACGAATATGCTAAAAAATGGCTGGCTGTTAGTAAAAAATTATATAAAGAATTTAATGATAAAATATGAGCAACGCTATTAGTAAAGCACAGCTGTTCGTTGATAAGGTTAAAGCGTCGGGAATCTTTGTTTCCAAAGCTTCAGTTTTTGGTTCCCATGCGAGAGGAAAAGCAAAAAACTATAGTGACATAGATGTTTGTATCGTCTCGCCAAGTTTTGGAAAAGATTATATTAAAGAAATGGTGATGCTTAGACAAATTTCTCTGACTATTGATTCAAGAATTGAACCAATACCTTTATCACCGAGCGATTTTTCTGATCCTCTGGGTACTCTTGCTTCACAAATTCGTACGCACTCACTACCTCTTAAATGAAAAAATACTCTATCAACCTCGGGGGTTGGTAGTGCTGTCTTAATTTAAACTTAATCTGCCTTAGTTCAACCTTCTCTTAAGATCTTTAATGGTATACTAAAAAAATATGAACTGGTTGTTTTATGCTTTCATGTCCGCGGTTTTTGCGGCGGCAACGGCGATTTTGGCCAAGATCGGGGTCAAAGACGTCAACTCCAATCTGGCCACCGCCATTCGTACCGTAGTCATTCTCCTATTTGCCTGGGGGATTGTGTTTGCCCAAGGCGTTCATAAACAGCTAGGTGGAATATCGCGGTTTTCCCTGATCTTTTTAATCCTTTCCGGGATAGCCACTGGCTTATCGTGGCTTTTTTATTTCCGGGCTCTTCAGATAGGAGAAGCTTCAAAAGTGGTGCCGATTGATAAGTTGAGTCTGGTATTAACGATTATCCTGGCGGCAATTATTTTGAAAGAAAAAGTAACGCTTTATACGGTCATTGGAGCTGTACTGATGACTGCGGGTGCTATAACCATAAGCATTATCAAATAAATCAACACAACGACTTTGCATATGGAAACAGTGATCAATTTTATTAAATCGTTCTTACGCCGGTTGTGGATTTTGGGTTATAACGAGGCCTTGATTTACGACGATAACCTTAAACAGACAAGAACGTTAACACAGCGCATCATAATCTGGCTGGGTATTTTATCGCTGGTTATTGCGGTGCTGGTGGTCTACTATTTCTTTTTCAGACACCTAGCTAGTTCTTTGTTGCAGCGCTAAAAATCATTACATTATTTGCAAGGATATTATTATTACGCTATTATAAAAGACATGAACGAACGAACCTGGGGATATATTTTACTGGCTTCCGGCGTAATCATTATGACCTTCAGCGTCATTAGTATTTTTCTGGTGTTTACCAACCGCGCCAAACCAATCACCATCGTGAAATCACCCTTATCCAATCAAGCCGGAAATCCCAATATGAACCCCGCCAATTTTCTCCCCAGCCAAACTGGGGGTTTAGGGCAGTCTCAGATGCCGGGACTTTCTCTTGATTTTCTATCCTCGCCTATTATCGGCGATCTTTTCAGTTCCTTACTCCATTATTTTCTGATGGGCTTTTTGATGAGTTTTGGCTATAAATTGGCCACTCTGGGCGTGATGCTACTCCGGCCGATCAAAGTAAAGCTAAAGTCTGAAGCAGTTTCTGATCTTTGATCTATAATTTCTTAGTTGTTGTCTGATTATGGGTATTTTAATCAAGTTAATCGTTAACACACTGGCGGTAGTGATCACTGCCTATCTGTTAAACAATAGCGTCAGGATCAACAATTTTACCACCGCAGCGGTAGTGGCGGTGATGCTTAGTTTCATCAATACCTTCATTAAACCCATTCTCAATCTTTTAGCTCTACCTTTTAATATTATTACTTTGGGTCTTTTTTCTTTGGTAGTCAACGGATTTCTCATTTTACTAATAAGCCGATTCGTACCCGGGTTTAAAGTCGACGGCTTGCTGTGGGCGATCATATTTGGCTTGGTACTTTCTTTGGTAAATGCTATACTGCAAAAATTGACTTAATTGACATTAGTTTGCTGCTACCTTTTTATGGAAAACTCGATCATTTGTCCATCGTGTAAAAAACCAATTCCGCTTACTGAAGCGCTGACTCACCAGTTGAGCGAAAAGTTTAAGCGGCAGTCGGAATCAGAAAAACAGCAGCTAGTAATATTTTATAAAAAACGACTGCAGGAGGAAACGGTAAAAAAAACCAAAGAAGTTGAAGAAGCGATCAAAAAGAAGATCGAGCAGGAGACGGCTCTCAAGATGAGAGATACCCAGAATGAAAGAGACGAGCTGAAAAGTCAAAATAAAGCCTTACAGGAGCAGATCTTAGAGACTAACCGCTTACTTCGTCAGCTGCGAACGGAAAAAGAACAGGTAAAGATCGAGATGGAAAAACAGTTGGCGGCCAGTCAGGAAAAGATCAGAGAAGCAGAGCAGAAAAAATTGGCTGATCAGTATCGTTTAAAGATGTTGGAGAAAGATAAACAACTTCAGGATGCGTTAAAGGTTAATAACGAATTAAAGATTAAACTGGAACAGGGTTCACAGCAGACGCAGGGGGAAGTGTTGGAGCTTGAGCTTGAGAACACGCTGCGGCAGGAATTTCCTTATGATGAGGTGAAACCAGTGGCCAAAGGCACAGTTGGCGCCGATGTTATTCAGATTGTAAAAAACGCTTCTGGTCGGGTGGCCGGACAAATCGTCTGGGAGACAAAACGAACCAAAGCTTGGAGCGCCGATTGGACAAAAAAACTAAAAGAAGATCAGCGGCAGATGAAGGCCGAGCTGGCGGTAATCATCAGTCAGGTATTACCTAAAGATATTGAGGGCTTTGGTTACTTTGAAGGAGTGTGGGTGGGTACTTACGTGATGATCCGTGGTTTGGCATATGCACTTCGGCGGCAGATTTTGGAGGTGTTTGCGGCTAAATCGGCAATAGTGGGCAAAAACGACAAAATGGAAATACTATATAATTATCTGACCGGTGTTGAGTTTAGGCAACGAATAGAGGCGATTGTTGAGGCCTTTAGTACACTCCAGGAAGATTTAGAAAAAGAAAAACGCTGGTTTGCCGGCAAGTGGGCCAAGCAGGAAAAGAGTCTGCGTAGAGTGATTGATCACACACTGGGCATGCACGGCGATCTGCACGGCATTGTCGGCCGCGAACTGGGTGAGATTCAGGAACAGCGCTCTAAATCATTAACAGATACCGAGTCACTTTTTAATGATGGAAAATAAAACCAAAAAATTGGTGGATACATTTATTCAAAAAACATCAACAAGCATCTTTATTTTCCTTCTGATCATCGTTACTTTGGCGATTATCTTTAAAAATCCAGCTAGCCGAAATAATCTTGTTTACCAAACAAAGCCAACAATCGCGCCACCTGAGGCTGTTCAAAAAGTCGTTTCACCTGCAGTAAAACAAGCCCAAAAAGATTCTCTAAACAAGGCAAAATTTGACTTACAGGGTCCGCTTATTTGCGATTATGCCAATCGCGACCTGACGGCCACGGCCTATATTAAGAGTCATCTGGTACTGGTCAAACTAAAGAGTAAAGAAGAAATTTCCAAGATTTTATTAAAAGGTGACTGTCTTTACCAGTGGGTGGATCAGCAAAAGTCAGGTACTAAATCCTGCGGTATTTCTCCTTACTTACCACTGATTGATTCCTTAACCAAGATGAATTTATTTGGAGGATTAGACGGCCTAATCGGCTCCATGTCCCAATCTGGTTTAGCCTCTCCCATCAGCCCGCCTTCTGTCAACAATCTTCTTAAAAGTTGTGTAAAAAAGCCGGTTGATGACTCGCTTTTTGTCTTTCCTGATAATATTCGCTTTATCGAGAAACCTCTTTTGAAATAATTTTTTACCCACAAAAAAAGTCTCGGCTACGACCTAGTTTCCCCATTCTCCGATTTGGAGTGAGTATCGTCGGCGCTGGTTCGTTTCACGACCTTGTTCGGGATGGGAAAGGGTGGTTCCGAACCGCTCAAGTAACCAAGACAAAGCTATTATATACAAAGAGATTATAGTTATCAACTGGTTTGTAAAATGCTATAATGGGAAGTAATGGACACTCATCCAAAGGAATCACATCAAGCTCTCCATGCCATTTGTTATTACCCCAAACTAACCTTTGAATCGCAGCGGAATGGGGAAACGGTGATTTTGGTCTTGCGAAAACACCCGATCACCCAGCTGCCCTGGCTTTTAAACGTTTTAATACTGGTTTTCCTTTCAATTGTAGTTGATATTTTTTTGTTGAGATATTTTAGCACCGGTCAGTTTATCGTTTTTAATTTGTTTGCTGCTTTTTTTACTTTTAGCTACGCTTGGCTGAATTTTTTGTTGTGGGTATACAATGTTGGTATTGTCACCACCCAGCGGGTGATCGATATTGATTTTCATAATATCCTATACAAGGAATTTTCCGCAGCCAATAATGAAAAAATAAGTGATGTGACAGCTCAGATTGGCGGATATCTGGGCTCACTTTTCCAGTATGGCGACGTTTTTGTAAAAACAGAGGGATTTGAGCAGAATATTGAGTTTATGGACATACCGCAACCATCAAATGTCGCTAACATCATTAATGAATTGATTCGCGACAGTGATAAAAAACCATGAATGAGATAATAAACTTAATTCCGTCATTGAGCGATCTAAATATCATCACCTTTTTTTTCAAGGCTTTTGCCGTGTTGTTTGCTTTCATTTATTTGGTTTTCGCTATTGCC
>MGAR01000020.1 GCA_001789805.1 Candidatus Roizmanbacteria bacterium RIFCSPLOWO2_01_FULL_41_22
TGCTTGAATGTAGGTAGAGGTGGGAGTTGAATAGGCCTCGGTTTTTTGTCTATAGGCAAATCCGATAAGGACAATTAACATCATAAGAACGATAGCGCCGGCAATCATCTCCACCGAATGGTGTGATTTTTTGGATTTAGACATAAGAATAAAATTATTGAGTAATAGTTTAGAATAAAGGTAATTTTTTTGGTTGTCAATAAGAAAGAAATTAAAGCCGGGTGGTGCGGTGGTGGGTGGTAATATAGCGGATGGTTCCCGAAACGCCACGGATGACGAGCGAATGAGTGATGATTTTAGCTTTTTCAAAAACTACACCGGACAGTAACGGGCCGTCAATTACCCCAGTTGCGGTAAAGGTGAGCTGTTTACCTTTAGCTAAATCGTTGACAGAATAAACTTTATTTAAGTTCTTAATTCCGGCTTTTTTGATCTCTTGAAGATCTTGATCGTTTCTGGGTTTAAGCCTGGCTAAAAGCTGCCCGCCCATGATTTTAACTGCCGCGGCCGCCAAAACCGCCTCGGTACTTCCGCCTGTACCCATCAGCAAATCAATACCACTATCAGGGTTACAGGTAGTAATTGCTGCTGCAACATCGCCATCGGTGATCAAACGGACCCGAGCGCCGGCCTCGCGGATCTGGCCTATTAATTTTTCATGTCTTGGTCGGTCAAGTACAATAACAGTGATTTCTCGGATGTCTTTTCCGGTTGCTTTAGCTACTTTTTGTAAATTTTGTTTTATCGGCGCATTGAGATCAATCGCTTCTGCACCCTCTTGGCCAACGGCAATTTTTTCCATGTAGGTGTCAGGCGCTTTAAGTAGAGTATTTTTGGCTCCGGTGACAATCACCGCAATAGCGTTATAACGGCCGTGAGCAACACTATCCGTACATTCCAGCGGATCAACCGCCAGCTCCATCTCAATCTCTTTGCCGCAACCGACTTTTTCTCCGGTATAGAGCATCGGGGCTTCGTCTTTTGCCCCTTCGCCAATAACCACTTCACCTGAGAAATCCACTTGGTTTAGACGGCTGCGCATCGCATCTACCGCCGCCTGATCTGCTGCTTTTTTATCACCCCGTCCAATCCATTCGGCTGCCGAAATTGCCGCCGCTTCCGTCACTCGAACGAATTCTAGAGCTAAATTGCGATCCATAAAATCGAAAAATATTAAATAAGATTTAAGTTTTTAGTTATGGTTTTGAGATTTACCATTTGAGCTTTGAGATTTGGATTATGTTTTAGATTTTAACGCTTTAATCCCCGGTAAAGTCCCTTTTTCAATAAACTCCAGCATCGCCCCGCCACCAGTTGAGATATGGGTGATTTTGTCCAGATATTCTTTTTTGGAAATAGCGGCTAAGGTGTCCCCGCCGCCAACAATCGAGACAACGTCTGGGTTATGCGTAATCGCATAATAAATAAAGTCTGTTCCCCGCCGGTAAGCCGGATTTTCGATATAACCCACTGGGCCATTCCAGATAATTGTTTTTGCTTGGGCGATAATTGCCCCATATTGAGCCTGGGTTTCTGGGCCAATGTCTAAAATATAGTCACCTGCTTGTACTGTTTCTGTCTTGATCACTCGGCTGTCATTACCAGTCATGGATTTGGCGACCACTACGTCTTCGGGAGTAATAATTATTGTCTTTTTTTTCTTGGCCAGAAAAAGCAGTTTACGAGCATTTTGTGTCTGTTCGTATTCACAGAAACTTTTGCCGATCTTGATACCTTTAGCGCAAAGAAAGGTATTCGCTAGCCCGCCACCGATTAATACCTGATCGGCAATTTCCAGCAGTTTATCAATGAAATGGATTTTAGTGGAAATTTTTGCCCCACCAATAATCGCCACCACCGGTTTTTCGGGTTTGTCCATCACTTTGGAGATCATCCTGATCTCTTTTTTTAAGAGCAAACCGCCAAAAGAGGGAAGAAAATGAGGAACGCCAACTACTGAAGCGTCAGGTCGGTGAGAGACACCAAAAGCATCATTGACGTAAATATCGGCTAAAGCGGCCAATTTTTGAGAAAAATGGTTGGTGTTGCTCTTTTCTTCGGGATAGTAACGGATATTTTCCAGGACAAATATTTCGTTTGGTTTCTGAGCAGTAAAAGTCTCCTTTTTTTCCGTCAGAAAATCGTCGACAAGTTTGATTTTAAGATGGGGAAAATGATTGGATAACTGGCGGCACACAATCTTCAGTGACAGTTTAGGATTGCGGCCTTTGGGCCGGTCAAGATGGGACACAAGAATGATTTTGTTACGGTGTTTAAGTAAATACTTAATAGTGGGAATAGCCTGCCGGATACGCTCATCGTCGGCAATGGTGTAATCAGGGTTAAGAGTGACGTTAAAATCTACTCGCAGTAAAATCCGTTTATTTTTTATCTCTGCTTGATCAATATAGGTAATTTTAGACATAGAAAAAAATTAATCGATAACTAAAACAGATCGGAAATTTTTTCTACTAAGTCAACCAGTCTGGCCGAATAGCCCCACTCGTTGTCATACCAACCATATATCTTAACCATCTTTCCATCGATCACTTTGGTGTAATTGGCGTCAAATGTACAGGAATAAGGGGAGCCGATGTAATCGGATGACACAAGAACCTGCTCCTCGTAATTCAGGATGCCCTTTAAATCAGTTGCTGCTGCTTTTTTAAAGGCAGCATTGATTTCCTCGACGGTAGTTGATCGTTTAACTACTGCTGAAATATCAGACAAAGAGCCTGTCGGGACGGGCACCCGGATGGAATTAACCTCGATTTTCCCTTTCAGTTGAGGCAAGGTTTTGACGACAGCTTTAGCAGCGCCTGAGGTGGAAGGCACGATATTAAGCATCGCCGCTCGGGAACGGTCGGGCGATTTGCTGGCATCATCAAGCAGGCTTTGGGTAATGGTGACTGCGTGAGTGGTGGTCAAAAAAGCAGAGACGATCTGGAAATTTTCATCAAGCACCTTAAACATCGGTGAGGCGCAGTTGGTGGTACATGAGGCATTGGAGATAATGGTAGTATTTTTCCAGTCAATCTGCTTGTCATTGACTCCTAATACCACATGGGGCGTTTCTTCGTCTTTGGCCGGCGCCGTCAAAATCACTTTTTTGACGCTGCCTTTGAGGTGTTTTTCCAGATCGACTTTTTTGGTAAATGCGCCTGTTGCATCAACTACCACATTAACGCCATATTTATCCCAGGGAATAGCCTCCGGATCGGCACTGAGTGAGGTCGGGATTTTGACACCGTCAACTATAATACCATCATCATCTTCAGCTACTTTTTTGGAAAAAGCGTGATAAACAGAGTCATACTGTAGAAGATAAGCCAGCAACTTGTTGGGAGTTTTCCTGGTATTGATAAGAACAATATCAAAATTATTCCGAGTGGCGGCGATACGGGTGAAAGTCCGGCCGATGCGGCCAAATCCGTTAAGTCCGATTTTAATGCGTTTCATTTAATCAACTTAAAAAACTGATAATAATTTTTTATCCCTGATAAATTTTTAACGCCTCTTTGACAGATTTATTTTCCACCGTGATGGCATAAATAGCATTACAGAATTTAACAGCCTCATGTTGCGGTTTTTGGTGGATGTTGCGACCGGTAGCATTACCGGCGGTGCCGCCGACATGGATTTGGTCGTGTAGAGTTTTGAGAAATTTTTCCGGATCGCTGCTTGAGCCACCGGCACAGACCACTTTTGTCCGACCGGCTGCCATGACCGCTTGTTTGAGAGCTTGGGGGTCGCTTGCGCCGTTGACCTTTGGCGCGTTGACTTTGACAAAATCAGCGTTAAGACAGGCGGCCACACCGGCGGCACCGGCAATCAGATCCGGATCTTTTTCGTCAGTCACGGCTTTGCCTCTTGGATAGCACCAGATGACAGAAAGGAGGCCATAAAGATGAGCTTCATATATCATCGCCGCCGCCTCCATTAACATCTCTGATTCAGACTCACTACCCAGATAGACGGTATAACCCACCCCAAGAATATTCAACCCGCTGTTTTTCTTAAACTCAACAATTTTACTGATCGGATACCAGTGGCCGCTAATCGGGTCTTTTTGGGAAGCCTTAACCAGGTTGGTTTTGGAGTTTAGCTTGACCAAGTAAGGGATATGCGCAAAATCCCCACCGTAACGGGCGATCAGGCCAAGCTGGGCCGCAAAAACACCGATGTTGGCGCGATAGGCAATATTAAAAAGATGGACAGGATCATTATCTTGTTCGCTGATATCCTTGCCGTAAAAATCGGCATTTAAATGCTCCACTTTCTGATCGCCGGCAAACAGCATCAGCCGTCCGCTGTCTTTGGTGATCTGTTGATAATTATTAATGTACTCATTTTTCATTACTGCCGGAACATCAAGCGGGACAGAAATCATTTGATTATCTTTCATAGAAGTATCGATAATTGATAATTTTCATACACTATCATACATTCAGAAAAATAGCTTGTCAAGAATTAATGACAATTAGTGTTATCCAAATCAATAGGGTAATATATTTCCTATATCAAAGTCATTTTCAAATGGTATTCTCTTGTCTATTCTTTAGTATATTTGTTATTATACCTCTATGGAAGACTGTATTTTCTGCAAGATTGTGAAAGGAGAAATACCCAGTTATAAAATTTATGAAGATCAGGATTTTCTGGCTTTTTTGGATATATTTCCTCGTGTTAAAGGACATGCTTTAGTTATCCCCAAAAAACATTACCGCTGGGTTATTGATGTGCCCAATTTCGGAGAATACTGGGAAATAACCAAAAAAATTGCCCAAAAAATCGAGCGGCAGATTGGCGCAAGCTTTACGTCATTTCTCACTCTGGGAGAAGAAGTGACCCACGCCCATATTCATCTATTACCTCAAACCAACAACAAGCGCATCGAAGGCGTGGAGTTTCAAAAAATAGTCGAGATGTCCAAAGATGAGATTGTTCAACTGGCAAAAAAAATAATTCTATGACACTTCAGGAAAAAGTTTACCAGGTGGTGGGGCAAGTACCTAAAGGTAAAGTGACCACCTATGGGGATATTGGGCTATTAATTGGCTCCAAAGCTTACCGTCAAATCGGGCAGATCCTCCATAAAAATAAGAATAGTCAAAAGGTACCTTGCCATCGGGTGGTATTTAAAGACGGCAGTTTATCAGAAAATTTTGGTATGGGCGGCCGGGAAAAACAGCGAGACAAACTACAAACGGAAGGAGTCACTTTCATCAATGGCAAAGTAGATCTCGCCAAACATCTCAACTTGGTTTCTTGATGCTGATTTGCACTTTACCTTTTTTGAAGTTGGCGATTATTTTATCGCCGGGCTTAATATTGTTTTCGATCACTTCAAGAGCAATCTCATCAATTATCAGTTCGTTAATGATTCTTTTTAGGGGTCTGGCCCCGTATATCGGATCAAAGCCAACCTGTCGTAGATGCCTTTTTAAAAGTTCAGTTACTTCAAAGTCTAGGTATTGTTTTTTTAATCTCAGTATGACCTCCTGCAACTGCAGATCGACGATTTTGGTAATCATTAACTCATCAAGTGCGTTAAAAATCACAATTGAATCTAAGCGATTGATAAACTCAGGTTTGAAGAATTTTTTTACCCGGCTCATCACTTCCTTAGCGAGCTCTTGTTCTTTTAGTGATTGTTGGAAAACGTCGCTTCCTAAATTGGATGTCAGGATAATGACCGTGTTTTTAAAGTTCACCACCCGTCCACGGCTGTCAGTGAGCCGCCCTTCATCCAAAATTTGTAAAAAAATATTAAAAATCTGGGAATGGGCTTTTTCCACCTCGTCAAAAAGCACGACAGAGTAGGGTTTTCTTCTTACTGCTTCTGTCAGTTGTCCACCTTCATCAAAGCCGATGTAGCCGGGCGGCGCACCGATCAGTCTGGCGACTGTATGGGCTTCCTGATACTCACTCATATCAAAACGAATCATTGCTTTTTTGTCATTAAATAAAGTGTAGGCCAAAGCTTTGGCCGTCTCTGTTTTGCCGACCCCTGTCGGTCCCAAAAGGAGAAACGAGCCGATTGGTCGATTCTCTTCGCTTAAGCCGGCACGTGAACGTAAAACAGCATTGGCAATTTTATGCAAAGCGTAATCTTGGCCAACCACCTGCGCCTTGAGCTCATTTTCCAGATGGATTAGTCTTTCCGATTCGGTAGAAAGCAGCCGAGCGACTGGAATACCAGTCCAGCGGGCGACTATCTGGGCGATATCATCCTCTGTCACTTCTTCTTTAAGAAGTCTTTCTTCTTGAGGTATTTTTTTCCACTGCAGTTGGAGTTCCTTGACTTTTTTTTCAACTTCGGGGATTTTGCCGTATTTCAACTCCGCAGCTTGGTCCAAAAGTACCTCTCTTTCCGCTTTCTCAAGATCTGCTTTTAACTGGTCAAGCTGCACTATATATTTTTGCAGTTGGCCAAGAACCTGTTTTTGTTCCTGCCACTTTTTATGCAGATTGTCAAATTTCAGCTTAAGCCGCTTTCTTTGGTCTTCCAAAAGGACTTTTCGTGCTTGGACTGTGCTGTCCTTTTCTTTTTTAAGCGCTGCCAGTTCAATATCAAACCGTATGATCTGTCTTTTTATCTGATCAAGTTCGGTTGGCATTGACTCAATCTCGATCTTGGAAGAAGCCGCGGCTTCATCAATCAGATCAATCGCTTTGTCAGGCAAAAAACGATCGGTGATATAGCGGGTAGAAAGATTGACCGCAGAGATTAGAGCGTCATCGGAGATTTTTATCCCGTGATGGACTTCATATTTTTCTTTGATGCCGCGAAGGATGGCTAACGTATCTTCTTGCGTTGGTTCATCAACCAGAATCGGCTGGAAGCGCCGTTCCAGAGCTGGATCTTTTTCAATACGCTGACGGTATTCGCGCACAGTGGTTGCGCCAATCATACGCAAAGCGCCGCGAGCGAGAGCTGGTTTTAACATATTGCCGGCATCTACTGCGCCTTCAGCCGCACCGGCCCCAACTAATGTATGCAGTTCGTCCATAAAGAGAATATATTTGTCCCGGTCTTTTTCAATTGTCTCCAGAATACTTTTTAGTCGTTGTTCAAACTCTCCCCGATAGGAGGCACCGGCCAAGATACCCGCCAGATCAAGCATGAGAATCTGTTTCAGTTTCAGGGTGTCAGGGACATCGCCAGCCACGATTCTTTGGGCCAAACCTTCAACAATGGCGGTCTTGCCAACGCCCGGATCGCCCAGTAAAACGGGATTATTTTTAGTCCGGCGGGAGAGAATCTGCATCACCCGGCGGATCTCGTTATCGCGGCCGATCACCGGATCGAGTTTACCGGATTTTGCCCTCTCGGTCAGGTTAAAAGTATATTTTTCTAAAGGGTTTATATTTTCCTGAGGCGGAATATAACTGCCTTTCATAAGCGTTTAGCAATTAATAAGTTTATCTGCTAAATACATTATAATTTGAGAAAAATAACATTTCAAGAGCAAAGTGAAAATTTTGACAGGACTGTCTTATTTTAGAGCGTCGTAACCACCCCGACTCCATGGATGACAGCGGACGATTCTTTTTAATCCCAGCCAAATGCCCTTAATGCTGCCATATTTTTCGACCGCTTGATAGGTATACTCAGAGCAGGTTGGGAAAAAGCGGCAAACAGCGTCTGTCATAAACAGTTTTTTAAAAATTTGTTGATGAAAAAAAGATGTGTTTTGGTAGCCACGGATTATGGCCAAAATCAGCCTTTTCATAGTACAATGATAGCATGAAGATCTCCATCATCTCGCTTTTCCCCAAAATGATCGAGGGGTTTTTTAATGAAAGCATTATTAGAAAAGCCAGTAATAGAGGTCTGGTTGAGATTGAAGTTATTAACCTGCGCGATTTTGCTTTAGACAGTTACGGCACTGTTGATGATCGCCCTTATGGCGGGGGAGCGGGAATGGTTTTGCGAGTGGAGCCGATCTTTAATGCATTACAAAAAATTAAAAATCAAAGATCAAAGATCAAAACGACAAAAATAAATCAAAAAACAATCCTAACCAGTGCTAAAGGTAAACGTTATAATCAGGCGAAAGCTCGAGAGTATTCTAAACTTGATCAGATAATCATCATTGCCGGCCATTATGAAGCGGTGGACGAACGGGTTTTAGGTTTTATTGATGAGGAAGTGTCACTTGGCGACTTTATCATGACTGGCGGCGAAATACCTGCTGCGGCAATCTGCGACTCGGTGGTGCGTCTTTTACCAGGTGTATTAAAAAAAGAAGAGGCAACCCAGACGGAAAGTTTTTGGGAGATGAAAGTTGAGAAGCTAATAAAAATCTGTGGAAAAGACGAAGTTTTGTCCAGTTTGCAGAAGAAACGTATAGAAAAAGTACAGTTGTTGGAGTATCCTCACTATACCCGCCCGGCTGATTTTATGAGTATGACAGTGCCGGAAAGCATCATGAAAGGGAATCATCAGACGATAGCAAACTGGCGCATTAAGCAAGCCTACGAGCAAACACGTAAGAAACGGCCAGACCTGCTTGACAAATAACTAGATAGGTGCTAAAAATTACAATATTCATCAGGAGTGATGAAGTGATGAACCAATTTACGATTATTAATCATATAGTTTAATGATTCAGTTTCAGCAAGTGACCAAAAAATTTCACAACATGTCGGCAGTCGACTCAGTTTCGCTACAAATAAAACCAGGAGAAATCATCGGTTTTTTAGGCCCCAATGGCGCCGGAAAGACTACCACCATGCGTCTGTTGCTAGGTTATTTACGACCTAGCTCAGGCGCAGTTAGTATCGAAAAAAAAGATCCCCATCGGCAAAGAATCGCGATTCTTAAGATGATTGGCTATCTGCCGGAGAACAATCCTCTTTATCTGGAGATGAAGGTGGCCGAATATCTGCAGTTTGTGGCCAGCATTAAAGAAGTGAAAAAAGAACAGATCCAAAGTGTCGTGGAACAAGTGGCCCTAGATGAGGTTTTAGAAACAAAAATAGAAGAATTATCCCGCGGTTTTAAACAGCGAGTGGGACTGGCGGCGGCTTTGATCGGTGAGCCAAAGATCCTTATTTTAGACGAGCCAACATCGGGCTTGGATCCGATCGAACAGGACAGGATCAAAGATCTTATTAAAAAAATGGCCAAGAAAAAAACAGTTATTTTCTCAACCCATATTTTATCGGAGGTGGAAGATGTGGCTACCAGGCTGATGATTATTAATCAGGGACAGATCGTGTACGACGGCGAAAAGCCAAAAAAGGCAGGCGGAGTAGAAAAATTATTTAAAAAATTAGTTAAAAAGGAGTAACGCATGTTTACACTATACAAAAAAGAATTAGCATATTACTTAAATAATTCAATTGGTTATATTGTAATTATTCTTTTTGCTATTTTTGCCAATTTTCTTTATGTCAAGGATATTTTCGTGGTGGGATCAGCTTCAATGCGGCCATTTTTTAACATTCTGCCGTGGCTGCTAATGGTATTTGTCCCAGCTTTATGTATGAGATCAATAGCTGAGGAGAAAAGAACCAATACTATTGAACTGCTGCTTACTCTGCCGGTCTCAGAAACTCAGGTAGTGCTAGCGAAATATTTGGCATTATTGACGTTAACAGGCGTTTCCTTTGTTTTGACGATGGGGCTACCTGTCTCTCTGTTTTTTTTAACCAAATCCAATTTATCAAATTTATATATTCCAGAGATACTGGTCGGGTATGTCGGCTCAATCCTTATTGCGAGCGCCTTTATCAGTCTGTCTCTCTTTTTTTCTTCAAAAACAAAAAATCAGGTGGTGGCTTTTCTATCCAGTGCGGTCATTTTATTTTTCCTTATTATATTTTCTTCTGATTTTGCCAGCTCGGTTTTACCAAAAGCGCTCCAGGACAGGTTAAATTATTTAAGCCCAGTTTATCATCTGCAAAACTTTATCAAAGGTCTGGTCGACTTGAGATCGTTATTTTATTTCCTCAGTTTTACGGTGGCGTTTCTCTTTATGACAATTATTGAACTGGAAAAAAGAGAGTAATCAAATCTATTTTTATGTCTATCAGCAGCAACTTAAAAAAAATAAAACACTTAAATCTGATTTCGCTTTTGAAACTAGATAAATTTCAGACTCAGATGATCTTGACGGTGGTTGTAGCGCTATTGGCGGTGACCAATCTGTTGCTGACTGGTGTGTCGCTGCGGATAGATCTTTCGCAGGGGCAGGCATATACGCTGTCGCCGGCTACCAAAAAATTACTTGGTAAAATGAAGGAACAAGTGACTATTCAATTTTTTGCATCCTCCAACCTGCCAACTCGTCTGCAGCCTCTGCGTTCTAACGTGGTAGACCTACTTCGTGAGTACGAGAGACAAAGCGGAAAAGTGCAGGTCAAAATAGTTGATCCGGATAAAGACACCGTCGCCGGTCAGAAAGCCCAATCAACCGGTATTCCGCAGCTGCAGTTTTCCCAGATGGAGCAAGATAAGTTCGCCGTTTCCAAAGCCTATTTTGGCATTCTAGTCAATCAAGGCGATAAAAAAGAGATTATCCCGCAGGTGACGGAAGTGGAAAGTCTGGAGTATAATCTGACTTCAGCCGTTTATAAACTCACTCGCCAAGAACTGCCCAAGATCGGCATTATCGGTGATGAAGTTGGTCTAAGCCTGGGTCAGGATCCGCTGTCTGTAGTGCGGCAGCTATTAAGTAAGCAGTTTTATGTGAGCGCTCTTAATATCGCTACCGGTTCGGCCGATGAAAAAATCAGCAGCTCCTACAAATCGCTTCTTGTTTTCGATTCGCCCCAAAAGGAATATACGGATTTGGATATTAAGGCAATAAACGATTATTTAAACGGCGGTGGGACAGCAATCTTATTTGCCAACGGATTGAATATTACCGAAAATTTACAGATTGCCCCGGCCAGGCATCGTTTTTCTGACATCTTAAAGAATTACGGCATTATCATTCAAGAAAATTTACTTTTATCGACCTCGGCTGAATTAGTTAATTTCGGCAATGATGTCGTTTCGTTTCTTACTCCCTATCCTTTTTGGCTAAAAACCAATGTTTTTAACCCGTCTTCAAGTAATTTTTCTAATATTAACCAACTCACTTATCCCTGGGTCTCTTCTATCACAGTTAGTAAAGTTCAGGATGTAGCAGTTAAGGAGTTGGTCAAAACCACCACTCAAACCTGGGAACAAAAAAGTTCATTTAACCTCAATCCGCAAGAAATCAAGCAACCGCAGGAAAAAGACCTTAAGCAGTATGTGATTACCGCTGAGGCAGAAAAAAAAGGTGGTGGTCATATTGTAGTGGTTGGGTCTTCGCGTTTTTTACTGGATCGGTATCTTTCCCGGGATACCAATAATCTGGATTTTGTGTTGAATGTTTTAAGCACAATGGCTTCGGGTGGTGAGTTGGCAGGAATCCATCAGCGAGCGGTTAGTTTTTACCCGCTACCCGATCTGCCACAGTCGCAAAAAGATTTTTTCAAGTACGCTAATATTTTACTTCTGCCTGCTCTTTTTGCAGTTTATGGAGCGTTCAGGTTAATTAAAAGGAAGTGACCAAGTCAAACTTGGCTTCAAAAAACAGTCTAACTTGAGCATTATTTACGGTTGAGGACTAACTTTCGGTTATTCTGAAAATTAATTAAGAGTGGTATAATGTCAGACATGGTACGAACGCGAGCGGCAATATCTCCAACCGGTTTTCCGCACATTGGGACGATCTATCAAGTCCTATTCGATTATGCTTTTGCTAAAAAACATCAAGGACGGTTTATAGTGCGCATCGAGGATACAGATCAAGAGCGAACAGTTGCCGGAGCCGAAACCAAGATTTTTTCTGCATTAGACTGGTTTGGATTGAGCGAAGACGAAAGCATAAGGAAAAAGGGGCCTTATGGTCCGTATCGTCAGTCAGACCGTTTACCCATATATAAAAAATATGCAGAAGAACTGGTTGGGAAAGGAAAAGCCTATTATTGCTTTTGTACGAAACAACGTTTAGAAGAGCTTAGAAATCAGCTGCAAAAACAAAAGAAGGTCCCGATGTATGATAAGTATTGCCGAAAATTAAACTCGGAAGAAGTGAAAAAGAGACTGCAGACTGGAGAAAAATTTGTTATCCGCTTAAAAGTTCCTGAAAATATTACAATAAAAGTTAGAGATGAGCTGCGGGGAGAGATTTCTTTTGACTCCGATAATGTTGACGATCAAGTTTTACTGAAATCAGACGGTTATCCAACTTATTTTTTAGCGGTAGTGGTGGATGACCATTTAATGAAAATTACTCATATGGTCCGGGGTGAGGAATGGTTGACCTCATCTCCCAAAATAAAACTGCTGTATGATCATTTTCAATGGGATATACCCCGTCTTTATCATACTCCAATAATTCGCAATCCGGATAAATCAAAATTTTCCAAACGTCAGGGACACACTAATGTTGACTGGTATAAAAAAAATGGCTTTCTGCCGGAGGCAATATTAAATTATTTAGCGCTTCTTGGCTGGAGTCATCCAGAAGGAAAAGAATTATTTACATTAACTGAGTTTATTGCGCTATTTGATTTAAAAGACCTAAAACCGATTGGACCAATATTTGATCTACCTAAACTGGAGTGGATGAATGGGCAGTACATAATGAAAATGCAAAGATCAAAGATCAAAGATCAAATATTAAATTACTACAAAAAATATCAAGACCTTCGCTTACCGGAAGATATGGTGGAAAAGACAGTTCCTTTGATTCAGGAAAGAATAAAAAAATTAGCTGATTATCTGCCTTTATGCGAGTTTTTCTTTCAGCCTCCAGAGAAATATGAAATAAACCTATCTTCACAAAAAGAACTGTTTTCAAAAATTGTGGAGAAGTTGCAGCAAATTTCAGATTGGCAGGCAGAAGAACTTGGCGGGGCGATGCAGAGCTTAGCGTCTGATCTAAAAGTAAAAAACAGTGAGTTTTTTATGGCGCTTCGTGTAGCAGTCTCCGGGAAAAAAATCACTCCGCCTCTAAATGAGTCAATGGAGATTCTTGGGAAAACAGAGTGCCTGCGGCGGATTGAGTTGACAATTGACAAAACGGCTAATAACTGTTAAGGTGTGTCATTACTTATTCCCATTTTTATGACTAAAAGAAAAAATAATAGCCGAAAAAAGTCTAAGTCACAGTTGAAAAAGAGAATGCATGGCAGTGCTAGAAAACTTATTCGCAGAACTAAGGATAGTTAAACTTCAATTTCAAAGTTTTTTTGCTGAAAATTGGCCGCGGTTTCCTTCATAATTGATAGAGTAAAGCAATTGGAACAGCCCTTTATCCAATTACTCCGATAACAGATTTCGGTTTTACTGGAGCCTTTTATTGCTGTTTGACAAAAAGGACAGGTGAAGTTTAAAATCGGAAATTTTTTTGTCATAATCTTCATTTAGTAATTCAAGTATAATCCACAAATTGGATTATACAAGGGTTGATGTTATTAGGTGTGAAGCGGTATAGATCATTTGAATAAAATATGATTGTTATAATAGGAAGGTGGCTGACATTATGCAACCAACTGCATCTATTTTCCAAAAAAAATTAATAAGAGAAGTGATTTCTTTAGCCTTAAGAGAAGATATTGGACAAGGGGATGTCACTTCTCATTGGATTTTACGAAAAGACTTAATAATCAAAGGGAGAATAGTCGCTCATGAAGAAGGAGTGATCGCCGGTTTACAGATCGCCAGCCAGGTTTTTTTAACGGTAGATAAACACACTCGATTTATTAATAAAGTTAAGGATGGATCAACTGTTTTAAAAGGAACGGTTGTGGCAGTTGTAGGTGGTCCGGCGGTGAGTATTCTGTCGGCTGAAAGGACAGCCTTAAATTTTTTACAAAGGATGTCGGGAATAGCCACCATGACCAGGCAGTTGGTGCAAAAAATCAGAAAAACGAAAGCGCGCATTTTAGATACACGAAAAACCGCCCCCGGTCTGAGATCGATTGATAAATTGGCCGTTTACATGGGAGGAGGGCAGAATCATCGTTTTGGATTGTATGACATGGTGCTGATTAAAGATAATCATATCAAGTCAGCCGGGAGCATCAGTCGCGCGATACAACTGATACAAAATCGTAATCATCAAAGAATAAAAGTTGAAGTAGAAGTTGAAAATCTGACTCAATTAAAAGAAGTTTTATCAGAAAAGATTGATATCATTATGCTTGATAATATGAGTTTTATTGAGATAAAAAAAGCAGTAGCCATAGTCAATGGCAAGTTCAAATTAGAAGTATCCGGGGGCATTAACAACAGTAATATTCTCCAAATTGCTCAAACCGGAGTCGATTATATCTCGATTGGGGGGTTGACTCATTCGGTAAAAGCGTTAGATTTGAGTTTAGATATTTTATAAAGTACTTTAATAGGTGCAGTTTATCAATGATAAAATAACGTGTGGGAAAAATCTTTATTGCTATTTTTGCCATTATAGCAGGTGTTAGTATAGGCTATTATATTTTCGCCAGGCCGTCGTTTTCTCCTATAAAGCATTTAATCTCAGAACAGCTTACAAGCGTATCTAATCAAAAACTGGTAATTGGTTTTTTACCATTTTGGCTTATAGATAAAGCAGATAAAAATTATGCCGACTATATCAGTACTTTGGCTTATTTTGGGCTGATTCTTGATTCCGATGGCTCAATAAAGCAGTATACCAATCCTCAGGAGGCAGAGCCCGGTTGGTATGCACTACAAGCGGGTAAAATTGATGATCTGTTGACTGAAGCAAAAAGAAAGGATATAAAACTGTCGCTGGTAGTTTTTTGCGGTGATGAGGAAACAATCGGTCAACTGCTTGATAAACCAGAAAAGCACGCCGATCGGCTGGTTGAAGAAGTTACTCCCTTGATGAAGAAATTCGGCTTTAGCGATCTGAATTTAGATATAGAGAGTGTCAAAGAAGCATCCGGCGAGGCGCGTTTACATTTTACCCAGTTTGTCAAACAGGTGAAAAAAGGCATGGATCAAAACAATGCTGGAACACTGTCCATAGATGCCAGTCCGACGGTGTTTATTAAAAAATACCTCATTGATCCGGTGCAGATTAGTCAGATAGTTGATCATTTTATCATCATGGGCTACGACTACCATTATCCGGGCTCGTATGTCAGCGGCCCGGTGGCGCCACAGGCTGGAGCCGGCACAGTATCGGAGTTTGATACGCAGGTTGCCATCAAACTAGCCGCTGGTGTGATGCCGGCTGAGAAGATCATCCTGGCTATCCCACTTTATGGTTATGAATGGGAGACGATCGATGATTTTTCGCGGGCGGCAACAATCCCCGGAAGCGGCTTGGTGGCGAGTAATCGGCGGGTGGAAGAGCTGCTAAAAGACTGTGAGGAATGTCAGATCAGTCGCGAGAAGGAAGCGGACGAAGCATATGTAGTTTATCAAGACACGGAAACCGGCGTTTATCATCAGATTTTTTTTCCTGACAAACAGGCGACCCAGGCAAAAGCGGATTATGCGCAAAAAAACAAATTAGGCGGGATTGCGCTGTGGGCTTTGGGCTATGAAGGAGACACCATACTTGAGCCGTTAAAGGGCTATAAGTAGCATAATGATGGAATTTATTTTATTGTGTTCTACTGGTTCGTGTATCGTCGTCAAAAATCAGCGTTTCTCCCGAACCCACTGTTATTTTTTGGCTTATGTAGTTGATGTCATTGTAGGCGGCCTGCGCCGTACCTTGCTCCAGCGAAACCGTTACATACGGGTTATCTTCTAACGCGGCAATCGTCATCTTTCCTGAGTCGAAGCGTACCAGCAAATGTCTAACCCGTACTGAAAGCGGTAGAGAATCCGAATCTTGCGAATATTCAACCGTTCCTTTTTCCTGAACCAGCACCAGGTTGGCCGGTAAGGTTTGGGCGAAATTCAAGCTCGATTGAGGTTTGACTACGATATCGGTATCTTTGGCAAATCGGATCGTAATCTTCCCATCATTACCGGTGATGATTTTTTCACCCTGTTGCAGAGCAGTAGGTTGTTTGAGTTTAGCCGGTTGGCTGGCTATGCGCGACTCCCACAAAACTTCGCCTTCCATTATCAGAATCCGGCCGATAAGCGCCTCGGTTGGAGCTTTTTCAATCTGAAAAGAGGGGCTTGGAGTCAGCAACGTCTTTTGACTGATTGGGCTTTTAATCTTTGGTTTGGTATTGGAAAATCGATTATAGACATAAAAGACAATCAGCCCAAAGATTAAAGAAACAAAGAGAAAAAAGAATAATTTTTTCATAAAACCTAGATTGTAGTTTACCAGTAATAATATGATTATGAAATGGATTCAGAGAGACGTAAAGCTACCGAATGAAAGCTCAAATACCGTTTCGTTAAGAAAGGCATTCTGCGCTAAGTCAGACTTGACTTCGTGTCAAAGACCCTGAACTCTTACAAATAGCAATGCATCTGGACTTAGATATATATTTTTAGGTTATAATAAGAGTGTTAGCAGTTAAATTAAATTTATGAACGGATATGTTATTGATATTGAGGAAAAAACAAAACAGAATGAATATTTCCGGGAAGTATTATTTACCGCTGTCCATAGTCAGCTGGTGGTGATGTCTCTTAAGCCAGGAGAAGACATTGGCGAAGAGGTGCACACTTTGGACCAGTTTTTGCGAATCGAGTCGGGTGTAGGTACAGCAGTGCTTGACGGCGAGGAATACCCGATAAAAGACGGTAGCGCGATTATAGTGCCGGCCGGAGTGCGGCACAATTTTATCAATACTTCCGATTCCGAAGGGATGAAACTGTATACCATCTATTCACCGCCGGAGCATCGGGACAAGACGATCCATGAAACTAAAGATGAGGCGATGCGAGATGAACAAGATCATCCGTAAGTAATGAAATAATCTAGCTATGCAGTTAATTAATAAAAAGGTTAATCGACAGGAGTTAAAGAAAATGTCCAAACGTACGTTTGGTGGCTTGGTAAAAGCGGTAGTTGACATTAAAGAAGAGATTATGGTCGTTGATGCGGCGATGCACGCCGACCAAGAAGATTATTTATTAAAAAATGGCTCAAAGCAGGACGATCTCTGGGGTATAAATTTATACCCCGATTTAACTAATGAGGATTTTATTGAGTTTGACTCGATGATAAATGTCCGTCCGCGATTGAATAATTTTTCCCGTCATATCGAAGATAAAAAAATCAGACAAAAGATAATTACTATTGTTCATAGTCTAATTGAAAAATGAATTTATTCCATAATAAACTGCAATCACGCTGGAATAATTTTACGATTTTTGAACAGATGGCCAATATCGGAGCGGAAGTAGGTAGAACGATCCGCTGGCGTCAAAAAGGCAACCGGGAAATGAGTAAAAACGCATTTTATCGGGCTTTGGAACTTATGGATTTTACAATTGACGACCCAAAGAATAAAATCTCTCTTAAGGAAATTCTACGAGTTCGGGAGGCGTTGGTGGACTTTATTATGGGAGAAAATATTTATAAATCCACCAATGAAGCTTGGGAGAAATATTTTCTCTACTTCAATCTAGCCGCCAGAAGACTGGTCATTTAAGATTTATTTTATTTAGCAAACGTCAACACCAATCATCAGATAATTTTGAAACATCTGACTCAGTTATTTGGATAGACGCATTTAGAACCCAAGTTATAAACTTTTTGATAAACTTTTAAATATGTCTTTTGAATATCTTTCTATACTTCTATTCTTATTGCTAATATCAATTAGCTTTCATAAAACACAGAAGATTAGAATATTTGACAACCTCAAACACATGCTAATATTCTATGGAGTTATGTTGTTGGTGGGAATAGTATGGGATAATTTTGCAGTTTATAGAGGTCATTGGTATTATCCAGGAAAAGGGACGCTGGGATTATTCATCGGATTTATTCCATTAGAGGATTATTTCTTTATAATCATTTGTTCTTATTTTGGACTGGTGTTTTACAAAACAGCACAGAAATTAAAATCTTGAGTGATGAGCAGTTTTAGATTTCTATAAAAGTCTCAATCTCTTAAGGGTGCTCAACGTTATTTCCATCGAACCAAAAAACACTACTTTTGGATAGATATACTGAAGGACAATACGGTATAATTTAAGAACTATGTACAACTGGAGCGTAGATACAACTGAACTCAAAAAACATCCGGAACAATATACTATCTGGAGACTCGAACAGCTTATTAACTACGGACTTGATGGTGAAAAACTAAAAAAAAATCTTCTGAGAAAGTATTGGAGTAAATTGCGAATTGATCCTCACTATAAAAAATATTTATCCTTTTTGTTATGGAGCAATCAATCATAACCTCTTCTCAAAAAAAAGTACTTGATATACTAAGAAAGCAAACGGCGCTATCTAACAGATTTTATTTCACCGGTGGTACCGCATTAGCTGAGTTTTACCTCCATCACAGATTATCAGAAGATTTAGATTTTTTCAGTGAAGAGGAATTTAGTCTGTCGCCAATCAACTCATTTGTTCATAAACTTTCCGCAGCTCTTAATCTTACAAAAATTACCCATCGAAATCAGTTCGGACTGCATACTTTTTTTCTCCATGCACCCAATGAAGAGCTTAAAATTGACTTCAACTATTATCCGTTTTCCGCTCTTGAAATAAGAAAAAAATATGACGGACTGGCTGTTGATAGCTTACGAGATATTGCAGTCAATAAACTACAAACAATAGCAACACAGCCAAGAAGCAGAGACTTTATTGATTTGTTTTGTATTGTGAAAAAAACAGGTTGGGCCATAGAAGACTTAAGAAAAGAAGCACGAAATAAATTTGATTGGTACGTAGATGCTGTGCAACTTGGATCCAGATTTCTGATGGTCAAAGATGTAAAAGATTACCCCCGCATGATTATCCCGTTTGATATGAGCCAGTGTGAAGCCTTTTGGATAAAAGAAGCGAAGAAACTTGAAAATGAGATTTTAAAAGAGTAAAGTAAGCCAGATCGTCATGGTCATCAAGGCTTATCTGAAAAAACAACATACTCGACAATTTACTTCCAGAGTGCAAGTTTTTTACGAAGCTGGAAACTATGAGCATGGCGTATATGCCCGCAAATTGAAGCGCGACTTGAGCGGTAAGAGGAAGCAGAAAGCCCACTGGGCTGGCTTGGCAGTATCCCGGCTTATCGAATCAGCAGTTTAGCACGGAGTATCAAGCTATTTGCAATGTTCGAAATGAACAAAATGCATTAGGGGTGGTGTACGGGAGTCGAACCCGCTGATATCGCCTCCACAGGGCGACGCCTTAGCCGTTCGGCATACACCACCATTAAGGAAAACTCAAAATTTAAAGTGCAAAACTCAAAACCAAGTCAGACTCGGTCAGAGTTAAAATTAAATGAGCTTAATCCTTATTTGTATTATAGCAAACAAGAAAGGGCAGGAAAGCATGAAAGAAGTTTAGCTATAAAGGGTTTCCTGCCAGTGAGGGTCAGTTTCAACCGTCAGATCAAGAAAGACTTTTTTACCGATCGCCAGCGCAATTTCCTTGCGGGCATAGCTTCCCAGCTCTTTGATCTTCCTGGCGCCGGCACCAATCAACATCTTTTTGTAGCGGTCATGAGTGGTAAGGATACGAGCTTTGATATAGGTAATGCCGTTTTTTCTTTCAGCAATCTCATCTACCACCGCTGTTGTTGTGTAGGGGATCTCTTCCCCCATCATCAAGAAAACTTTTTCCCGAATCAGTTCGGCGATAAAAGTTTTGCTGTCCATATTAAGAAGCGGATAAACACTTGTCTCCAGGTCTTTATCGGCGGCTTTTTCTGGTAAAAGGTCAAAAATTTGGGCCAAAAGCGGCTTAATATGCAGTTTTTTTAAGGCGGAAATACTAAAGACATAGTTAAATTCGTCTTCCAGAAATTTATACTGCGGCAGGTAGGAGTATTCCGTCATGTCAACCTTATTCACAACCAGAATCTTGGGTTTGTCGATTTTGCGCACAATCCCCAGCACCTTGGCTTCCTCAAAATCGCGCTTGCGGGTATGGTCGACCATATAAACCACTACGTCCACCGCCTGGTTGACGGCTTTCAAAGTTTTTTCGTTGATCTTTTTTGACAGCTCATCTTTAGTTTTTCCAAAAATGCCCGGTGTGTCAACAAACACAATCTGCCCACGCTCTTCGGTATATAGTCCGCGGATCGGAAAACGGGTAGTCTGGGGTTTGGGTGAGGTGATGGCCACTTTCTGACCAATGACGTTATTGACGAATGTTGATTTGCCCACATTAGGGCGGCCTACTAAAAGCACGGTACCATGTTTCATGAGAGTATTGTATACCCACCGTAGTTCAATTTGCAAAAGCAAAATGAACGTACGGAGGGTTATGCCGCTGAAAGATCGAGTATATTTTTGCCATTTCATCTGCAAGCGGTATAACACGTCAGCACCCTAATCAGCCGGTTTTTTTGGTAAAATAGAGCTGTACTTTTAAGCCTTTGGGGGATCGTCTAATGGTAGGACAACAGACTTTGGATCTGTTTATCTTGGTCCGACTCCAAGTCCCCCAGCCAAAATAAAAAATTAAGAAAACTGGAAAATATCAAAGAGTTTTGGAGAACTTGGATATTGACAGACAGCGCATGAGTAGTTACAATGTGATTACATATGATTACATCATTTATACCTATCGGCAATTCACGTGGAATACGTATTCCTAAACCACTTCTCAATGAAAGTAATCTCGAAGGCGAGGTCGAACTATTGGTGAAAAAAGGTGAAATAAGAATCATTGCAGTTCCCAAAAAAACCAAACTCACTAAAGATACGCTCTTATTGTCTGAACAGGCGCTTATTACTGATTGGAATAATCCAGAAGAGGATATTGCATGGAAAAGTTTGCAGTAGGATCTATAGTTCTTGTGTTGTTTCCCTTCTTGAATTTAAAGGGGCAGAAAGTTCGTCCGGCCATGGTTCTTGCCCAGGTAGAATTTAACAATTTAGTTTTATGTCAGATAACCTCAAAGCCCTACTCGAGCAAAACAGCGATTCGACTAGAATCATCAGATTTTATCAAAGGTGCGTTACCTGTTGTAAGTTTTGTAAGACCGGATAAATTATTTACCGCTGACACAGCTATTATTAAAGACATCGCCGGTGTACTAACTCAAAAAAAAAGACGAGAAATAATAAAAAAAGTCAGGAATATTTTTTGAATCTTAAAAAAAGAGTTGCATTTTTTAAAACACACTTATTGAAACATAAACTATATTATTTAATATGTTCATTGATAAATTCTAATTTTTTCTTTCTGAAAAAAATAAAATAAACTATCTCTATGTACAAAAACATAATCATAAGCCGGGGGAAACTGAATCCTTGATCGATTCCAAAAAATCCTTGTATCAGGTGTCCGATAAGAGTGTCTGTGTTTGGCAAGAAATGCAGATTGAAAGACAGAATATGGGAAAGATCAATATGGACATATTCTTCAAGAAGCTCGGTAATTCCGTGCTGTGTTAGCGATGCCCCAAGGAGAATAATCATATATTCGGTCGCCTTGAATATTTTTCCAATAGGAAATTTAATATATGCCATCAGAGTCAGTGTTCCAAGGGCGGTTGCGGCCGCAAATCCTGCAAGAAGTCCGATAAAGTTCTGCATGAAAGCTGAAAATAATGAGACACTTGCGGTAAAAAGGGCAATTTCCAATCCTTCACGAAGTACGAGAAATACAATAGTAAGGAATAACGACAGATCAAATATATTTTTTTGTATTTTTTGATGAGCAGTTATTAAAGCAGTTCCTCTTCCTTTCCGGATAACCGAATGAAGTGAGAAAACGACGTAGGCGATAAACAATCCTGAAAATATCATAAGATAACTTTCCAGCAATTCGGAATTTGTTTCCGTGAAAATATTTTTCGCACGATCTCCAAATAAATACACAATTGTAGAAAGAAGAAGAGAGAGAATGACTCCAATGGCTGCAGCAAACCATATTTCCGTTTCTTTTTTGAGATTAAGTTTTCGTGATATGCCCAAAAAAACGCCAACGATTAAAAATGCCTCAAGAAATTCCCGAAATGCGATGACCGCAGTAGTGATCATATAACTTTTTTGAAACTAATAATGTTTAACCACAAAAAAACGACCTAATTAATTGGTCGTCTATATATACATATCTTTTCTTTAATCTATTACTAATTAAGTAATAGTAAAGGATTAGTTTAACAAAATCAAGCGATAATGAAAAAATGGAACACGCCTTTTTTATACCGTCTCAAATGTCTCATTTGGCCTGGAGAGTGGAACATTTTTGGCTTGTAATTACAGGACTGTCTGGGTCTAACCCGACCCGCTCAGCAGAAAAAAATATCCGCAACAAAATAAAATTTAAGCTACTTTGACGATATAATCAGAGCATGTTCCTGAAAACTCCATTATACCAATTTTTGAGATACTCTCCGCTAATATAGCCTAAGCCTGCCAAACATATTGGAACTAATGAATAGAGGACATCTGGTTTCTCCGGCGGCATTAATGGTTGGAGCAGGGGGAGGCCAAGTATGCCCAGGGCCAAGAAAACTCCGGCGGTCACAACCTCTGGTTTGTGTTGTTTAACAAAATCAACTGCATTCTTTAATGCTTGCCGGGGCTGGCAATTGGGTTTAATACGTCTCTCCATAAGCACGATTATATCTTATAATATTTTAATTATCAACTTTAGATATTCCCCGGAATCATTGGCGACGTGAAGGGAATTCTTGCTCCCCGGCAATAAAATTTTAGAGCTCCGAAACCATCTTTTTAAGCAATATGGGACTAAGATGTTCGAACCGTAATATATAATCATAATTAAAATATGAAAATTATCAGCGTTGATAAGGTAGTAATTTATCCAGAACATGTTTTGGAGCTAAAAAAACTGGGTGATGTGACTATCTACAACGATATTCCTGATGAAGCGGAAGGGATAAAGAGGATCAGAGACGCAGATATTGTTATTGACAACTGGTTTAAGATGCCATCTCAAGTGATCCGCGCTTGTTCAAAACTACAAATGATCTGTGTTGCGGCAACAGGATATGACTGGGTAGATATGGATGAAACAAGAAAAAGAAAGATTGTCGTTTCAAATTCGCCCGGTTATGGTACAGAGGCGGTTGGGGAGCATACCATTGGTTTGCTGCTTCACACTATTCGCAGAGCTTCTGAAGCAGAAAAAGATATTGCAAAAGGGATTTGGGATCCTATGAAATATCGAGGCCATGAACTGCAAGGAAAAACTTTGGGAATCATTGGGTTTGGGTCAATCGGAAGAAGGGTCGCGGAAATCGCAGAAAAAGGCTTTGATATGAAAATACTTTTTGTAAATTCAAAATCATCAACTTCTGATTTTGAGAAACTTCTGCAAGAAAGCGATTGTATCACGATCAATTGTCCGCTAACAGAAAAAACCCGAGGAATGGTGGGGGATCGGGAGTTTTCCATGATGAAAACAGGAGTCGTGATCGTGAATACCGGTCGAGGAGCAATAGTAGATGAACAATCTTTAATCAGCAACATCGAGTCAGGCAAAGTTTTTGCTGTTGGACTTGATGTATTTCCAAAAGAACCGATAAATGAAAAATATCCGCTTTTTCGGTTTCCTAATGTTACCGTTACCCCTCATATTGGTTTTAATACCGAAGAAGCAGAATATAGATTGTCAGAAATTGTCGTTAATAATATTAAAAATTTTGTTGAAAATCACCCGATACACACCGTTTCTTAATAATTATGGGAAATAAAAAAGCCCTTATCATTCATGCATGGTATAGTAAACCAGAAAGTAACTGGTATCCTTTGTGTAATTAATCATAAAAAGAATAAGTGTTATACGAACTTTGAATTATCCACAAAACATAAACTATGACTTGAAAATTACCACAAAACAGGATAGCGAGAACATTATTATTTGACATCATTTGAATCATTTAAAAAGCAGATACTCGACCTGCTTGGTGAATTGATCACAGAGGTCAATATCAAGAGTAAACAACCTGCAAAAACAAGCAAAGGTCGCAAAGAACAGGAAAAAAGGTTTGATGAACTTATGAAACGAGCTGATGTTCAAATCTTTGTTGCTGAAGAAGAAAACAGGCTTCTTGGCGTAGCTGATCTGTTTATTCTTCCTCTTATTCGAAGAGGATATTACCAAGGATATCTTGAAGATTTAGTTGTGACCGCGGGTATGCGGGGAAAAGGGATAGGATCAAAGCTACTTTCAGCCATAAAAACCTACTGCAAAGACCATAACATATCAGTAATGAAATTAAATAGCGGTGTCTATTTTCCAGAGGCACATAGATGCTACGAAAAACATGGTGGAGTTTTTACAGAAAAACTATTTCGGTTTGACCTATGAGTATTTGGGAAACTTTACACCTTGCTGGATACGTTCTCACATGATAAACCAGTGTCAGTAGAAGAAATATCCGCAACAAAATACAAATTGTGGAAAGTAACTCAATATGACTTATTATTTAAAGGCAAAGCAAAAAGGAAATAAAGGCGAAGCTCTTGTTGAAAGTGTTCTATCTGAATATGCAATAGTGCATAAAATTGATGGCTCAAAAGACGTTGGTATTGATATGATTTGCCAGTGGGTTAATGGCGAAAAACCGACACAACTGATGTTCGGAGTGCAAGTTAAAACTTTAAATACGAAACTTGAACTTAGGCGTAAAATAAGTAGACTAAATTTGTTAGAAGAATATAAAGGTAGTGTTTCAATAAAACAATCAACCCTAGATTACTGGAAAGGGTTTGATTTTCCAGTATTTGTTTTTTTGGTAGATCTGCAAACTTCGAAAATTTTTTACAAAAGATACACTTCAATACTACATGGGTTAATAAAACACACAGAGGAACCATTTTATTTAGTAGTACAAAATAATAAGTTTCAAGCTTATGTCGAGGGGGATAAACGGACGTGGGGATTTTGTAGAGATCTTTTTTTTGATCATCTTCGTTGTCAGTGCAATAAAGGAATTCTAAGTGGAATAGATCCTAATGATTTAGGATTAAGAGGTTGGCCTAAAGAAACGCTTTATAAGGGAGTATTTGATCAATATAAGCAACAAATTAGCTCAACCTATAAAAAGTATCAAAGATTTAGCAGATTCTTTCTGCCAAGTACCTAATTTTTTTAGACAATAATATGGTAAAATTTCAATATAATAAACAAACAAATTTAGGGTTATTCAAGTGACTTATTCTGGGAAAGAAAATCCTCTTTTTTCCAAAATTGCGGAAATGATAAAAGTATTAGGTATTACCAAATATTATAACTATTGCTCTCAATGAAAGTTTGAAAAAGACAATATTATAACTTCATAACCTCTTCCATTTTTAAGTACTCATCTATTTCCTTTTTGGTTATTTTATGCGTATTAACTACTAAATAGTGATATTTTAAAATTTTCTTTTTCTTACTTAT
Source organism: Candidatus Roizmanbacteria bacterium RIFCSPLOWO2_01_FULL_41_22 (assembly GCA_001789805.1). Classification (GTDB taxonomy): domain Bacteria; phylum Patescibacteriota; class Microgenomatia; order UBA1406; family GWC2-37-13; genus 2-01-FULL-41-22. The sequence goes on from MGAR01000020.1 coordinate 25,464, forward strand.
TATGTCAAGAAAATCATCTATTATTTTTCCGACCGAGATATTAAAAGACATAAGAATAGTAAAAAAGATGTAATTTCTTCCGAATTCGATTTCTTCGATTTGAGAATTAGTTTTAGTGACAATAGTTATCAGATCTTGCTCTATGATTTTTTTTGCATTTTTGACCAAAAATTTGTTATGTTTTGAGCCGATGACTACAAAATATCGGATCTTGTCTCCTTTTCTTCCCATGGGTGACATAATCATATCGCGACCATCTTCATAAACTACGTTTTCAACTTTAAACTGGAGCTCTTTGAGCGCCAACGTAGCCCACTCCTTTAAATTTGTCTGAGCGCTGTCTAAATATTGTCTCAAAATGTCAAAGCATTCTTTAGTAGCAAAATGGCCTAAAAGAAAAAGTAGTTTCTTTTTGATTTCCTCTGCGACTTTTGGATCAAGTAAAAGTCCCTTGCTCTTTTTTATCACCATTTCATAATCATATTTATCAATATCAATTTGATCATGATAATTTATATATTCTTGATGGATCTTTTCATCTATCTGGATATTGAAATTGTTCGATAGCGCTTGATCAACAGCCTCAAAAATCGGTTTAAGAAGTTTTCTTGTATTGCTTTTCATAATACTTTACTTGAAACCTCGGGCGTCAGCCCGTAGGTTGTTTATATCATTCTGCTGATATTGTATCAAAAAGATGACTTGATTTTTAGATTGTCGACAAGCGATAAAAACTCATATATCAAAATTTTTAATTTACTACAAAAAAAGAAGCCGCGGACTATTAGTCCACGGAGTAGTCACACCTTCGTTAAGAAATCAACACAGGCGGGAACTGTTTAATTAGAACGAGCATGAATAGAATGTATAATAGGAGCATGATTAAAGCACTCATTTTTGACTACGATGGCGTCATCAATAACGGTGATCTGGCGCGATTCAGATTTTTCCAGCAAGCCTTTCAGCAGCACAAAAGCAAACTCGACTCGTCGCTATTTCCACAGACGATGGGGAAGACGACCAAAGAGGTATTTGATCAAGTGATTGATAAAACTATTCCTAATAAGATCAAGCAGGCGGTTCTGGATGACTATCATACTCAATATAAAAAGCAGAGTAGTAAATATTTGCTGCCGATTACGCCAACAATTGAGTTTATCAAAGAATATCAGGGCGAGAAAAAACTGGCGGTGACTTCCAATACTGGACGCGATCTGGTGTTTCCTGGCCTAAGACAGTTTGGTATTGACCGACGATTGGCTTTAGTGGTGACTAAGGAGATGGTGGCTTGCCGTAAACCAAATCCAGAGATATATCTGCTTACTTTAAAAAAACTGCAGCTAGATAAAAGTGAGGCAATCGTCATTGAAGATTCGCCAGTCGGAGTGTCGGCAGCGACTCAGGCGGGGATTAGCTGCTATGTTTTCCTTAGTTTGATAAATAGTCAGTCCGATTTTGTCGACACGCCAGTTTGCGGATTTATTCATTCAAAAGAAGATTATCGGAAGCTAGCAGATCGGTTATAATAGGTTTTAAAAATGACTAACATTCACTGGAACAAGCAAGTCAAGCTGATTATCTCAGATGTTGACGAAACAGTAGCTGATTTATATTTACCAGCAGAGCCTCCAATGATAAGTGAACTGATCTCGCTTTTACATGAAGGCAAAGCGATCTTCTTTGTCACCGGCCAAGGAGTAAAAAGTATATCGTGGAGAATTGTTGATCATATCCCCAAACCCTTACGTCGCCGGATTTTGATTGGCCACTGCAGTGGAGCGGAGGTGTGGGGTTTTGATCACAAGGGAGATTTGCTTGATCAACCTTATTACAGCGTTTATAAAGAGGTGGTTTCAGAATCGCAAAAGAAGAAGTGGCGAGAGTTGGTGCAAAAGATTATCGCCGAGTTTAAGCTAAAAGTCTATCCAACAATGCCGGTTTTTCAGTTTACCCAAAAGACTAAGGGTGATCCATTGGCGATCATGTTGGAAGACCGCGGTCCGCAGATCACCCTTGAGGTGGTCAACGGATATGACTTAACAGTAGAAGATATTACCAAGTTAGCGGTGAGTATTCCGGAAACTAAAGGCAGTTATGATTTACGCATTCCGATTTTAGAGCGAGCAGATGAGCTTTTTAAAGAAGCCAATCTACCAATTACTCCCCGGATGGCCGGAGTGTTTGCGGTTGATTTTGCGATCAAGGGCGTTTCCAAAACTACGGCGATCAAACTGGCGCTGGAAAACGAACAGGTATTATCCAGGTTGGGTTTGAGTCAACAAGATGTGGAGACTCCCCAGTTTCTTGAGGTCTGGGGTGATAAATTTTCCATAATTCGCGGGGGAACCGACCGCCATATGAGCGAGGCCCTACCACGAAAAGTGCGTTCAATTGATTTTCGGGAAGAAAATCCGGCGGAACTTCTCCAAGGATATAACACCATAGTCTGGGACGGAAAAAAACACCTCCATCACGGTTTATTGGAGTATTTGCAATCACGCTATAAATAGCTTTGCTCACATTTCATCATTATCAAATCATTTACTGATCAATCGTCCGAAAAAAAGAGACTATACTAAAAATAACACTATGTTAAAAACACAGACCAAGGCTCCTGATTTTAGCGCAGTTGATCAATTGGGGAAAATCCATACCATGGGCCAATATTTGGGAAAATATGTGATTCTCTATTTTTATCCCAAAGATGATACTCCCGGCTGTACCAAAGAGGCCTGTGCGCTGCGGGACAACTTCGTCTTACTCAAAAAAAAGGCGGTGGTGATTGGCGTAAGCGCCGACAGCGCGGAAAGCCACCGCAAGTTTGCGGAAAAATTCCAGCTGCCTTTTATCTTACTGGCCGATACTGATCGAAACATTATTACCCGATACGAAGCCGGTGGAGCTTTTACAAAAAGAATTACCTATCTGATTAACCGGCAGGGACTGATTGAAAAAACGTACCCGAAAGTAGACCCGTCGACTCATGCTACGCAGATACTTCAGGATTTACAAAAAATAACATAACTATGGCAATCGAGATGCCAAGCGCGTCAGAATAATATTTATCGCTGTATTAAAGAACTATGTCTCATATATTTTTAGATGAATCTGGAGATTTTGGATTTAATCCTAAAAAGAAGAACTCTAAATTTTTCATAATTACCGTGGTAGCTTTTGAAAACCAAAAACCAATTGAAAGAATTGTTAAAAAAACTCACTCAGAACTGAGAAAGAGAGTAAAACGATTAAGCGGAGGAGTATTGCATTGTGTTAAAGAAAAGCCCGTAACCAGAAAGCGCTTGTTAAATAGAATAAATAAGATAGAGTGTTCGATTATGACGATTTATCTTAATAAGAAAAACGTTTACACAAAGCTTAAAGACGAAAGACATATTCTCTATAATTACGTTACCAACATACTATTGGACCGTATTTTGCAAAAAAAGTTAGTTGATAGTACAAAAGAGATCATTCTTATCGCTTCAAAAAGAGAAACAAATAAGTTTCTGAATGAAAATTTCAAGTCATATTTAGAAAACCAAACAAAATATAATCATAAAACTAATATCCAAATTGTAATCAAATCACCTTCAGAAGAAAAAGGGCTTCAAGCGGTAGATTTTGTTAGTTGGGCAATATTTCGAAAATACGAAAAAAATGATTCGTCTTACTATGAATTAATTAAAAAACACATAGTGGAAGAAAACGGATTATTTACTTCTTAAAACGACAAAACCCTAATCGCTATTTATAAGGAACCTTCCGGAACCCTACGACTAGGGAATTACTTGTCAACAAATATTATAACAAACTTTGCTCATATTTTGTCAATTGTCAGTTGACAGCTCAAAAACCTAACAAAGCTCATTTGCAAGGTACCCCTACCCCGATCCGGACTCCCCGAGGATCAGGTTTTGGGTTAAACCCGAGGTTGAGACGACGTCGACCAAGACTTATTTGCCGATATTGGGCGTTGGGGGTAATCGGCGGGATTATTATCAGTTTTTTAGTGAAGTAATATTATTTCTCTATTGTAATTAGTTTATTATTTCGAAATAATAAACTAAGTTATTTTAATCAAAAGGAGGTGAGAGAATAATATGGACAATAAAACTGGTAACGATATTATTGGCACGATGGAAAAATGGTATGCTAAAGCTCCTGTACTTCCAACCAATGTTAAAGAGGTGATTGTCAAGTTTGCCCCGATTTTAGCCTTGGTTTTTGGAATCTTGGGTGTAGTTGGTGCGATCGGCGGTCTGGGACTGCTGACGGTGTTTTCCCCATTGGCGATGTTGGGCGGAGCAAAAACAATATCATCATACGGCGGCGGATTTATCTCCGCTTTATTCTGGCTTGCTTCTGCAGTGCTGATGTTAATTGCCTATCCGGGCATCAATGCGCGAAAGCAAAAAGGCTGGAACTGGCTTTTTTGGAGCGAGGTGGTCAGTATCGTTGGAACATTGCTCTCCTACGCGATTTTGTCAGGAATAGTCGGTGGCTTGATTGGTTTTTATATTTTGTTTCAGGTCAAGTCGTACTATAAATAAAAACGAGAGAAGTTCGAGAGTTAAATTTTAGACCAAGTGAATTGGTTATCTATTTTTATTTATCCGCCAGTACAGCGCGAGCGACATAGTCGGCAAGATGTGGAGTAAACGGGTCGGGGATAATCGCCGCAGGCGAGGGTTTTTTTACCAAGTTGGATAAGGCCTCAGATGCCGCCAGTTTCATTTCCTGCGTGATGGTGGTGAGCCGGCCTTTGATTACTGCTTGAAAAATTCCCGGGAAGACCAGAACGTTATTGATCTGATTGGCAAAGTCACTGCGGCCGCTGGCAACCACCGCTGCTCCTGCTTTTTTCGCCACATCAGGCATGATCTCGGGAGTCGGGTTGGCCAGACTAAAAACAATCGGATTTTTGGCCATGCTTCTGACCATCGCCCCAGTAATTAAGTTGGGAGCGGAAAGGCCAATCACCACATCGGCGCCTTTTATCGTCTTACCAATTGCACCCTGTCTTTTTTTGAGATTGGAGACGCCGGCGATCGCTTGTTTGTAGACGTTTTGATCTGTCCTTCCAGCATAAATAGCGCCCTTCCTATCAACCATAATCAGACTGCCAACAGCCGGATGCCGGGGAATCTTCTGACAAACGTTGGCCAAACAGCTTATCCCCAGAAGCATTTTGGCGACTGCCAAGCCGGCAGCGCCGGCGCCAATAATTACCACATTTAATGACTCATACGGCTTACCAACCACTTTGGCCGCGTTTACCAGTGCCGCTTTTACGACAATAGCTGTCCCATGCTGGTCGTCGTGAAAAACCGGAATGCCGATATTTTGCAGTTCCTCTTCAATCTGAAAACAGCGCGGAGCTGAAATATCTTCCAGATTGATTCCGGCAAATGAAGGGGCGATTTGGCGGACAAAACTGACGATTTCCGCTGAGTTTTGGGTGTTGACTACAATCGGCACCGCGTCAACGCCGCCGAATTTTTTAAGCAAAATCGCTTTCCCTTCCATCACCGGAATTGCCGCCTCAGGACCGATATTGCCCAACCCAAGCACCGCCGAGCCATCAGAGATTACCGCGACAGTTCGCCCTCGCCAGGTGAGATCATAGGAAAGAGCGGGATTGGCGGCGATTTTCCGGCAGGGTTCGGCAACCCCGGGAGTATAAACTACAGCCAGATCTTTGCGGTTATTGATCGGTATTACCGACTCGATTTTAATTTTGCCTTGATATTTTTTATGAAGCGCCAGTGATTCCCGGTAAACGTCAGTCATTAGTCCATATTCTAGCAAACAAAAAGTAAAAATAGAGATAAGATTATTATTTCATAGATATAGTAGAATGAATTAATCATGTCAACAAAGCAGCGCCGTCCACACTACCAAGATTTGAAACACAAGTGGACCAGGCGACATCAAGAGTTACACGGTAATCTTTGGAAAAAGCATCGGAACGTTTTGCAATGGCTTGAGGACTCTTCCAAACAGTTGGTGGTGGGTTCGGTGGCGAGCGTTCTATTTCTTATTCATCCGCTTTCGCACAATGTGCTGGCGCAGAAATTGCTGCATCTCAGCTCGCCCAAACACAATCTGGAATCTCAGCCGATTGACAGCGGCGTGCAGCTGATTATGGCTCTATCTTCTAGTCTCCCGCCCCAGGTTGAGCCGTTGACTGACGAGCAGGAAACCGCCATCACCAAATTACTAACCGATTATTATCAGCTGCCGGTCACATCAGCCATTGACGGCAAACGGCTGGATCGCAGTTATGGCTTGATTGGCGCCGAACAGCACCTGATGCGTTATCCGGGTGATACTATCACCACTCACTTTGACTTGCCGGAGGAGACCCGATTTGCGGCTTCAGGTATGGCGCCCGGGCGCGGCGCCTGGGGTTATTTTACCGACTCCAGTGCCACGTTGACCAATCAGGATAAATTAAGAGAGAAATATTATATCGCGGTTCCCACCTTTTTGGCGCCGGGCTGGAAAGACGACCCCCATGCGTACTATAATTTTTTTAAGTATCGCAAGATGCTGGTTGTCAATCCGGAAAACGGCAAAGCGATGGTGGTGGTGATCGGCGATGCGGGGCCGGCTACCTGGACCGGCAAACATCTCGGTGGTTCACCTGAGATAATGGCTTATCTGGAAAGGAAAGACGGCAGTGCCAAAGGCGCGGTGTTATATTTTTTTATCGACGATCCGGAGGATGAAGTTACGTTGGGTCCGGTAGCGAAAACTTAAATCTTATGGAAAGCGCAACATACCTTTCGAGAAAAGCCTTGAAAGTCCGTTAGTAATAAAGAATAAAGGAAAGATAAATGTTTGTATCAGAGGACTTTCACGGAGTGAGTTATACGAGATAAATAGTACAATTACTTACTAAGTTATGACGAACGTCTTTTCGAGAAACGGTATGTGAGCTTTACCGTAATAGATAAATTAAGCAAAATAGACTTTTTACAAACATGAAAAAACATTTTTACAGCCATCTGGTCGAGATTGATTCGATCATCGTGTCACTTGCGACCTTGGACATTTCTGCAAAAGAAAAACAGGAGCTGATATTAATTGTCGAGTCCAGCGTCCATCATCTGGTCGTTGATACGGTGTTATCTGAGCTAGTTGAAGAAGACAAAAAGATTTTTATCATTCATCTGGCAAAAGAAAATCATATCGGTCTGTGGACTTTTTTAAATCATAAAATCCACAATGTGGAAGATAAAATCCGCCAGGCTGTTAGTGGGTTAGTCAGCGAACTTCATCAGGATATTGAAAAGACTAAAAAGCAAAAAAAGTAAACGATTTCTTAAGTTATTTAGTTTTTTTATTTACATAAAATACCTTTCTTAGGAAAAGGCGCAAACGGTAAAGAAGACCTTGATGCTTAGGTTCGATTACTTCATTATAGATAAAATGAGCGTCTTTCTCGATTTTGAATGACTTAGACTTAGCAGTAAACTCTTTTCCACCGATCTCAATCAGAGCGTCTCCTTGAGGCAAGATCAAAGAATAGCGGCCATTTTTATCAGTTGTTGTTGAGTTAAGGCTGTCGCCGGTTTTTATCTGTACATTAGCTAATCTGTCACCTAACGGGTTTTTTACTTCTCCGGCAATCGCCCCGGGTAAAAAATATTTTTTTAACACTCCAAGCGCCTTTCTCTCCGAACCATCGTCATTATAAAGGGCGGTGGTTCCATCTGATAACACCCAGTAATTTAAGCCGACCACCTGCTGCCGGTGTTTATATAACAAAGATAACACCTGATCAATAAAGTCCGCCTGCTCGTCTTCATTCATATTGCCGTGAATGTCTGGTATTGGAGCGCC
>MGAR01000021.1 GCA_001789805.1 Candidatus Roizmanbacteria bacterium RIFCSPLOWO2_01_FULL_41_22
TATTATTAATACATTCAGTCTATCAGAAAGCCGTATTCAATACAATTTCATTATTCTTTGGCATTTTAAACCTGTTTATTTTTCAGAGGTTCCTTAAGTTTTAAGTTATGGTTTTAAGTTATTAGTTTTTAGTTTTGAGATTGCTTATCATTCATTATCCCCAACTATTTACTGTATTTCAACTGCAAGCGGGATGAGCTTGGGCACTACGACCCGCACCAATTTGTCGACAAACTTGGTCGACTCTCGACGGGCTGATTTTAAAATCTCCAGTTTAAGCGTCCCTCTTTTTTTAGCAACCGCGGTAAACTTCACCAAGACCGTGTTGTGAAGAATCGTGTTTTCTTGAGAATTTAAGCGCTTGATGCTGGTCACGGTGAGATAATTTTTATTTTTAAACTGAAAAATCTGAAACGCCGACAGATTAGAACTGATTTTTCCAATCTCTATAGCTTGCGGATCGTAACCAAGTAAAATGTCATAGCCGTCAATTTCCAATCCGTCGGAGCTGCCCTTAATCTGCAGATTGATCGTCTGTCCGGTCTTAAAAGTTTTTCCCCCGCCCCGGACCTCGACAGTCAGACTGGAGTTGTTGATAATCGGCGTTGGGGTAAAGAACTTAGGCGTCGCCGCTCCGACACTCGGTTGAATAGCACTGCCATCGGGATTGGTTTTGCTGGTAATGAGACTGCTTTTGAAAAAGAAAAAAGAGACGAGACCCACTAACAGTACCAGAAACGTCACCACGATCATCCGATAAAGAAATCTCATTCCGGAAAACATTGACTGCTCTTGCGGTTCCATAAAGTCCAAATTTTCAATTTATAACTTTCAATTTTCAATCAATTTTTAATTTTAAATTCTTAATTTTCACTGATTTTCATTCATCCGTATCCTGATTGATACCAAGCCCCAAGACAAATATCGGCAGCGAATGATCCTGGGTATCAACGATCTTGTCTAAAGTCAGATCGGCAATCTTCACTTTATCGTCATTTTTTGAACCCAAATTGTTTCGCAGAAAAACCAGATCCTGCGAGTCAATCACGCCGTCCTGGTGCTCGTAGCGGGGCAGATCACCGGCCAGAAATACATTATATACTTCGTTTGACGGCGGCTTGATCACATAAGGATTAGCCGGCTGAAAAGTAAAAATGCCAATTTCGCAGTCTTGGCCGGCTGAGTTGACTTTAGCGCACAGCTTCATCTGCAGATGTTTATTGCCCTTGACAAATACTTTGTATTTACCCGCCGGCAGTTGGTTAAATATTGCCGGACTTGAATTCCATAATCCGGATGAACTGGCGATAAATTCCACTTCCTGCTCACCAACTAAAGTGTTGTCCTCTTTTTTTATAGTAATTTTTGCCTTGATTTTGTTGACGTCAGAGGCAGGCTGAGTGACGATTCCCTGGAAACGGAAATCAGAAAACGCTAGCGCGATACCATCTGCCGGTGGTGTAATCGGTATAGCGGTAATCGGTGGAGTAACAGTAATGGTAGGACAGTCCCCATTGACATCACAGATCACCACTGTTGTTTCCCGGGTGCCGGTTGGCGAAAAGACGATGTTGCTGCTGGTGCCGACCACCTGGTCAGTATCTTCGTTTATTTTAAAATGAACTATCCCGCTTCGTTTAGCTTTAAATTTCATCGTCAACTGCACCGAAGATGACGACTCCTGAAGCGCCGCAGTAGTTTTTTTCGCTACTAATACCAGATGTAATGTTTTTCCCGTTGCACTTTTTTCAGCAATTTTAATCACTTCTTCGGTAAAATACTCCGGCACCTGGGAATAGTCCAGATAGTCAACGTGATCTGCCGCATCATCAAAAGCAACGTCGAGCTTTACCGCCGAAACCCGCTTGGTGCTGTCGTCCGGGCCAACAATAGCGCTTACGGTGAACTCATCGCCCACCTTCACCTTATTGGCGGCGGCTGTCATGTCATATTTAACATCATCAACTCCGGCTTTGGGTTTGAAGATATAAGTATTTATATATATCCATAAAAAATAAAACACCACAAACGCCACAAGCAGAATAAGTAAAAATCGCAAGCGGTGCGCACCAGTCAAGCTGGAGAGTAATTTTTTGGGTGTAAATTTATTAATTACCCGGCGTATTGACTCTAGCATAATTTCTATTATCTCATTGTCTTATCGCAAACAATGGAGAATTATTGACTTGTATTTATGGTAACTATTTTTGGGAGATAAATCAACTGGAATATGGGGATATAAATTTTCAATTTTCAATAACTAATTTTCAATCACTGTTTAATTTACAATTTAAAATTGGAAATTGAGATTTGAATGAAAATTGAGAATTGAAAATTACCTAAATACGTCTTGACATTTGGAAATTTACTTTTTATAATCCCCGCATACTATGTCAGTTACGACCAAAGCCAAACCTTCTATATCACTCTCCGACTTGCCCGATCTATTGACGATTAAAGAAGTGGCCACGCTCCTTCGTGTTTCGCCGCTGACGATTAAACGCTGGGGAAAAAAGGGCAAGCTGCCGGCGATTCGTATCAACTCCCGCGGTGACAGAAGATATAAAAAAGAGGTGGTCTTAAGGCTTCTTGGTGAGACCGGGGAAGAGTAAAAACTCTCTGCAGAGACGAAAAAAACTCCCAAAATTTGGCAAAAATTGACAAACCTTGGCAAGTAAGTTATAATCAAAGCTATATGAAAACAGTCAATATTTCCCTGCCTGATAGTTTGGCCGTTCAGATTGAAAAATTGCTTGGACAAAATGAATATTCTTCCCGCTCCGAAGTAGTGCGAACTGCTCTTCGGGTGTTTTTTTCATTTCAAACACCGGCGCCCGGTATTGAACTGGTCCCTTTTCAAAAACGGCCTTTAACGGAGATCCGTCGGGATTTACTAGAATCCGGACACAGCCAAAAATTTACCGCAAATATTATCAACAGCTTAAAAAAATCGTCAGTGTATAAGAATACCGCGCAATCTTTATCCTTACTCCAGATAAAAAAGCAGAGATCATTGATATAAATCTGCATTATCAGTAATGCATCAACTCCCGCACTCCCGCAACGACAGAAGATATAAAAAAAAGGTGGTTTTAAGACTTCTTGGAGAAACGGGAGAGTAATCTATTTGGCCAGAATCAACTCCCGAGGTTGTCGAGAAAATCAGGTTTCATTTCTTCTAAATCACGGAGTAAGATGAATACCAAGCACTGTCATATCATCCCACAAATACTCATCTCCTCCTTCTCCCCATTGGGATTCATCGTTTAACGCAGATAATAACTGCCGGTTAGTCTTTCCTTTTGGATCAATGCCGTAATCTTGAGCGGCGACTCTTAGGGCAGCATCAGCAAAAGAGGTGCCACCGTCTTCCAGTTGCCTTTCAAGATCTTTTAATGGTTTTTGTGCTTCAGCACCTTTATCTAAACCATCAGTGCTAACAACCAGCATCTCCCCTCCTGAAAGTGGAAGATCAACTTCTGTGTATTTTATCGGTTCATATATTTTATCTTTTTCACGATAACCTTGTAAAAAACTCCTAGCCCCAAGAGTCACTGGTTGATCTGGTCTTTCTTGATCAAATATCGAATCTTTTGTTATCTGATCTAATTTTGAGTTTCCTTTGCCTGGATATTTATATCCTTTTGTGTCCCCGACCGTCAGGATACTGGCTTTTGCTCGTTTATCATTTACTGTCACTGATCCGCAAAGCGCAGTCGCTTGAATACTACTTTCAAGATTGCCCCGCCTTAAATCATCAATTTTAAATTGAGGATTTTTAGTAGTAAACTCTTGTAACCATCTTTCAAATCCATTAGAATCAGTTCGTGCAAAATTTAAACTATTTAATATAGTATTTGCCCTGTTTATTGCGCCTTGTAACCAGCCTTTTGCTAACAAATCTTGGACTTCTCGGTCTGCTACCACTCTGGCAACTCCTGCATCGGATAAATAAGCCGAAGAAACACCGTCCAGCAAAAGAAAATTAATTGTCCGTAGTTTTGGATCTTGCTGATTGGCGCGCTCAATTACCAGGTACCGATCCTGATTTTTCCCATCCACCCCATGTGATCGCCCTCTCACGCTTACTCCTTCAACATTTGGGGTTCGGAGTATATCAGCTTCAGGATTATCGTCTGGCCGCCGCCAACTCCGTTCGCTGGGATGATAAATTCTTGTTATCCACTGTTTTTTACCAGCTTCGCCTTTCGTTGTCTCAAATCGGCTTTCAACTGGTTCGGTATACATTGGTTGAGAAAAATGCATTCCACGGTTTGTTTCTGTTTTGATCTCATAGCGATCATTACCAATATGAAAAGTGGTCTGATTATCTTTATCAGTCCAATGACTTTGATAACTATAACCGGAATCTATTTTTTCAACTAACACGTAGACTGTTTCTTCGTAGGGTAGAATCTGTTTTGCAGGAACAATGGCTAGTTGACGTTCTCTCTTTTCTGCATCGGTTAAGAAAATCGGTTGAACTCCTTGGCCTTTATAAGATATCTCTTTCCCTTTGAATCGTGAAGCAACCTTAGCAGCTGCAGCCGCAACTATTGAACGTGGAACTAATATTTGATCAAGCTGTGCTTTCATCTGATCATCAATTACAAATAATCTGGCACCATTAGCACTGGTTATTTGATCTATATCATCTAAAACAGCTTGAGTTACTATTAAACGGCCGTTTGCGTGTACTTGAATATCTTTCGCCCCAGGAGTTTCCATAAAATCAGTGTCTACATATATTGTTTCTGTTTTTTCTAGTTTTTCTCGTGATGTTCCTGCTAGCCGGGCAAATGCTGTCTCTGGTTCGCCTACTTCTACCCTATTAGGCAAAGATATAGCCTTAATGCCTCCTGGCAATTCAACTGCCCCGTAATCGGCTGGGGCTGGTTTTGTTTCTGGCTTTACTTGCAAAGAATATGCAGCAGCTGCTTCATATTCTTTTTTAAGAATGTTTTGTGCGGCTAGCTGTCTTTTTTTGAATAAAAAAGAGACTACCGGATCACCGGCGAAATCCTCGGGTAATGCTTCTCCCGCAATTTTCTCAGTATCTAATTTTAGTTGATCATCACGGGGAAAAAATTGCCCGGCGGTATTTGATCCTGTTTGTAATGCTTCTGCTCCTGTTGACATGGTTTTTACTTAAAAAATAAAATTATTTGCTTTAACTTGTTTCTTCCTTTCTAGTAATCCTGGGCAACAACTCTTGCGCTTCGATCGGATCTGTACGTTTCATTTGTTTTAACCAAGTTTCGAGCTTTTTTCTAATATGCTCTTGCACTTCAGGTGAATTACTAGATAATAATTCGTTCATTTTCGGTAAAAAAACTAATTCTCCACTAGGATTAAAAAATACATAATCTGGAAGTTCTGTAAACATAATCGTGTGTTCAGGGTCAAATGTATCAGGTCTGTCATAAATCTCGATACCATCTGGTCTTGGTCGCGATATTGACGCTGTATTTTGATGAAATAATACAAAGTGTGGTGGTTCTGGTGATAAATTTTTTTGGAGATCGTCAGGTTTATGATCGGATTCAGGTGATATATCAGCGGAATCGGCACTTGATGGTTTTGTTTCTCCTGTTGTTTGAGTGTCGTTTAACTTACCTTGACGCTCTATCGTATCTAATTCAGACTGACCTTTGTGTGTTAAATGAGGTGCTTCGGCCGACAAAGAAGCCGGCATTTCCGCCACCATCTCGGTGGCGACGGTTAACAACGTGGCTATTGTACGCTTCATTTTGGGATCGTTTGTTAATTTGAGTAACGGTGACATCTCCATTCCGTGACAGTTTCTAATCTGTTCTATCAACCACGGATTTGATTCTATATCTGTATTAAATTTTTCCTCGTCTTTTTGAAGTATTATTAACCAAAAATGTTTTAAACTTTCAACAACTATAGTTAATGTTTCTTGTTGAGAATTCGTCAACTCTGCCTCATTAGGAATTTTTTCTAATTCATCTAGCTTGAGCTTCACTTTATCAGGTTGGTATGTTAATGCATTTTTAGCCATGCTTAACATTTTTAGAAAAGCTTTTTCTCCTACAGAACAATCCATTCTTAATTCTGGATTATTAAGATTCTCCACATTTTGCAAAACTTGTTTAAATGGTTCTGAATATTGCTCTCCAGTTAAGGAAGTTGGCGCTTCGGCAGCTGCCGCTTCAACGGGTTTTGCGGATGGTTCAGCTCCTGCACCTGTTTGATCTGGTGGTGAAAATATTTTGACATACTCTTCGTGAATACCTTCTTCGTCAGAACCTGGTTGTACATCTGCTCTCTCTGTTGGATTAAGTTGCATCAATGCGCGTTGTTTTTCCGATTGTATAATATCCTTTATTCTGTGACCTAGTCTTCTAGCATTGTAAAAATTCCTTTGAGTATGATATCTCAAATCATCTAATGTATTTCCTAATCTATGTCTAATTCGTTCAGGCAAAGGAGTAAAATACTCTCGAGGAGGAAACTGCTCTTCTAATGCGTCTTCCACCAGATCTGGATTATCTAAATGTGTCGGCCGTACTACTTCCGGCGCTACTCTCTGTGCTGTTCTCTGTCTTGGAGGATCTTCTATCAACCCTCTACTTACTGCTGTCTCTATTGATTCAATAATGCTTTGCTCTATCTCTTCTGGTAATCTCATCATTCGCAAAGCGATATCGGGTTGGGTAATAGTCAGTCTTCCCTCTGAATCTCGATATAATCCTAATCTTTCTGGATTAATATCTAAGTCTAATTGTTCTATTCTCCCTCTACCTTGTGGGACTGTAATATGTAATACTGGTATATCGACTTCTCCCCCATCTTCTGTTATCTCATTTCTCGCAGTTCGTGTTAATCTCACTCCTCCTGCTCCTTCTACGACCGCCTCTCCTGCTTCCGAACCTGACGATGGCGATGCTGCTTCTACTTGCGACCTATCTGACAACGCTTGTCTGGTTGGTTCTCCAGCTTCCTGAGGGCGGCGTTTAACAAAATCATCCCAAGTTTTTCCCACCCGATTTAATAATTGCCGCTCCGTGGGTGTAGCTGAATATGGCGTCCCTTGATCAAACGCCGCATTAATCATGTCAACAAGTTCTCTGTATGTTGACAAATCCTCTGAACTTATGGCGTGTGGATATGGAGCATTTTGTAGTGTATCCGTACTTACCACATTTAGTTTTCGTAAAAAAGGGTAATTTTGCTCAAGTTCGGCTCGTCTTTCAGGAGTTATTGCCCGGCTAGGCACCTGTTCACCTGCAGTTTGTCGGTCAGCAGTTTCAGTTGGCGCTGGTTCTCTTTCTGGCAGTTCAACATCCGGCTCAGGTTCGCGTTGCATCTCGGCTTTAACCTCTTTTTCCGTTAATACCAGTAATTTATCACCAATCAACACTCTTCTCATACTCGCAAACGTGATCTTGCTTGGTGGAACTAAGGCTTTTTGACTCACGCGATCTGCGGCTGCTTCTTCCAGTTCTGATTCTAATTTATCCAATCTCTGCGCATTCACCTCTGCTTGTTGTTGATGATATTCCTTCAATGCTTTATCTCCAATCAAATCGCCCACTACACCACCAATCGGCCTTTGCTCTCCTTGCCAAAATTCCACCCGTTGCCTCGCCTTTGTTAAATCATTTGCTGCGGGCCGTGGAGTACTATTAGACCGGCTTGAAATCGCCTCTTCTGTCATAGAATAGGAGTGTTAATAATCAGTCGTTGACTGTTAATTTTTGGCTGCTAATTATGTCTTGCAGATGTAGGCGAATGGCTTCGATTTTTTGCTGTTCTTGCATTTTGCCAGAAATCATATTTTCAATATCTTGCCATACCGCTTCTGCTACTTCCTGATTAAAAGTGGGTGTAATGGTTTTTTTGCCCTCAGCCACTTCTCTTAAAAACTCTTCGTTTTTCCAATCTGTTAACAGCCGGCGCATTTGGTGAAAAGCTTTCCAGCACAAACGAGCAATTTCATACTGCTGGCCCTCGTTATATTTTTGATAATTGCTGAGCAATTTCTGTTTGAAAACCGGATCAAACGGAATCGCTTTAATTACCTCGATATTAGTCAATTCTCTCATAGAAATAGGCAACTATTAATTACTTAGTCTAGATCTTTGTTTCTGTTTTGGGTGCCAAAGCCTGCCGGCGCTTATCAATTTCTAAGGCAAATACTTTGGCAGTTTTAAATTCATTTTCAGTTAAACCCTGACTTATGGCTATTGCCAAGCCAATCTCGCCAACGGTCTGGGCATGCTGCGTTTCCCGATAAAGTTGATCAACTGTACGAAGATCATCTTCCTTGTCGACAATCGCATTGATCATAGGCTGTAAATAAATCGCTTCAACAACAGCTAAAGTGGCATCTTTACTCAAGCTTGGCAAGACTGCTCCAATTACGCTAGCAACGTGAGTTCTCAAATAATCTTCAGCTGTATTAATTCCTTTTTTAGCCGTCACTTCTGCTGTGATTTTAGTCAAAATATTTTTCAATGACGTTTGGAGGGCTGTGTCGGTTATCGAGGCAATGATCGCGTTTGGATCAGTATCGGTAGTGGCTAAAATTTGCGGATGCAATGCTTTAAGTTCCTCGGTGCTGGCACAGGCAGTAACTGCCGCCAGACTATATGCCGTCTCATAGCTGCCGCCTTTTTTGAGAACCTGCTCCAAAGCATAACCAACTTCTTTTGCTTGAATAGCGGGTACCTTCCGCATCTCTGCGAGAATCGCCGTTGCTTTTGAATCATCGATACTTGAATCAACCGCTTTTAAAGCTGCAATAATTTCAGGGTCAGTTTTACCCTCATTATCATTAAAAGCTTTTCGTACTCCAGCTACAAATTTCACATCTATACTTTGTGCAGTTAAGATGGCCTTATCTGCTTTTATAATACTAGTGGCAATATTGGTTTCACTCGTTGTAGTCTCGTTTGTGACTGTTGTTGTTCTTGTTTCAACTTGTTTATCAAACTTTTCCGTATCTGCGACTGGCGTCTCAAACTCTATTTTTCTAATGGCATCAATGTCTGCCAATTCTAAATGACCAAGATTGCCATTATGGGCATCTGCCCGCAACTCGTCCATCACCTGATCAATAAACTCGGGATCAATCTCCGCCGGTTTTACAGAAGCATAAATGACACCAAATTTGCCTGGCGGCAGTAAATTGGCGGCCTGCTGGAACATATTTTTGCCGTCTACAGTGGCTTGGGTCACCTGAGTACCAAATATGACCTGCAGTGTGCGCAAATACTGATCGGTATAACCGGGGTATATTGCTTTGGCTTGCTCTAACTGGCGCTGATACTGCACCATGTCCTTGGTCTGCATTGCCCGGTTTTGGATCTCTGCCCAGGCTTCCGGCGATATCTTGCTTTGCAGGGCTTGGTAGGCTTCCAATTGCCTCTGAATCACCAAATCGCTCCGTTTACTTGCTAACTCTCCTTGTTTCTTTTCTAGCTGCTCTTGCCAATATTTCTCATCCTGTTCGATTCCGCCTGTGTCTTTAACTAGGCTTATGCGTCTTGCTTTATGATCGGTCATTTCTCTTGTTAACGCTTCCTGTTTCTTAATTTCTGCTGCTGCATTATCAAGAGCTTGTATTTTTTCAGTACCCAATGTCTGCTCTTCCTTCAAAATTGATTGTTGCAAGGTTAAGTTATTAGATACTGCGGTCACATAATCAGTATTTTTTACTAGAGCGTCTAAAGCTGCCAATAAGTCTTGCTCTCTTTGGTCATATGCATCTTGAACACCTATATCTTTTTCTCCGGTGACTTTACCATCTTTATCTAATATCTTTTCCGTTTTTCTCGGTAATACCCCAAGCATTTTATTAATTTTTTCTATATCGGTCTCAAAGATTGTAATTGTTCTTTGCTGAATAGCTAAATCTTTACGATGCCCCAATAAATCTTGGTATGTAGTAACATCTGGAGTCGTTATCCCTGCTGCTGTTTTTATCTCATCCTGAGTCTGTTGCGATGCTTTTATATTTGTCTCCGTTTCCTCTTTCTTTGCCTTGACATCCTTTGCCGCTTGCACGCTCTTTTGCAGCTTAATAATTTCTTTTTGAATTGCCTCTTCCTCTTCCGGAGCCACCTGTTTTTCCAGATGAGCTTTTAATTCAACAATTTTCGCCTCGATTTCTGAAGCTGAGGTAGGAGCAGACTGCTTAAGTTCAAATTCAGCGACCAGTTTTTCCAGTTCCGGTTGGAGAGTTTTTTGGATAATATGAATCTGTTGTTCTAAATCAACTGGCCCGATACCAACCGCAATCTGCGGCCGCGTTTTTAACCCTGGCGGTTTTTTGAAACCGGCCTCTTCCAGAAATATATTGGGGCGTTTACTCGGGGCAGCAAATAAAAACTCTCCTTGTTTTGAGCCTTTTTTAAGTAAATTAAACACCTGGGCTTCGGTTGGCTGCCGGTCTAAGTGATTATAAAAATTAATCTGCGCGGAAGTACCCCGATCATAATATTCACAAATTACTCTTCTGGCTCCAGCTTGAATCATATTATCCGGTTCTACCTGGGTAAACTGCTGCAACAGCGCTTTATCAAAATCATTCAATACTTCTCCTTCGATTTCCACATTAGCTTTATAAAATGCAGTTTCCGGCAATCTTGCGGCGCCAATAAAAAATCGCTTCTTGGAGCCTTCCGCAGTAAAAGCATCAATCTCATCTGCTCTCGCTTTTCTAGCTTCGCCAGAAGCAGGATCAAAATGACGTGGACGAAGCAAACTTTTTCTTAACTTTTCTCGAGTGACTGGTTCTGATGTTCCACTGGAGTCTACGGACTTAAATTCCGAAACATACGTAATCTCTTCAGGCATCGAGGCGATATCCGCCTCAGCGTTTGCTCCAGCTTGTAACAGTGTCTTATGATACTCAACCACCTTTTCTCCCAAAGTCTGAAACTGCTCTTCATTAACTAACTGTCTAGTATAGGCCATGATTTCATCATTGGATAACTCGCGTAGTGGTTTTGCTGTAGGATTATCAATCTCGTATTTTTTTTCTAAAATCTGGTAAAAAGTTATCTGCCAATATCTTGGAGGAATTTTATCTAATCCGACATCCAATAATGACCGATACTGGCGCTGAAGTGCTTCGGCAAACATATCCTTAGATGTATCGGTGA
The DNA here is from genome assembly GCA_001789805.1 of Candidatus Roizmanbacteria bacterium RIFCSPLOWO2_01_FULL_41_22. Lineage (GTDB taxonomy): Bacteria > Patescibacteriota > Microgenomatia > UBA1406 > GWC2-37-13 > 2-01-FULL-41-22. The sequence goes on from MGAR01000021.1 coordinate 11,136, forward strand.
TGGCTGGTGGCTCTTTTTGTTGCTCTGCATAAGCAAACTCGGCGGGTATTTTTCTTTGCGCTGCTACTACTGCCTCGTGTGGAGTTGGCGGGGGGGCTTCTTTAATATCTCTGTTAATAAATAAGAATGGACGGCGATGCTTAACAACAGTTGGTTTACGATCAAAAGGGGTAGCTTTTGTTATTTCGCCCGGTTTAACTACTCCGGCTGTAAGAAGATCAGGAGATGCTGCGCCGCCTTCTGGTATCGTCGACTGTGCCATATTAATTTATGCTAATTGATTTTCTAAAAAAATACAACTAGAATGTCTATACATATGTTAGGAACTGAATTAACATCTGCTGCCCCAGTTACAGAGATACCTAATCCCGCGGCTGATCCTGCCGAAGGAACACCACAACTTACAGAAACTCCAGATCAAGTTGCAACGATAGCATCTGTTTCTCCCGATAATCAAGTGACCACAGGAGATCAAAATGCTTCGGAAAATATCACTGCGCTTCTATCAGCGGAGAATCTTAAAACCAAAGAACAGATTCGAGATTACGAAGTAGCCACCATCGTCGACGGACTAAACTTACAAAGCGCGGCAGAGATGAAAACCAATGCCGACGTCATGGCCAGCGACTCTTCGCGATCTGTCCACGCCTATGCTGACATAGCTCGGAAAATAACCGTAGGTACCTTTACCAGCGACCCGCCGACTGTGATTGGCAATGTCGATGGCAAAGATCCCAGTAAAGGTGAACCCTTATTTTTTAAAAATACCGGCAGCGGCTGGGAGGCGTGTTCGAAAGGCGATAAAGATGCGGTAATGCTTCAGACAGTGACTGGTGGAATAAAAAAAGATGACGGAACAGTGACAGTCCACTGCACAATAGATGGCAAGACCGAAGATTTACCAGCGGCCAGCCTGCTTGACGCCCAGCTTCTGGCTGAAAGTGACAATATCACCAATTTCTATGCAAAAGGAACAGCCGACAGGGCGGTAGTGGAAGCGCGGATTGCTAAACTAAAAGGTGATAAAGGTGTAGCGGCAAATAATCTGACTCCCGATCAGATAGCCGAGACCGCTAAGCACGCCGGTAAAATGGAAACACAGGCCATGCGCGATCATATCAACCTCAAACGAGCAGTCGCCAAACCTGGAGAAACGCTGACTGTGGAACAAAAAGCGAATAATGATAAACTTGATGCAATGCTCGCCCGGCTGGACGGCAAAACCGTACTTACCGCAGAAGATTTTCAGTTTTGTTTAAAAAATCTTTACGGAGGCGATGTTGAAGGGATGCGGCTTGATCTAGCCAGGCAAGCTCAGCAACTTGAAGTTACTGCTTCACAAAGACCAGATCCGGAAATCAAAGAAGCTTATCAGAAACATATCGGACTAATAAAAACACACCTCCATTTAGTCACGGTTCTTTCAAAAGAACTAACCAGTGAAAATGGTGGATTTGGACAATTATTTAATAAAATTGATAGAGGAATGGTGAAAAAAGAAGCGGTGGCCGGTCTCAATGCCGCTCTTGCTACCGGAAATCCAACCGAGTTAGTGCAAACGCTGATTACGAGCGCGGAAAAAGAAGGATTTGTCGTCATCGGCGATCAAAAGATTCACAAAAACCAATTATTAGATATCGCAAAAGGGGCTGCTAAATGGGGCGGTATCGGCGGTCTGGTCCTTGCCTTAGCTCTACTGATGTCTGCGACTAAATCTAACTAGCCAGTTTCTTCAGCCGATCCGCCACCTTTTAGATCTTCTCCTGCCAGATCTTATCTTGAGAGTCGACGGAGCGAATTTCAAGGTATTATTTCCGGCTGATAAAATCCAGATAGTTTTCTTTGTTAACCAGCTGCACCGGCGTCTGGTATGTCTTGACAAAAACCGCAGCGCTCCGGCTGACTGCTTTTTCACTTAACTTAAACTCATATGCTTTGATCGATGGATCTTTTTCGAGGTAATCTACCTCAGCGCCACTATAGCTTCGCCAAAAGTGATAGTCAATGGTTTGGCCGCAGTTGGCAGCGCTTTTTAGCCTTTCCAAAATCAGAAAATTTTCCCAAACGCGTCCGTTGTCTTGGCGTAATTCAAACCGATTAAAATCGCCAATTAAGCTGTTGCGCAGACCTAGATCCGTGAAATATATCTTGTAATTTTTACCGATCTCCCGACGAGGGTTGGCCGAGTAGGGATAAACACGGATGATAATATATGATTTTTCTAAAATATCCAAATAGGAAGCCACGGTTTTCCGATCAATTTTTACCCGATTGGCCAGTTCGTTTTCACTCACCAGCGAACCGATTTGGTATGCGATCGCCCGGGTCAGATCCCGGATCGCTTTGGTGTTTCTCACACCTTGAAAAGTTAAGATATCTTTAAATAAATAGCTTTCACCAATTTTTTCCAGATACAGTTTTTTATCGGTTTCTTTTTTGGCTAAATGCACTTCCGGATATAAACCATAGGTTAATGTTTGGTTTAAAATGCTGTTGGCGATATTTTTGAGCAGGGCTTTATGAGGCGGCTGCGAAGCATTAATTACTTCTAAAAAGGATAAAGCGTAGAGATGAAAATCCAAGTATCTGCCGGTAAGTGCGTCACTAAGTTTATTTTTCAGTTCAAAAGCAGAAGAACCAGTAGCGATTATTTTTGTACTCTTAAAATTGTCATGAATAATTTTTAGCGTCAATCCGGGATTATTCAGTCTCTGGGCTTCATCGATACATAAATAATCAACACCGGCAGTAATGTTTCTTAGCACGGTAAGAGAGGTGGTGTCAAGCGCCTGTCTGTCTTCTTCCAGATCACAGTTGAGATAAAGAAATCGCTTACCTTTTTTGGCCAGCTTCTCAGTCAGAGATTGAATAAGGGTGGTTTTTCCTACCTGTCTGGCACCCAAAATCAGGATAATTTTATCGTAATTTGCCGCTTTCTCCAAAACAACCGGTTCTATCAATCTTGGGATCATATTCCTAATATTAGCATTAATTCTGGGATTTGTCAACTCCCCCCAGTTTTTTCAGACGATCCGCCACCTGCTCTATCTTGTCCTCAACCGTATAAAAACTGTTATAATAAACTCATGCCCAACTCACTACCGCTCGGTTTTCAGAAGTATTTTTGGGATACTGATCTAAAAATTATTAACCCAAAAAAGAATGCTGTTTATGTGGTAGAAAGACTGCTTGAATGGGGAGATGCAAAAACCATCCATTGGCTGGAAAATGCCTATGGTCGTACTTATTTGAAAAAAATAATTATCAAGACACGCCGACTATCACCAAAAAGCGCCAATTTCTATGCTCACTTTTACCTGATTAACCCTAAAAGAATTTTATGCTTACAAAAGGGCTTTCCCCAAAAACAAAGGACAATTTGGAATCGTTGGGTAAATTAAGTTTTGTTTCCAAATATTACCTGGCTGGCGGCACAGGTTTATCTCTTCATCTGGGACACCGTTTTTCTTATGATCTTGATTTTTTTAGTAAAAAACCGGAAATTCCGGCAGTTATCAGTCAACACTTGTTGGATCTTGGTCGGTTGGAAATTTTACAAAATGATAGCGGGTCATTCAATGGGAGCTTAAACGGGATTAAATTAAGCTTTTTTAATTATCCTTACCCTTTATTATTTAAACCATTATTATTTCAAGGAATTAAAATAGCGAGTGTTCTGGACATTGCTTGTATGAAAATCGTGGCTATTTCTGAACGAGGAACAAAACGAGATTTTATCGATTTATTTTTTATTTGTTATCAGAGTTCTTTTGATAAGATAATTGAGCTATTCAGTCAAAAATACCATAAAGTGAACTATAATCTAATTCATATTTTGAAAAGTTTAGTTTATTTTGAAGATGCAGAAAATGATCCAGAGCCGCAGATGATTGAAAAGGTAAATTGGCAAGAGGTTAAACAATTTTTTGAGAAAGAAGCGATTCGTTTAGGCAAAAAATTTCTTATAAAACGCTAATTAAAGTTCTCCCAGTTTTTTCAGCCGATTAACGAGTATCTCCATCATAAAAATCCCATTGACAATCAAAGCTTAATGAGATATATTTGTCATTAAATATGTACCAACAAACTACTATCACCCCCAATTTCCAAGTTCATCTGCCGGTGGCCATTCGGAAAAAGGCCGGTATCACAAGCCATGGCCGCGCTCTTATTCGGGTGGAGCAAGAGAAAATCATTATTGAAAAAATTCCGCCGGGCTTTCTTGCGCTTGGCGGAGCATTTTCTGTCAAAAAGCCGATCGCCGCCGAAAAAATTCGAGACAAGATTGATCTCTCGCCATGAATAAAATCAGTAATAAAATCTTCATTGACACCAGTGTCATTATCCGTTTTTTAACCCGTGATGATGAAAAGAAGTACCACTCTTGTGTTCAGTTATTTACCCAGATAGAAGTAGGCAGATTACGACCCTATATTTCTAATATTGTAATCATTGAAGTTATTTTCGTCTTGAATCGGCTCTATCAATTCCCTAAAAAAGCTGTATTAGAGGCAATCGATAAGTTATTGAAATTAAGAAATATGACAGTCATTGAAAAGACTGACAGTAAAAGATCTCTTGAACTTTTTTCTCAAATTAATATAAAATTTCAGGACTGTCTCATTGCCACGCAACTCCCAATCAACTGCACCTTGGTGACATATGATCAAGAATTTAAGAAAATCAAGCAGATATCTTCTCTCACCCCCTCAGAGCTTATTGAGAAACAATAAACTCACACCACTCTTTTACACTCGCTTATTCACCGTCAAAATTACTTCATCTGTTAATTCTGGGATTTGTCAACTCCCCCCCAGTTTTTTCAGACGATTCACCACCTGCTCCATCTTTTCCTGATGTTGGTGTTTATCAAGCAGATGATTAACGGAAGTTGATGTAGATATTTGACTGCCTTTTGCTGGCTTTAACGGAGAAGGAACTTTTAATTTTAAACTCTGGATCTCCTGCGCGGCGCGGGTGGGATCGACCACATTGACTGAAAGCCCTGTCCCCAGCTCAAACCCGGCCCGATGGATAAAACGCGGGATCACCCGTAAGTACCAGTTTTCCTTGGGATGAATATAAAAATTGTAGCCGAATACCTCCCGCGATAAGTGGCTTGACTCATGAATCTCTTCCAGCTGCCGCAGAACATTTTGAAAAACTACTGCCAGATCGGTGATCTGCTCATCGGTGATATCGCCAAACATGCTTTTACTTTCTTTGGGGGCAATCCACACCTCATACGGCCACTGGGAAAAATCCGGGCAGTAGATATGGAAAAACTTGTTTTCGTCAACTATGTTGTTTAAGGGTTCGCGGGTGAGGGTGTCCAGATTAATCTGAAAAGGAATCACCACCAGCTGTGAGTGCGGATGGGCAATTGAGGCTCCCGAACGCTCTCCGTGATTACAAAAAATCAGTACCTGTCCGGTATTGCGATAGTTGTTGAAGCGCTGACGGTAGGCTTTAATCAGTAGCTCGACTTGAGCAAGCGGCAGATTATGAATATCTTTTTGGTGATCCGGCGAGTGGACGATCACCTCGTGGATATCGGTAATCGGGTATTTGTTAGTGATTACCCGCACCTTCCAGCCCGCTTCGCAGCGAGGCGAGCCAGGCTGATCTTTTTCGCCTCCGCCTTCCCGATAGACTTCGTTGATCGTAAATTTTTCATGCCCCGGGCAAAACGGACAAAGCTCGCAGCGGTCGTTGGTTTCCTCATAGCTCTGCGGCCGGACGGTTCGTTGGGGCGCAATGATCACCCAGCGGCGCGAACGGATATCGGGGACGTACTTACTCATATTAGAAGAGATAAATTGAAATAAATAGAAATACCTGGAAATAAATTGTGAAATTCATTTAGAATTTTTTGTCTTATTTGCTGCATAAGTGCTACTAATAAAATTGCTTAATTTAATTTCTTCTTTTTGAGCAATAATATCCATTTGTTGATAAACATACTCCTTTATTTTACCTCTTTCAAAGAGTAACTGTAACCAATGATCAATTGCTTCGGTGAGAGATGCTCGGCTATTGTAATAAAACTTAATTCGATCAAGATAGTGAAATCGTTTATAACCCTCGGCAATATTTGCTCCTACTGAATCAGTCGCTTCAATGAATTGAAAACCCATCACCCGCTTAGTTTCCCAGTCTAAGGATTCAAAAATCTGCCAAGCTTTTTTGGATAACTCTCTTGCCAATTGGTACACTTCCAAATCTGAAAGACTAATGTAAGTATTCTTCATGTCAATAGAATAACAATTTACTATTATTGTTTTCAACTAATATCCTGTTTTTGAGCAATCTATTTCCATTTATTTCAATTTATTTCCAACTATTTCCTCTATAATACTACTAATGACAAAAATTTTCATAATAGGCTTAGGAAATCCCGGACCGCAGTACCAAAATAACCGTCACAACGTCGGATTTATGTTTGTTGATTTTTTGCTGGAAAAACTCAAAGCCCCAGATTCGTCCAAAAATATTGGACAAAGCTGGAAATACGATAAATATTCAGACTCAGAAATCGCTAAGATTGATTTAAATGTTACATGTTACAAGTTACATGTTACATTGGTGAAGCCTCAAACCTTCATGAACCGCTCCGGCTTTTCTGTCAAAAAACTTACTACTTACTACTCGCTACTTACTACTAACTTGTATGTCGTCCACGACGACCTGGACATCCCCTTGGGCAAATTTAAAATCCAAGCCGGAGTAGGACCGAAAGTTCATAACGGCCTTGACTCAATTGAAAAGGCTTTGGGAACTAAAGACTTCTGGCGGATCCGCATTGGGGTGGATAATCGGGGAGCTCTAAACAGGCAAGCCGGTGAACAATATGTCTTAAGTAACTTCATTAAAGAAGAAACGACAGAACTGAACAGTATTTTTGAAACAATTCATCATCAGTTATTTTCTCAAGTGATCAAGTTATGATTGCTCTTCCACTTCTCAAACAATACTCATTGGATCAACTAAATAACATCAGTAAGAATTTTTATCATGAGATACTCGACTCAGCAAATGGTAAAATAACGGCTTTACCTTTTATCAAACAACGTATGCCTTTCAGAACCATTTCTGCCGGAGTGACGGCCCAAGTTATCAGTATTGGCGGTAGTCTGTTTAAGACTGCTCTGATTAAACCATCAAATAACAAATTATTCGTATTATCAAATAATAAAACTAAGGCACTACCCCGATTAGAAAGCTATGCTGTTTTGGCAAAACTTATCAAAGAAGAATTATTTCCGGGAATAACTTATTTGGCAATCAATTTCGCTTACCCACTCAAACCAATAACTCGCCAAGGGTGGCTGGACGGTAAATTAATTAGCGGCAGCAAAGAACATCAACTGGACGATCTAATTGATCAACCCATTGCTAAGCTATTAGAAATTGATTTCCAAAAAAATCTAGGAAGAAAAATTCGGGTGACAATTGCCAACGATACGATTTGTTTATTATTATCCGGCCTTTCTAAAGCCCCGTCTTTACAATTAATTGCCGGAGTGATCGGGACAGGGCTCAACTTTGCTTTTTTCCTTGACAGAGAGACGATTGTTAATTTAGAATCAGCCAATTTCAATAGATTTTCACCAACTCCTACGGGTGAGCTCGTTGATAAACACTCACAATCACCTGGTCAGTCAATATTTGAAAAAGAAGTGGCCGGAGCCTACCTTTATCAGCATTTTAATCTGATAACCAACCAACATATTCAATCAACCGAAGAATTATCTAAGATTGCCGGCGACAATGCCCCGCCATTGACCAACATTGCCCGCCAAATAATCGAAAGATCAGCTTCTTTAGCCGCATGCCAAATGGCAGCTCTATCACGTTTCAAAGAGCAACAAGGGGTAGTTAATTCAAAATTTATTATGGAAGGTAATCTATTCTGGGAAGGATGGGAGTATCTAAATTTTATCAAGCATTATTGTAGAGCACTAAAACAACCACTTGCCGATGATCAAATAGTTTATATCGCCAATAGTAACCTTACCGGCGCAGCCTATTTATTAACGACCGCTAATGATTAAAAGTCCAGATTGTTAGATAGGGCCAGATCCTTAAGAAAATCCAGATAGACTGAAATCGTCCAACCAAAACCTTTTATATTGCCGTAATAACCCTTATTTACTTCGACATGTGCCGCAGATGGTTGCTTTTCCGTAAAAAATCCAGTTAGTTTAAACGCCGACTCCAGATACTGTACCCACCTATGCTCATATTTTCGCGCCTCCTCCAGATAGCCATATTTCTTTAAACCCTCTACCGCAACCAGCATTAACGGCGGCCAGCAATTAGGATATTCCCACTGGAATGATTGATAACCAGCCGGCGGCTTTGTCAAAGAACCGCCTTCGCGCAATACCAGACTGGTTGAGGCCAATCCATAATCACCGGCATAATAACGTTCTAAATTATTCTTGGTTACTTCTGCCTGCTCTTTACTGGCCAGGCCGACAAATAATGGCCAGACCTCGGCGGCGAGGTCGCCATAGCGGATAAACCCTTCCCCATCAATAAGTGAATAATTGCGGAAGCCCGTCCATTTGCCTTCTTTACACCAGAAGCGCCGATTGAAGTCATGATGCAACCTTTCACGAAATATTGCATATTGCCTAGTTTTTGTTTGATCGTTGCCTAGTTTTTCACTACTATAATAACGGACAAGTCGATCTAATATTCCATAAATAATGGCGTTAATCTGAACCGGTAGATAATTAGCTCCATAAGTGGCGGTGACCCAATTATGATCCTTGCCGTCTTCGCAGCTGTCTAATAAGGGATGAAAATGTATTGAATTATAGCGAGTCATTAAGCCATATTTTTCAAACATTTGTTTTGTTTGCCTGGGTTGCTGTTTACCACTTTCATAATCCCACCATTCAGAAACTAATTCTTCTTCCACCATTTGAATAACTCGGCTTAACCAATCTTTAGGCGCCACACCCGCTGCCAGTAAATCAAACGCGCTAAATATTTCCAGTGGCGGCTGTGAATGGGATAAAAACCAGGTAGTAAGCGCGTTTGGGACTCTTTTGAACTGAGAAAACACCTCAACGATATTGATCAGTTGATCAATCGCCAGATCATAACCGCCAGCGATGATGAGGCCTTTATTTTGAAAATAGGTATCCCAGCGATACTGCTGGGCAAAATTAAAACCGTCGTTGATACGGCTTGGGGCTAAAAACGGCCTCTTACTTAAGTTCAGCCCTTTACCAGTATCGGCCAAATAATCAGCTTCCAGTAACGACCGTTCCCAAAAATTGATAATATAAGAAAAAATCTTTTCCCTCTCTTCACTAGGCGTTTGAGAAATAACTGCCGTTTTAGGAATGGTCTTTTCCAGTAAAGTTCTGGTTCTCGTTTTCTTGTCAACTCCCAAGAAATCAAATTTTTCCGGTCTTTCTCTTAAATCGTCTGTCGATTTGCTTTTACCTAAGATTGTTAACCTCAGTTGACTAATACTATCCATTATTATCAGTCTATCGTAAAAAGGATTATAATAAAAGAGATTATAATGCAGTTTCCTCTGATATGAATGATCTGTCAATAGCCCAAGACAACCAAAACGATTCTTACCATCAACATATCGCCAAGATACTTAACCTGGGACTTAGTGTCAAACTGGCATTTGTTGACATTGACAACACGCTTACCGGCGATGGCAGCGGCACCGGTGATCCGCAACTGATTGGCCGGGTAAAAAATCTCCTCAATTCACAGGGTTATCTCATGGTAGTGATAACTTCCCGAACTGCCGAGATGATGATCAGTGAACCCCTCTACCACCTCAGTCGGCGGCGACATTCTTTTAGCCGACCGCCTCCACAGTTTGTTAATATCAAAACTGGTCAAATATCCCACGACCCCCGCCAAGTCGAGCCAGCCGGTATTCTTGACTCAGAGGTGATCATTGCCAGTACCGGCAGCAGTATGCTGCTGAAGCAAAAAGATAACAGCTACCGATCTGTTGACCATTATTTTATGAATAATCTTCCTTCGCCGCCAATCTGGAGAAACAACGTTAGGCAATTCCTACAGCCTTTATTAGCTCAATCGGACGTTGTTTGGTTGTCCCCACTAGAGTCAGAATTTAATTACCAGCAAAAAATAACCAATATCTTTCCGCCTGATTATCGTATTCAGCTCTACTTTGCCAGTCAAGAAGCCAAACATCGGTTTAAACTCGCCTTTGAGTTAGCTAAAAAAAATCAAGTTGATCCGATTATCCTATCTTTATGTTTTACTGATGATAGCAACCCGCTAACCAATATCTTTACCGGCTATCTGACACCAACTAACGGTAAAATTACCGCCGTAGAGTTTTTTGCCAAACTGATTCAGACTGATGCAAAAATCAATATCAACCAACTGCAGATTTTACTCATTGGCGATAGCTGGCCAGACTTACAAATGGGCTTTTATGCCAATACCCCAGCTGCTAAAACTACTTTCTTATTGGTTGGAGGTTCAAGACTAACTAAATTTTTATTAAAAAACGCTGTAACTGATTTCGCTGGTGAAGATTTATCAGATATCAAAAATCAGTTACAGCCTCTCGGTAAAAGGGGTTGTTTTAAGTTTACTAGGTACCAGCAAACAAGATCGGTCGTTATCGGCGATTTGGCATTTCCTGGTAAAGTCGGACCGGAAAGCATAGTTAGCTTTTTAGAATCACAGTTGCTATAATAATCAACCATGGCACTGAAAATTGCTCAAGTTGGGCCTTTGTGGGAGAGTATTCCGCCTGCTAAATATGGAGGAACGGAACGAATAGTTTACTACTTAACTGAAGGCTTAACTAAAAAAGGACACGACGTCACCTTATTTGCCGCTGGTACCTGCCAAACATCGGCTAAACTGGTTTCCGTTTACCCTCGCCCATTATTCCGCGACGGCATTCCTTGGTGGAACGTTATGTATCCCCTATTAAATATTACCGCCGCTTTTGATGCGCAAAAAAAATTTGACATAATTCATGTTCATTTAAATCAAGGGAGTGATTTTCTTGCCCTTCCTTTGGCAAAACAGATTAAACAAAAAGTGTTTTTCACCCTCCATTTTCCCTATGAATTCAACTATACTTGGAAAGGCAATACTGAAGTTTTTCAGAAATATAAAGATTTACAATATATATCTATTTCCAATTCTCAACGTAAGGGCGGCGAAAACTTAAATTGGATCAAGACAATTTACAACGGAGTTGATATTGACCTTTATAAATTTAATGAAACGCCTGAAGATTATTTTCTCTGGTTGGGCAAATTTAATCCGGATAAAGGCCCACGAGAAGCGATCCTAGCCGCCAAAAAAGCTGGTGTAAAACTCTTACTTGCCGGCACTGTCGACACTCTGGAAAGTGACGACTACCGTTATTATAAACAAGAAGTCGCTCCCCTTTTTGATGATAAAAATATTATTTTCCTTGGGGAGAAAAATGATGTTGAAAAAAACCAGTTGTATCGCGAGGCATTGGGCTTATTAAATCCTATTCAATGGAACGAACCGTTTGGTCTGGTCATGGCCGAGGCAATGGCCGCTGGCACACCGGTAATATCTTATCGCCAAGGAGCCGCGCCCGAAATAATTACCGACGGCTCTGATGGATTTTTAGTCGACAGCTTAGACCAGATGGTAGAAAAAATCAAACAAATTGATAAGATAGATCGCCGGCAGTGTCGCCAAACGATCGAACAAAAATTTTCTACCACTCGGATGGTAGATAATTATGAGCAGCTATTCAAAAATATCGGTTAATATATTTATATTAATCTTATGGCACAGGTCAATAAAGAATCGTTAGAAAAATTTATCAATAAAAATCTGAAAGACCGGGTGTTTTTTATTGTCACAAACCGCGAACCATATGCTCATATTCATACTCTTGATGGCATCGAACTTACTAAACCCAGCGGCGGCGTACACACCCTGCTCAATATTGTCGCCAAGGCTTCTCATGGGTATTATGTGGCTTTTGGCCATGGTAGCGCTGACAAAGAAGTTGTTGACAAAGATGATATTGTTAAGATGCCTCCGAGAGAAAAACTTTATTCTCTAAAAAGAGTTTTTCTTTCCAAAAAAGAGTTGGAAAACTATTATTATGGATTTGCTAATCAAATGCTCTGGCCGCTGTCACATGCGGTTTTTGTCAAGCCGGAGTTTAACCCCGCCTGGTGGGAAGGTTACCAAAAAGTTAATCAAAAATTTGCACAAGCAATTCTTGATGTCTTGGGCGACAGAAAAGGTTTTATCTGGGTAAATGATTATCATTTCAGTCTGTTACCAAAACTCCTCAGAGAATCCGGTAAAGATCTAAAAATTGGTACTTTCTGGCACATTCCCTGGCCGACCTATGAAATTTTCCGCGTTAATCCCTGGGCAAAAGAAATTCTCGCCGGTTTACTGGGCGGGGATTTTTTAGCATTTCACCAAGGTTATCAGGTAGAAAATTTCCTTCATTGTATCCAAAGAGAGATCCCAGCTAAGATTGAATTTGATCTTTCCCGAGTAACTTTTAACGACCACGAGACCAGAGTGGAAGCTTTATCTGCCGGCTTAGATTATGATGAGATTTTAGAGATCCGCAATAAAACCCGCCAGTCGCGAGAAACATTCATGAAAAATGAACTTGGATTTAAGGTAGAGTATATGGCGATTGGTGTTGATCGAATGGATTACACCAAGGGCTTAATTGAAAGATTAAAAATGGTTGACCGTTTCCTAGAAAAATATCCGCAATTTATTGAAAAATTTGTCTATTTTGGCATCAGTCCTTTTACCCGTCTCCATATCCCCGCTTATCGCAGCTATAGCAAAGTAATTGTCGATTTGGCCGAAAAAATCAACTGGAAATATTATCGAAATAATTGGACACCGATCGTTATAAAAACCGATAGTCTGGCGCGTGATAAAATCATCGCCTACTATAAATTTGCTAACACCTGTCTGGTAACGGCTCTTGATGACGGTTTAAATCTGGTAGCTAAAGAGTTTGTATTATCTTGTAAAGCAGATAAAGGCATGCTGGTGCTTTCCAAATTTACCGGAGCGGCCAAAGATCTCCGACAGGCGATTTTGATTAATCCTTATAACATCGAAGAAGGAGCTGATGCTATCTATAAGGCTCTAACCATGACAGCACAGGAAAAAAAACAGCGCAACCAAAAGATGCGCGAAGAACTGAAACGACGGAATATTTACAGCTGGGCAATCGAATTTATTAACAAGACTTTGTATGACTAACAAGTAATCATGGAAAAATTCCTAAATAAATTAAAACAAAAAAATATCCCTTGGTCTAAAGATGTCAACCTCACAGAATTGAAAAAAGGATATTCAAGAATCAGCAATATTCTTCAATCTTTAAATTTAATCCCAGAATTATCACCTCAGCAATTTTTTCGACTGACCAAAGGACATACACAAAAATATTATTCTGTGTGTGCTGATAAAAATCAAGACAAAAAATATTTTTTTCGATCCTTAGTGAACTTAAAACTAATCCAAAACAGTGATTTTGCAAGAGAAATCCAACTAATGCAAATAATTAAGAATTCTGCTGTCCCTTTTAAAAAATATCTGTTGAATTATATAAAATTTTCAACTGATATAAATTTGCCTTGGATTCTGCTTGAATATCTCGACACAACAACCGTACTTGAGGATAAAGATCGTCGTGGAAGATTAACAAGAACCCTAACAGATGCTGAAATTCAATTATTAGTTAATGTTATTAACGAATTGCAGACGGTTCCTCTAGACATTATCCAAAACAAATTATCAATACCTACTTTCAATATTGTTAACTCTTTATATAATCAAATATCTGAAAAATATTATCAAAATAAATCCATTCATACCTTATTAGATGAATCATCGTTTAAAATATCGCTAGATATCATCAAAAAAAATGAACAGTTGATATCTGAAGAAAGTAAATATCCTACACACGGTGATTTTTATAGCGGAAATATTTTTATTAATACCAGTAATCAAAATGCACAAATAAGAATTGTCGATTGGGAAAATTTTCATATCAATAATTTTGCCTATGACATAACTTTTTTCTATGTTCATTTATTTAAAGAAGACGACTTTGCTAATAGGATAACTGCTGCATACAGAAAACAGCTTTCGTTAGGCCTGCATAATAAATTTGACAGGTTATTTAAATTAAATCTTATTTACCTCTGTTTAAAATCGCTTGTTATGGATACTTTTTATGATTATTCTAAAAAAGAGGCCGTGCAAAAAAGAAATGGATTAAAGAAAATGTTAATACGCACGATTAATCAAATGAACTTATGAAAATCGCGATTACTTCTCCTCCGTGGATTTCCGTACCTCCTCAAGGATATGGCGGCATAGAAAGAGTTGTTTGCAACATAGTCGAAGGATTCAAAAAAAAGGGCCATGAAGTAACGCTTTACGCAACAGGAGATTCCAAGGTCTCTTCACGCCTGGAATATTTATATCCTCATGCTCTTGGCAATCACCTTAATCTCAAACTTAACCCGTATCTTTTACTGAACCACATGTATCATTTCTATAAAAATGCCAAAAACCGCTTTGATATTGTTCATGACAACATGGGAGAAATTGCTTTATATTTTGCCGCTTTAACAAATATTCCGATGGTTATGACAGTCCATGGCACATTGAATGACAATGCAGACGATTTATTTAAAGATTACGGCATTCTTCGATCCATACGCAAATTACTACTGCAATTTAAAAATCACCCATATGTATCAATATCCGACAAACAAAGAGCAGGGCTTCCGCAACTGAATTTTGTAAAAACAATATATAATAGTCTCGTTATTTCCGAATTTGATTTTGATAGCACAGGCGGTGAAGATATGATCTGGATAGGGCGCATAAACTATACCAAGGGAGTTGATATCGGAATCAAGGTTGCGGAAATATTAAAAAAGAAACTAACAATTGCAAGCTATATTGATACAGGTGATCTTCCCTATTATGAAAAAGAGATTAAGCCTCATTTTACCAAAGGATATCTGTCGCATTTTGAAGAAATTAAGGATATCAAAGCAAAATCAAGATTTTTAGGTAATGCCCGATTATTTCTCTTTCCCATTCGTTGGGATGAACCTTTTGGTATTGTAATGATTGAATCAATGGCTGTGGGCACGCCATTAGTTTCTTTTGCATTAGGCTCTGCTCCCGAGGTCATCAAAGATGGGGAAACCGGATATCTGGTTAATTTTTCAGACAATGATATCCGCGGCAATTGGGTCATAAAAAACACTGGTCTGAAAGGACTTTGCGAGGCAGTTGAAAAAATATATTCTCTACCACAAGATCAATATATGAAAATGAGGAAAAATTGCCGTACACATGTAGAAAAAAATTTTACGGTTGAAATTATGGTTGATAAATATGAGGAAGTATATTATCAAGTTTTATCAAAAAAAACCATATGAGGCTTGCTATCTTAAATTCAAATTATGTGTCTATCAGTAAAAATACCAAAAAGGGCAGTGAGATTTTTGACCGGATTCTCATTTCAGGATTAGCAAAAATAGCTAAAAAAAACAATATTCAGATTACGGCATTCGCGTCAGGAAATTCCAAACTACCGGTGCCAATAAAAAGCGTAAACTACTATTCATCTACTGAAGACAAATGTATTGGTACTACTTACAGCCTAATATTTGAGTTAGCCCTTATATCAAAGGCATTAACCATGCATAAACAATTTGATCTTTACCACGTAAATATCGGAGAAGGCTCGACTATCCTACCATTCGCTCGTTTTGTAAATAAGCCAATTCTTGTAACAATGCATGGATCTCTCACAGAAAAACATAAATTAAAATATTTTTCACTATTTAAGGACGTAAAGAATATTTTTTTCGTATCGATAAGTAATAGCCAGCGAAAACCAATACCCAACTTAAACTACATCAAAACCATCTACCATGGTATTGATATAAAAAGAAGTTTCCGCTTTAATCCGGTTGGTGATAATAATATCATCTGGACAGGAAGAGCAATGCCTGATAAAGGCTTAGATGTGGTTTTACAGGTCGTGAAGAGAACTCGGAAAAAAGCAAAGGTGTTTCCTATTATCAAGGAGGAATATATTCAGTGGTTTCATCAGGAAATAATTAAAAAAAGAAATCTTATCAATCAGGTAGTAAGAATCAATCTTGATTTTGATGTTCGGAGATCTGAATTGGTTAAACAATATCAAACAAGCAAGTTATTTCTATTTCCACTCCAATGGGAAGAACCATTTGGCTTGACTTTGATTGAATCTATGGCCTGTGGCACACCGATTGTGGCCTACGCCAGAGGCTCAATACCGGAAATTGTCAAAGACGGAGAAACCGGTTTTATTGTGAACTCATCTGATGATGATATCCGCGGTAACTGGATTATCAAAAAAACCGGTATTGACGGGTTATGTGAAGCGGTAGAACGTATCTATTCGATGCCGGAAGAAGAATATAAAAAGATGAGATTGGCTTGCCGGGTACATATTGAGAAAAATTTTACCGTAGAAAAAATGGTGGACCAGTATGAAGAAGTGTATCGAGAAGTAATAGATAAATACCGGAAAACGAGGAGCGTATAATGACTGATTAAACCGCTTCAGCTTTTTTTAACTGGCTTTCGACCGATTACTCCCAGTTGCTTTAGTTTCCACATAAAAAGCGCTCCTTTATTGCGAGCATGAGAGTCAACCACAAATCTTAGCGCCTGCTCCAAAAGCGGGCGCGGAAGAGTCTTAGCAAGCTTGATGTACAGACTTTTTCTTGGCAGGTCTTCCAATTTTTCTGCCAGATGAACGCCAAACGCTTGAAATTCGCGGGAGATATAGTGGTCGCGGCGCGGGTCGAACTTTTTTAACACATCGCCAACAGTTTGCATAAAAAGTTACTTGAATTCTAACCGGTTAGTTTTTTCATAAACCCTTGCGGGGTGATTATTTTCGTTTTTCCGTAAAATTTAAGATCAAGTAAATCATTATCAAGAGTAATAATATAACTTGCTTGTGAAGCGATGGCTAGTTGAAGAAAAATATTGTCTTTCGAATCCCTGAGCGTCGAGGTGATTTTTTTCATCAGAGAGACGATTTGTTTTTGTTCCACCAGTCAGCTAACTCTTTTTCCGTCATTCCTTTGCCGCTTTTTATCAAATCGGCAAAATACTGGAAGAGTTCGTTTTCTTCAGCTGATGTTAATTTGATTACAGTTTTCGCCAGATTATTTAGGGCCAGCCGGACAATTGAGGCTTTGTCTAAGGCTTCATACTGTTGTTCTAAAACGATAAGCGTTTTTTTTAATCCCTCATCCAATGCCAGTTTGACCTGAAATGTCGACGGATTGGTGGTGCTCATATAACAGTAATTATAGAGCAAAAGTCAGCAAAAGTCAACCTCATAGATAGGTTAGAAATTTAGCATTAGATTTTAAAAATATCCGTGCGCCCAGAAGGCGATATTACCTATCCCCTGCTCGCTTAACCACTCAGTCTTGACCGCGGCTGACCGCTGGTCTTCATACCAAACGCTGTGTTTGCGCCCATCCTCGTCCTGGTAGGTGATGGTTGACTCCTGCGAATGCTTGTCAGTTGATTTTTGACAGGCGGTAAATGGGCAAGGGTCGGCAAATTTTTGCTCAATCTGAGACAAAGTGACTGCCTCAGCGCTTTTTAAAGGCTTGCCTTGATGCCCCAAAGTCCAGTCATAGCCGTACAGGCCAAAAATTACGCTCAATTTTTCCGGCGGCACCACCTTGAGATAGTCACCGATCATCGTCTGAAAATCATAAGCGTACTTTTCTTTCCCCAGATAAGGAAAATTCGGCCCCGGCTCGCCGTAGCTCTTGTGAAAATCATAGGCCATCACCATGATCTCGTCGCAGTTGTTGGCAATTATCTCTACTTCATACGGCCGCTTACGGTAAAAGACATCGCCGTACAGGGCAACTGCCAGTCTAAGCTGACGATCCTGTGTCTGTTGATAAAAACTGGCTACAAATTGATTCACTTGCTTGGCTGTGTCCTCAAATGATAACACCGACAACTCCAAGTCCAGTACGACGCCTTGGAAGCGATATCGTTGCGCTAGCTCCACTGAATCTTTGATGATTTTCTGTTGTGTTGTAGAATCCGCCAATATTTTAAGATTGTCTGCAGTATTAAGAAGACGCAGGGTGAGAAACTTCTCTTGTTCTCCATTCACCATTTTATTAAAAGACTCCAGTTGTTGATAGCCATTGTCCTGCCGGTCAATCCCCTGCTTATTGGCAGCGACTCCAAAATATATCAACCGGTCGTATTTTGGAGATAAATCCTCAAGA
>MGAR01000022.1 GCA_001789805.1 Candidatus Roizmanbacteria bacterium RIFCSPLOWO2_01_FULL_41_22
GGATTCATTCAGTTCTCAAAGTGACGCCTGTCGAATTTCGCAAGAGACACACTGTCTAAAAAATTAGGTACTTGACACAATCATATCCGCTCCACAAAAAAACCCAAGTGCATAGTTTAGTTTCTTTTGCTGACCTGCCGCCAGTACTGAATTACGGACCGCCAAATATTCATTGTTGTAGCTATAAAAAGTATATTTTTGCTGCTGATAGTTTGGGTATATTTTTTTCCATTCCTCAAGAAGTACCGAAGGGGTATTCAATACCAATTTTTCTTCTTTATTTCTTTTAACTAATTCTTCCTCGATCATCCGTTCAATCACTTTATATGTTTGACCAAGACTAACATCTGCTTCTTTTGATATCTCGTTTAGTAGCCAGATTCTTTGGGGTTCAACTAGAAGCGCCCGAGTAATTCTACTTGAGACCGGAGCGAAAAGATTTTTTAATGATGATCGTTTCGTTTTTGGATTTTTTTCGACAATTCTTTCAATATAGAGATCGCTACTTTTTAGATAAAAATTACCGGCAAGATCTATCAGACCCACCCCTTCCTCTTTGGCAACCTGACGAGCTCTTTCCCCGAAAAACTGTCCGGCTACGAAAGGAACAGTCCCGCTTTGAGATCCGTATTCTTTTACTTGACGGGCTGCTTCACGAAGCGTCGCTGTTCCACCGGTATTTTGCACCTCAATACTTACCGGAAATGCTTTATTGCCCGTTGTGAGTTTGGCTTCAACATCCACGCGACCCTCCCCCGTACGCTCAGATCTGGTAATTTCTAGTACTGTCCCCTCCGGTAAATTGTTAGGAAGTTGCTTTATAAATTGTGCTAAAAATTGAATGTTTTTCATTATATTTGACGTTTCACTTAACAGTGAAAGTATACAATATAGTGAAAGCAAATGCAATATTACATATCCACGGATAAACCCTTCCCCCTTTTCTGCTACAATGATTTTATGGAGCAGAAAGTTTATGTGTTTGACCCGACAGTGAAAGACAGCCAAAGCCAGATGCGCGGTATCGGCCGCTATTTACAGACTCTCAAGGAAAACTTTTCTCAAGAAGAGTTGGTTTTTACCGCTGATGTCAAATCCATCCCCCGCCAATCGGTGCTCATTAACCCCTTTCTCAATCTACTTCAACCACTGCCTTTTTTTTCCCGTCTCGCCCAAACCCAGATCGGCGTTATCCACGACCTCATCCCGCTCAAATACCCGCGCCATTTCCCGATTGGCCTTTTGGCAAGCATCAAACTGTTTTTCCGCCGCTTGACGCTGCGCCACTACGACCTGTTTGTCACCGACTCCCAGGCCAGCAAAAATGATTTAATTAAAATCCTTCGCATTCCTGAGAAAAAAATCCAGGTGATCTATCCGGCTTTCAGCCAACGATTTCTACCCCATCTTACCTACCCGCCGGATGAAAATTCGCGGCTGATGTTTCAAAAAACCGCTGACAGCCAGGAGCACCCGCAGTACTCGCCGTTTGCCAGTGAGCAGTTTGTGGACAATCCGCAGATTAAATCGCTGACTAATTTTGTCCTGTATGTCGGCGACGGCAGCTGGAACAAAAACCTGCCCACCCTGGCGCGGGCTTTAAAGATCGCCAATGTACCGGTGGTGTTGGTGGGCAAAGTGTTTGAAAATGCCGAACCGCACAAGCTGACTCACCCCTGGCAAAAAGACCTGCAGCTGTTTTTTAAAGAAATCCAGGGCGACGCCAAGTTTACCTTGCTTGGATATGTCACGGACGTTGAGTTAAAGTACCTATACAAAACCGCCCGTATTAATTTACTGGTCTCCCGCGACGAAGGCTTTGGCTACTCGTTTGTTGAGGCCGGCATGTGCTCCACGCCGTCGGTCTTGGCCGATATTCCGGTGTTTCGCGAAATTGGCCAGGAAGGGGCGCTTTATGCTAAACCTGAAGATCCGCTGGATATTGCCAAAAAAATTGTCGAGCTCTACTTTAATCCGCAAAACCGCGAGCTTTACAGCGTCCGCGCCTTTGAGCGGGCGCAGGATTTCTCCCCCAAGGCATTTCGAGAAAGCTGGCTGAAGACAATAAAAACTCTCGTGTAACATGTAACACTGAATACAAATTTTCAATTACTAATTTGTAATTTTCAACCCGCTTCGCAGCGAGGCGAGTCAAATCTCAATTTTCAAATTGAAAATTACCTATCTCCCAGCACCTTACTACCATCTACTTGCTACTAATTCAGCTGTTATTTCCGATCAACACTACTGACTCTTCCCGGCGATTAACTGCTAGTTTCCCTTCAAAATGAGCAAAAGATCGACTCTATGACATTGTAAGAAGTGTTGCTTGGAAATAACAACAATGAATTGAAATATATCACATTATAGGATATAATTAACCATGGCCCAAATCGGGCCTTTCTTGTGTGTCGGCACCTTAACAACGTCTGTTTTCTCGTTTCCTTATGCGGAAACTTTCGTCTTTGGAAAATCCCGAACGCTCTCCTAATAGCTTGGAGAGATGTTTGTTTTTCTCAAAGTTCTTTAGTGGTCAGAAAACAGACAATGCCGAATGAATGGGAAAAAATTCTCCGACGTGGGGGACAAAGAGAAGCGTAGACGGTTACGTTTTTCCTTATCCCCCGCGAATCGGGGATACACCGGCCAATTGCGGCTGGTGTGACAATGATTTTTTTCTAGCGCTCTAAGGAGGAATCCATGAAGCGCAATCAGTTTCTAGTTTTTGTTTTATGCGTCGTCATCGCCGTGAGCGGGGCGGTCCCCGTTGCGGCGAACGTACCGAGCCCGCAGGCCGCGGGGCCGTCCGCGCCTGCAATTGCCCTCGCGCCCGAGGGCACGCCTCAAGGCGAGTCCTGCTACTGGGCAGGCGTCGCCGACGAGTCGCCAGCTGACTGGATGAGTGGTTTTTCGCTCATCAGTGTCAGCGATGCCCCCTCCGGGGGGCATGTCTACCAAAGCGCCGCGGGGGCGGCGACGAGTTATCTGAGCGTTTACTCGTTGCCCGTCCCCGTCCAGGCCACCAAGGCCTGGATGGACTTCTACGCCAGCCGCCGCGTGGGCGGCACAACCCTCGGTGCCCGGTTAGTCGACCGGAACCGTGGGTATGTGTTTGAACCCACGTGGCCGAGCCTCGGGGACGGTGTCAACGGACAATGGACCCGAATCTCAAAGTGGTTGTCGGCCAGCCAGCTGGCCGAGGTGAAGGGAGCAACCAGCTCCTTCACCCTCATTGCTTCGGGGATCTGGCAGGTGGATCTCGTTGGTCTGGCCTACTGCCAGCCCGACACGGCCACCGCCACGGCCACTGCCACGCCGACCGCGACAGCCGTCCCCACGGCCACGCCGCAGCAATACTCCATTGAGCTGGGTCTTCTGACCTGGCCCAAGGAGCAAGCTGCGGCCGCGGCCCAGGCTGTACCAGCCCAGCCCTTCGTCCGCCCGGCTGGCTGGCACGCCATCTGGCTGCCAGCCACGTGCAAAGGGCCCGGCTGCCTCCCGATGACCCCCATCGGGGAAGGGAGTCAGGCCGCCGCGCTGGCGGCACCTGCCGCCGGGCCGATCTGCCCGGCGGAGCCGTTCCGGATGGTGCCCGTACTGCTGACGGCAGCGCGGGACGCCATCACCGTGGTAGGGCGCGGCGGGGACCGAGTCCCTGCCCCCTACCTGGTTGAGGCCGGCGCCATGGCCGGCTCGGCTACCCTCGACTTGCTCGGCTTCCAGGGAGCCGAGCTCTCCCAGTTCCGATCAAGGGACGCCGGTTACTGGGGGTCCGACCACCTCTGGCACTGGTATCCAGAGGTGGTAATGGCTGCCGGCACGCTCGGCTACCCCAACTTCGTTGGAGGTATCCGGGGCGACATCCCCTTGGAAGTTCTCGACATGGGTAACCGTGCAGCCGTTCTGGTCAAGCGGGCCAAGAACGGCCTACACTTCGACGTCCCGAGCGCGCTGACCGTCGTGTACAACCTCGAAGGCCAGCCAAAGCTCGTCGCCGAGTGCGGCGACGTCGACCCCTGGGTCGCGGTTGTTCCATACGGTTTTATGGTATGGAAAGACCCGACCACGGGGAAACTCGGGGTCTGGGTCAGGGTATTTTTCCCAACCGGCTACCCGCCCTACTGGGGGGCGGAACCGGTGCTCACTGAGTGTTTGACCGCCCAGGGGTTCGAGTGGCTGAAGTTTGACGCCACTACCTGGGCACTTATCCCGAGCGCCGATCGGAGTTCGATCGACGCTCACATCCGCGACCAGGGGAATCCGGTGATTCCCCCGCTCAACTTTCAACCTGCTTTCAACTCCTCGGCTCTGCACCTCCGTACGGTGCAGACCGAGGGGTATTTATTGCTGGAGGTGGTCGAATACGCCACCTTCACCGTTTTGTTTGTCCTCGTCCTGGCGCTGTAGCCAGGACGAGTTGTCGGTTCGAGCCCGCCCGCGCTTCACCGCGCGAGCAGCATGCGCCTCCGCGAAGCGGGGCGGGCTCATTTCTCAAGGAGAAGCTTCGGGGGTGACCACCCCCCGAAGCTCCCTTTCTTTTTCTATTTATATCTTGATTTACACTATAGGCTAAGCTACAATATCCCCATGTTACCTACTTACGAAAGACAACCATTACCAGACAGAGAACATGCCCCAATCTGGATACTTGGTGAATATCGCCCTCCATTAATCATTATCAGAGATAGATTAGAAGAAGTACACACTCGACCTTTACAAAGGTATATGAGCTCTTTCTACGAAGGTTTAAGTAATGGACCAGACTCAAGTGTCGCTGATGCTCAATTTGATCCACAACATTTATCTGATATTTACCAACAAATTGTCGGATTACCGGCCGGAACACCACTGGGTTATGGCGCTGATCATGATGGCCATCTCACCTGCTCTGCTGCTGATTTTCGACGCCTTTTTGGTGATCAATCTAAATTCACAATTACCCATTCCGCTCGTGCTTTGCTCTTTCAAGAAAACGGGGTAAGAATGATCAAGAAAATAACCGATCCTGTACAAACTATCGATAACTTCTTAGCAGAAATCGCCCAAACGCTTCCTGATAAAAGACTAACTAAAATAGTCATGGTTGGCGAAGCACTGGAAGCTCAAGTAATTTTACCATGGCAGGACTTACTGGCTGGGCAACCCGAACCGCCTGAGGTAATTGATTTTTTCCGAGAAAAACTTAGTATATTCGATGGCTATCCACTAAATTTGAACTTTGGTAATTGATAAATGTAAACTTATTCTTCAATCATAAATCGTGTATCACGGTTCATGGTTAATTAGTTGATAGTTATTTGTTCATAGTTAAACTTCCGTTTCTCCTTAATACTAGCTACTAAATACTTTATACTAATCTCATGGACCTCACCATGTTTATCTTCCTGGCTATCGCCTACATCATGGTCATTCATTTTGCCATGGGGATCGCCAACTACTTTAATGTTTTTATTTTTCTGGTCTATTTCATAATCGGCGGGGTGATTGGCTGGTATCTGGGTTCGTATCTGGCCGGCTTTGTGTTTGCGATGGTCGTTAGCTTTATTTTGTGGAATGATATCTCGATGTAGGGAACGTTAATTTTCAATTCACAATTTTCAATTTTCAACCCGCTTCGCAGCGAGGCGAGTCAAGGCTCAAATTCTAATTTTCAAATTGGAACATTGATTATTGATTGATAATTAATCATTGAAAATTGAAAATTAATAAAAAATACCCTTGACAAATCATCCTGGAACTATTAGTTTTAATATATATGGCAAAAGCTCGTCGCAAAAAATCGGTTTCCCGCGCAAACTCAAACACCCTCAATCACTTGCTGACTCATAAATTCACCATTAGTCGAGAATATACAATGATCTTTTTCATCTCGATCTTTTTGATTCTCCTCTCAATTCTGTTTACCCTCACCAAATCCGCGCTGTAAAAACAGATCAAAAAGCAAAGATTACAGTTCAGAACCTAGCTAAAAACTAAAAAATTGGTCAATGTTTCTTTATCTCTCAGGTTAGTATCTAATCTTTGATCTTTGATCTCTCAGATCTTGATAAGGTGAAACCTTGACATCGAAAAGTTTTTGGCTATTTTCCACGATCTGCTCTTGAGCGACGTTTATTCCCAACTTTTCCCGCAAAAACCGGAAAATCAGCGGAATATTTTTAGGCTCGTTCGCCCGCCTGCCATCGCTACGCTCAGGCGTTAGCGGGCAGGGATAAGCTTTCTGGCTTCGCAAAGGCTCGGGCAGTAAGTACGGGCTGTCGGTTTCCAAAACCAGTAGCTCGCTAGGTACTTTTTTGACAAACTCCTGCTTGCGCCCGTTGTAGGTGACATCGCCGTCAACGCCGATAAAAATATTCTTTTCTTTGGCAAACTGCAAAAGCGCCTCGTCGGGCTCACAGCAGTGAAAGACAGTGCGGCCGGCCAGCTCTGCTGACCAGTGTTTGACCAGAAGCGGCAGCAGATCGGCTTTGGCCTCGCGGTTGTGCAGGATCAGCGTCTTATGGTATTTGACGGCTAGTTTAAGCTGGCCGACAAACAGCGCTTTTTGCCAGGTGCGAAACTGCTCATCAACTGCGTACTTTTCGTACTTGGTCTTTGCATAAACATGGTAATCCAGCCCCACCTCCCCCACCGCCACCACCTTTTTTTCAGTTAATAACTTTTCAATTTGACCTAAATCATTTTTGATCTCTACTCTCTGATCTCTGACCTTTGATTCTTGATATTGGTATGCGTGGTGCGGATGGATCCCGACTGCGGCATAGACGCCATTCTGCGACCGGGCGATCTCAACCCCTTTCTGCGAGGTGGCGACGTCCGTGCCCGGGACAAGGATGGCAGTGACGCCGGCCTCGCGGGCGTGATCAATCACTTCAGGCAGATTTTTATTGAAGGCTTTAAAATTTAAATGACAGTGAGTGTCGAAATAACACATATAACTTGCAACATGTAACTTTTAATACGCATTATTTTATTTTTACATTTTTCTTAATGTTTAATGTTACATGTTATATGTTATAATGAAAACATGAACATCTTCGTTGGTGCGGATCATCGGGGATTTCAGCTGAAAAACGACATCATCGAGTACCTCCAGTCGAAAAATATCCGCGTTGAGGACATGGGCAACTACGAACATAATCCCGAAGACGACTACCCGGACTTTGCCCAAAAAGTGGCTAAAGCGGTACTGCAAAACCCGCAAAGTAATCTGGGTCTGGTGATCTGCGGCTCGGGCATTGGCGTAGCAATCAGCGTCAACCGCTTCAAGGGTATTTTGTGTGCTCTGGGCTTTCGAGATGATCAAGTCAAACACGGCCGCGAAAATGATCACATCAACGTACTGGCCTTGCCTTCCGATTACCTCACTCTTGAGCAAGCCACCCAATTTGTCGACACTTTCCTCACTACTGCCCCGATTATGAAGGAAAAATACCTCCGCCGGGCAAAAAAAAATGATAATTGTTAGAAGCTCCGCATATCTTTCGAAAAAAACCTTGAAAGCCCGACTGATGATTTACGATTGATGATTTATGAATCAAACAATGTATCCAAGGGCTTTCATGGAGCGAATGATGATGAGATAGTCTGTAATTTCCTCTTCACTTAAGCACGAACGCTTTTTTGAGAAATGGTATGAGGAGCTATTATTTTGTCATATTAACCTTTCCTGATATATCTTGCTTTGCAGTTTTACAAGCGCTGCTTTTTCGATCTGGCGGATCCGCTCATCGGTCAGTTTATACTTCCGGCCGATTTGTTTTAACTTTTTCCGCCGCAGTCTTCTCACTAAAATATCCTCCTCTTTGAGAGTGAGCTTTTTTGAGCGCAGGATAAAGTTGATAAAATAAACCAGCGTTTGATTGGACAAGATGGTATAGAATTTTCAATTCTCAATTATCAAGTTTCAATCAAGTTCTAAATTCCAATTATCAAAATTGAATAATTGAAGTTTGAATGATAATTGGCCATTGCTAATTGATAATTATCTTTCTGTTTTTTCCTAAATACTTGATACTGAATACTATATACTTGCTTTATAACTTAATCTGGTATTTCCCTTGCTGATTTTTTTCAATAATCCCCTCCAGCTCCAAGCCGGAAAGCAGCGTCAGGACTTTGGTCACCGGCCAGCTTAACCGGTCGGCCAGGTCATCGGGTAAACGCGCTTCCTGCTCAAGCAGGCTAAAAATCTGATTTTCTACGTCTGTTAATTTTTCTTTAAGATCATCCCTATTCTTCGGGGTAATTTGCAGATGATACTCTTCCAGAATATCGTCAATTGAGGTGACCATCTTTGCCCCTTCTTTAATAAGTAGGTTTGGGGCTTCAGCTAAAGGCGAAGTAATGGGCGAAGGCGGAGCAAATACCTCTTTTCCTTGCTCGGCGGCAAAACGGGCGGTGATCAGTGATCCGGAGTCTTTAAGGCCCTCAACCACCATTACACCCCGGGATAATCCGGAGATCAGCCGGTTTCGCGCCACAAAAAGCCCTTTCAGTACCGTCATTCCCGGCGGAAACTCCGAGATCACCAAACCACCGGTTTTAATAATCTCCTCATAAAGGGACCAGTTGACCGGCGGATAGATGATATCAACGCCGCAGCCTAAAAAAGCGACTGTTTTACCCTTAGCTTCAAGCGCTCCCCGGTGGGCTAAAGCATCAATGCCAATCGCCAGCCCCGAGACCACGATAAAACCAGCTAAAGAAAGATCGTAGGCGAATTTATAGGCCACCTGCCGGCCGTAGGGAGTGGGTTTACGGGTGCCGACAATCGCCAAGTAGCGGTCTTCGGAAAAATCAAAGCTGTTTAAATCGCCTTTTACATATAAACAGATCGGCGGATCGGCCAGATTAAGAAACGGCTGGGGAAAATGTTTATCCTCACGGGTGACGATAATAATGCCTTTTTGCTCAATCTGTTGCCGCACCTTGGCTGCGTCAAACCGACGCCGGAAATCGACAAACTTGTTGGCTAAATTGGTGCCAAACATACCTTGATAATCGCTAAACGGCGCCTCATAAGCTTTTTTCAACGACGAATAGTGTTCTTTCAGAAGGTTAA
Source organism: Candidatus Roizmanbacteria bacterium RIFCSPLOWO2_01_FULL_41_22 (assembly GCA_001789805.1). Taxonomy (GTDB): domain Bacteria; phylum Patescibacteriota; class Microgenomatia; order UBA1406; family GWC2-37-13; genus 2-01-FULL-41-22. The sequence continues at coordinate 9,065 of MGAR01000022.1, forward strand.
ATTTGATTGGCCCAATGCCCAAAAAATGGGAAAATCCCAGATAATAAGGAAGCGTATCCTCCATAATTACTTACAGTCTACAAGTCAGATAAAGGTTGTCAAGGGGGTGAGTAATGATTGACAAATTAGATCACGTTTAGTAAAATTAAGTCATGTCTACTACCAATCAGTTATCCCAAGTATATACTCCCGAGCAGGTGGCGGAGATATTACAACTCAGTAAAAATACGGTTTATGAGCTGATTAACAAGGGTGAGATTGTAGCTAAAAAGATCGGCCGTGTTTATCGGGTGCCGGCCAGCTCGATCTCTTTTGTGTTCACTGGTCTGGACGCCGATATCTACCAAGCTGAACAAACAGATAAAAAGAATCTCCAAAAAATTACCGATATCATCAAATCAGTCCGGAAAACCGTATGGAACAAATCCCGATCTTCCTAGATACTGATGTAATCATCTCGGCGCTTATTTCTTCAAAAGGCGCTGCGTTTACTATCTTAAATAACCAGATGCTACAAAAAATCGTCTCAAAATACATTGTTGAAGAGGTGACGGAGGTTTGTCGGAGGTTAAAGATTAGCAAGCAAAAACAGTCGACCTTGAAAAACTTAACTCAGATCTCGGTTCAGTTAAAAAAAGAGGAATTAATGAAAACTTTTGCTGGTTATGTTTTGGATCAGGAAGATTGCCACGTCGTGGCCGGAGCAGTGATCTCTGGTACCAAATTTCTTCTGACATATAATCTTAAAGATTACCGAACGTTAAAGATAAGCAATGATTTATCAGTAATGGTGATGTCACCCGGCACCTTTCTCCAGTATCTGCGTAGCCTATAAGCTGTGCTCTTAACTTACCAAAAAGTTATATCCCCAAAGCCCTAAATCCCGACATCTAAACCATTGCCAAAAAAATTGTTAAAGTGTCTCATTCCTAGGCGGTTAGCTTTCCTATTTTTTCATATCGAAAGATTTTTACACCTAAATCTCAATCGTTCAGATTCTCAATGGAACTCGTACTCTGAGTTTATGATAGAATGATATTAATCATGAAGACCATTTTCTTCCTGATCCTGTTTCTGGTGGTAATGAAGCTAACTACTGCTGTGATCCTTAAATATATCTACTATCCCACTCAAGTAACCGACTATACGGTCTGCCGGCCGATCAAGATCATCGGGAAAGACTTAAAACCCCAGTGTCCGGCGCAAAGCTGTTTCCCAGTCTGCATCGGCCAAATTCAAGAAACGCGCTGTCAAAAAGACCTGTTTACCGGCAAAGAGACCTGTAACCTACGTTGTTTTGGGCTGATGTCCAGCGTGCCCTGCGACCAATATTATCCGGTCAAAGCTCTCCTATTTTCCACTTTTCCGTTTTAACCACTTTAGCACTACAGCTACGAGGTGTCTGGTGAACTGTCATTTATTAGTCAAGTAGAGGACTTGACAAGCACTCTGTTCTGTTTTATAGTTATAAACAGAACAGATATTAAAAACTGTTCTGTTTCCAAAATATGCGAAGCGGAAAATATATTAACCAACTTTCGGGGGAACTACAATATCAGGCTTTTGCGCCCAATCGTCTCCCCTTTGAACTTTATCAAGACGCCAAGCTTGATACCTTATTATCAGAGGCTAATTTAGCTTTGGGGAGGCTTGACGGTGTCGCAGAAATTGTGCCAAATATTGACTTTCTCACTCTAATGTTTGCTCGAAAAGAAGCCACTTTTTCTAGCCAAGTAGAAGGAACCCAAGCGACTTTTGCTGATGTTCTAAAAGTAGAAGCGGCAATAGAGGACAAAAAAATACCTTACGACGTACAAGAGATTATTAACTATATTAAAGCGATGAACCATGGGCTTAATCGACTTGCCTCCTTTCCTTTATCACTTAGACTGATAAAAGAAATCCACGGGATTCTGTTAACAAATGTCCGAGGGGCAGAACGGCAACCTGGCGAATTCAGAACAAGTCAAAATTGGATAGGAGGCCCAACCATTAATACCGCTACATTTGTACCAACACCTCCCCGTGAGCTGATGACTATTCTTTCTGATTTTGAGAAATTTCTACATCAGAACAAAACGATTCCCGTTCTAATTAAGACCGGACTGATCCATACTCAGTTCGAAAATATTCACCCCTTCCTTGACGGTAATGGAAGGCTGGGAAGACTGCTTATTACTTTTTTCTTATGTCAGCAAAAAGTTTTACAAAAACCGCTACTTTATCTGTCTGTATATTTTAAGAAATATCAAAAAAATTATTATTATTGGCTTAATCGGGTGCATGAAAAAGATGACGTGGAAGGATGGTTAAAATTTTATCTTCAAGGGATCAGCGAGACAGCTAAGGAGGGGTTTGAAACAGCCCAAAAAATACTCAGGTTAAGAAATATTGATCTCAATAAGGTATCTAACCTTGGAAGAACCACAAAAAACGCACTGCTTGTTCTTGATAGTTTATATAAAAATCCACTGATTAGCTTAAGAAAGGTCGTCGAGATAACCCAGCTAAGCCGATCAAATGCATATGGTTTATTACGAAGGTTAGAAAAAGTGCATATTTTGTCTCAATTGCCGGCTAAACCAAAACGGACGAAGGTGTATGTCCATCGAGAATATTTATCTTTATTTAATGATAAATAATTGATACTTTGTCTGAGAATTCCGATATTTATTCACATTGAGGTTGTCCCGCCAAGCTTTCCTGTAATTTTGGCGATGACTCTGAACCTAATCAAGCTGGCTTTTTAGCTAGCCGCGGGTGTGAGTCTGAAAAAGGGAGATTATTTTTTGGGTAAACGGACCCACTCGGCCAGCTTTAATGGTTTTGTCATCAACCTGCACCACCGGCACCACTTCCATGCCCGAACTGGTGAAAAACACTTCGTCGGCGCCAATTAGCTCGTCAAGAATAATTCGCTTTTCCTCAACCTCAATCCCCGATTTTTTGGCTAGTTCTATAACTACTTTTTTGGTAATACCAGCCAACACTTCGTCTTTGGGTGTGATCAGTTGCTGATTATTGACAATAAAAATATTGGAGCGGGTGCACTCGGTAACTGTCCCGTCTTTTTCCACATACAACACCTCCATCGCTTCTTGTTTGGCGGCTTTTTGCAGATAAACGACTGCCGCCAGATAGTTGGTTGATTTGGCCTTTGGAAAGACCCACTGGTTGGGGGCGGTGAGAATCTTGGCGCCCTTTTTGTAGATCTCCGGCGGAAACTCATGGGCCGGGGTAAACATAATGATAAAAGAGGGCTGGCCAGGAGTGACACCGTCGGAGCTGACGCCGCCGGTTATGAGGATTTTAATATAGGTTTCCGGATAATTGTTTTTAACCAGACCCTCGGCGATCAGTTGCACAATCTCACGCTTGGTTTTGGGTACGGTAATCCCCAGCTCGCGGGCCGAATTAAACAATCGATCAAGATGATCGTCCAGACGAAACGGCTGGTTGTGGCGGTAGGTACGCAAGAAATCAAAGATGCCAAACCCCCGGCCAACAGAGATGTCAAAAGCCGAGATCTTCAGCTCTGCCTCTTTTACCCACTGATTGTTGAGATAGTGTAGATTAGACATTGACTCAATAAAGTATTGAAATTCATTAACTACTGATTTATTTTAGCACAACTAGTAAAAAAAGAACCCGTCATCCAATACACGCCTAAAATACCACAGACGTAATATAATACAACTAAATTATGAAAGAAACTACGCCGGTGGACATCGCAAGCGATCCTGACATCCCTAGAGATATAATCGCTTATAATTATCAACTGCTTCTCCAACAGTTACAGCATTTCGAGTCAGCGAAAGATTTTCCCCATCCTCATATTAACCAGCTGATGACTTTAATAGCCAGCTTGATCAGACATTCTTTTGTTCCAGTAGTCACCACCCACTCGCCAAATCTGAGTGTTTTTTTTATGCAAGAAGGGCCGGTTTGGCTATCGCTACCACCAAACTACCAACAGTTATGGCAAACCAATTTATTAGCCATGTCGACTAATTTAGTGGCCAAATCCTCCATCTTAGTTGATTTGATGTTTGGTGAGGAAAATCAATCTCCATTTGCAGTTCAGGCGAGGGCACAAGCATTGGCCGATGAATGTTTCCAAACCTTCATTAAAACACGTTCAGTGATATTTACCGGCGCCAAGAATAGCGCTGCTACTCAGGCGGTTAGCGGTGGCTTAGCTACTCTTCCTCAAGAATGGAGATTTCCTTCTGACTATCTGCTGAGACTACATCAATTGAACATGGCAGCTATCAGTAAAGTGGGAAATATTAAACCACCACCGTTAATAAATTTATCTTATTTAATCACCTCCCACCAGTAATACTTGTACTATCATGACAATGTAATATAATATAGGCTATGGCAACCACACCAGAACAACAACGACTCTCCATAAACGAACTGCTGCAGGCCACCTTAGCTCAGAAGGTATTACGAGCCGCACTGGTCAGATTACAAGCAGAGAATGCACTCCAACCAGACGAAGACCAAATTGATTTAAATAATCCAGAATCCCACTACTCAGTCACTTTAGTTCCTCCCGAGTTGCCAGAAACACTCGAGTCCTACCAGCATGCACTATTGACTCTGGAAATCGCACCGGTTACAGACGAGTCAGGGACAATTACCGGCCAGCAAATTGCCGTTGAGTCAACAATATTCTCACCTAGTACCAAGTCTGAGCTTGTAGCTTTTACGATCTCTGCGAATATGAATGCTCTAAATCAACAACCAGCTGATCTGGTTGGCAAAGTTAGCTTACCACCAATACTCACTCAAGTGGATAATATTGCTGTTATGGCGCAAAACCTGACAGACGCGATTGGCTGGTGGGGGGTAGTTGACCCGCAATCAGAACCTAACTGTTTTTAATCTCAAGCATCTGTGCGGTAAACTATCACCAATGACGCCTATAGAGCGAAGAGTCAACCCGGAAACACCCATTAGTTCAAAAACACTTGCCCGATGATCACGACAAGGAGTATAAAGTACACATTTCCCACCATCCATTCGTTAAAAATGTGTTATCATATAGATGTAATTGCCTAAAAAAAAGCCGCCTCTTAACTTTAACATGACGCTTATTGATTATCAGTTGATCTGTCAATGTCTATGAAAATCTCCGATGTCAAGGCGATTGAGATACTGGATTCCCGAGGCAAGCCTACTATCCGCACATTTATCAAGTTGAAAGACGGTTCAACCTATTCTTCCTCCGTCCCTTCAGGCGCTTCAACCGGCAAACACGAAGCGGTTGAACTAAGAGACGGCGACGCCAAACGCCACCAGGGACAAGGTGTCTTAAAAGCGGTTAAAAATGTCAATAAAATAATTCGTCCGGCAGTCATTGGCTTGGAAGTAGCTGACATTGCCAAAATCGACCGAAAACTTCTAAAACTCGATGGCACCGATAATAAACGTAAACTAGGCGCCAACGCCATTTTATCAGTTTCCCAAGCCGTCACCCGGGCCGCCGCCGCAAGCGGTAATCTGCCGCTTTGGAAATTCATTAACCAACTTTTTTTTAACAAAAAAAAACCCAGGTTTCCCAGACTGATGGTAAATGTGATAAACGGTGGCAAGCACGCCAACTGGAACTTTGACATCCAGGAATTTATGATTGTCCCAACCTCAAACGTTCCATCCCAGGCGCTCCAGGTAGCGGCCGATATTTTTCAACGGCTGGGAAATAATTTACGCAAACAAAAACTGTCCACCCTGGTTGGCGATGAAGGCGGCTACTCGCCGGTTCTTCCTTCAAACGAACAGGTCTTGGACGAGATACTGACTGCGGCCATCAACTGCCGCTTCCAAAATGGTAATCAGTTCGAGTTTGCTCTTGACTGTGCTGCCTCCGAATTTTATGACAAAGGCAGGTATATCTTGCAAAAAACCGGCCAGCGCCTGACGGATGATGAGCTTCGCCGTTACTACCTAAAACTACAAAAAACTTACCATATCATCTCATTTGAAGATCCGTTTGCCGAGGATGACTGGGAAAACTTTCAGAAGCTAACTAGCGATGCTGAGCGCTGTCGGCAGATAACATTACACGGCCCAAAAATTTTCAAAAAAGGACGCGACCCAAAAACTGCTCAAGATCAGTTTATCGTGGTTGGCGATGATCTATACGTCACCAACCCCAAACGGATAAAAAAAGGGATTGACCTTAAAGCCAGCTCTGCCGTCCTGATTAAGCTTAATCAGATTGGGACTGTGACTGAGACTATCGATGCGATCAAAATGACCCAACGGGCCGGCTGGAAAACAATTATTTCCCACCGATCGGGTGAGACCGAAGACCCGTTTATCGCTGACCTGGCCTATGGGGCAGGCACTGATTTTATCAAGACCGGCTCCGTGTGTCGGTCTGAACGGCTGGCCAAATACAACAGGTTGATTGAGATTGAGAATAAACTATAATTTGACTCTTTGATTTTCTTGGGAAAAATCCGTATAATAATTAAGATATGAAACGGATCGCTATTCTTATTGGTTTCTTGATATTTTTTTCTTTCTCTTTTCTATGGCCAACGTGCGTCTATGGAGCCCAATTTTCTATTTTACCTACCTCAGTCACCGTCCGGCGAGACGCTGCCTTTACTTTGGAAATTTATAGCCAATCCGGCTTGGAAAACGTCAGCGGTGAAGATGTTTATATCAGCTATGATCCGCAATTTCTGGAAATTAACAAAACCCCTGATCTTCAATATGACATCACGACGGGCAGTATTTTTCCGAAAATTGGATCAATAATTGGCGCCAATTATATTTATCTTTACGGTGTGCATGACGATAAAAACACGACCCAAAAAGCCAACGGTCTATTTGCCAAAATTTCCTTCAAAGCCAAACAAGCAGGTGAGACCACGCTGGCCTTAATCTGTGCGCCAGGCAGCGCCACCTCCTCCAAAATCATTCGCCAAGATAATAAGCTGACCAATATCCTCGAATGCGCAAACGCAAGCAACAACCAACTGACTGTCAAGATCGCACCTCCCGATGTCTTGGGAACGTCAGTAAAAAGACAAAACCAGAATAAAACACCAAGTTATATCGTACAAATGACATTGGTTTTATCACCTATTTTAATTGGATTACTGCTTATCTTACTGTCAAAAAGCAAAAAAAAAGAATATGAAGCTTAAACTTTTTACCATGCCCAAATTTGATCGTCGATTGAAGGTTTATCTATTAGGTCTGGTGCTGGCCTTAGTCGGCGGCGGAATAATCTTACTTGGAATATTATTATCCCAAAACTACATCACCAGCGCCTCAGAAACTACTCCTGATGGGGTGACGGTCTCGCCGGTATCCGGCAATGCTGTTCAGCTAAAATGGAAGACCAGCAAAGAAATCGCCGGTGTGGTGGAGTACGGCACCGATGCCAGCAAACTTGATGGAACCGCTTATTCAGTTGGTAACAGTACCCAAAACGTAGTTGAGCTGCAACAATTAAAACCCGATACTACCTATTATTTTCGCTTGAAAATCAACGACCAAATATACGATAACAACGGTTCTCTTTGGTCTTTTACCACTGGACCAGTCACTACTCCCACACCAACTGGTGATGCGCAGGCTACTCCTTCAGCTACCATCTCCGGATCCGCCAACACCGGTACACCAACTGTCACTCGTTCAACTACGGTTCTGCCAACCGGTAGCATTGGCACGCCCGCTGTAACCTCGGCTATTAACTGCCAAAATAGTAACTGTTCACAGGTGCAGGGACTGTTAGGAAAAGGTTGTTCTATCCAAGATTATATGCGCTGTCTTTATTCCAAAACCGGACTTACGCCCAGTCCTTCACCTACCTTTGGTCCATCTCCCACTCCTACCATTACTCTTACCCCGACGCCCGATATCAGCAGCTGTACCATTTCCTGGATGCAGGGCAATTCCTGCTCTTCTTTTTCCTGGTATGACATGATTAAAAACAACACCATTGCCTGCGGCGACAACTATACAAAATATTTTGTCCAGTGTCAAAGCACCAGTTTTGACTCCTCAGAAACCCCGACCTGGTTTTGTAACCAGACCACCACCTCAAGTAATATCAGTCTTCCCTGCAGCGCCGCTCCCTCACCGGCTCCGGGTCAACAAATTTTTTGCCGGGTCAGGGCCGAGACCGCAACCGGCGGGTCTACCGGCGCCACAGCTTGGGTGTATGCCAATAAAACCTGCACCAGCAGTACGCCAACCCCCACCCCGGATATCAGCACCTGCGACATTGACTTTATCCAGTCCAATAGCTGTAACTCCTGGACCTGGGACGACATGCTCACCAATAACGTCACCGCCTGCGGCACCAGTTTCGCCCGCTACTATGTCCAGTGTAAAAGTTCCAGTTTCAGTTCCACCGATGCTGCCACCTGGTACTGCAATGAAACCGCTACCACCAATAGTGTCACTGTACCTTGCGGAACAGCGCCCACCCCCATCCCGGGTGGCGCGGTATTTTGCCGAGTACGGGCCGAGACCTCAACCGGCGGGTCTACTGATGCTACCGACTGGGTAACTGGCAATACCACCTGTGGGCAAACTGATAGTACTAATACCGACTGTGCTCTTAATTTTTTCCAAGCCAATAACTGTAATTCATTTTACTGGGACAATATTAACCAAAAATTACCTGAATGCAGCGCCACCTTCAGCCACTACTTCCTGCAGTGTAAAACTATTCCTTTCCCCACCAATGCCTGGACCGGCACCTGGTACTGTAATGAAACCACTACCAACGATTATCTTGACCTGCCATGCGCAAACGCGCCTACTCCGGCTACCGGCGCCAATATCTACTGCCGAGTACGGGCCGAAGACGCCGAAGCCTCTACCGCCCATTCCACTGACTGGATCTATGCGCAGTCACTAAGTTGTCCGTAAAACTTCTGTCTTGTTTCTTTGCTAATTTTTCGTACAATTAATATGAATGGGTTATATATTTCTTCTGTCTTTGAGTTAGGTTTTGCTTTTTAATATTTGATATTAAATTTATTTATCATGTCCTATTTTATTCTTGTCCGTCATGGCACTTCTGAATGGAATGCCAAAGGTTTGTGGACGGGTTGGACAGATGTCAATTTAAATCACCAAGGTAGAGAACAAGCTCGCCAAGCGGGTGAATCGATAAAAGATATTAAAATCGATAAAGCGTACACTTCTGATCTTAAAAGAGCCCAACAAACATTGGAGGAAATATTAAAGGTAATTAAGGTGAATAATTTACCAACGGTAATTACCCCAGCAATTAAAGAGAGGAACTATGGTGATCTATCTGGAAAAAATAAATGGAAAATAAAAGAACAGTATGGAGAAGAACAGTTTATGAAATGGCGGAGAAGCTGGGATATCCGTGTTCCCAATGGAGAAAGCTTAAAAGATGTCTATGCTCGCGTAATTCCTTATTATAAAAAACACCTCCTGCCAGAACTTAAAAGTGGTAAAAATATCCTGGTCGCAGCCCATGGTAACAGTCTACGGGCATTAGTCAAATATTTAGATCATATCTCTGACAAAGATATCTCCAAACTTGAATTTGGACTAGGTGAAGTCTACTTCTATACAATTGATGGACAGGGGAAAGTGGTTGCCAAAGAAATCCAGTCGGTCAACCCGATGAAGGGAAAAATTTAATCCACGACTGATTAACCATATATTTTCTTCAGCGCTTCAATTCCTGACCAGAACATCTCTTCGTCATAATTTTCGTTTGGTGCGTGGATATTGTCGTCGGGGAGAGTGAAGCCGGTTAAAATAATCGGCTTCTGAAATAATCGCTGGAGAATTTCTGCCGCCGGTATCGAGCCACCCGAGCGATTAAACAAAGTTTTATTGCCAAAATGGTCAGAAAGTAAGGCCGCTGTCTTTTGTACAAAAAAATTGTCCAGATTTGTATAAAAAGGTTCATCAGCACTTAATGTCTTCAGATCAAACCTCACTCCTTGTGGTAGATTAGCTTTAACAAACAGTCTAATTTTCTGTTCTATTTCTTTGACTGTTTGATTTTCCACCAACCGAAAAGAAAATTTGACCGAAGCGGTACTGGGAATGATGGTTTTTGCTCCTTCGCCGCTATACCCGCCGTTTATTCCATGAACGTCAAAAGACGGCAGTATTTTGGTCACCAAATAGGATGGTAGCTGGCGGGCGGAAATAATTTGATAGGCACCGGAAATGGTTTTGATGTTGTCAACCGATCGTTTAACTTTTTTTAACAGATTGAGTTCTTTGGCCGGAATTTTTCTTAAATTTTGGTAAAAATTGGGGATCAAAATATCACCGGTGACGCTGTCTTTTATTTTGCTTAATAAATGGGCAATCGCTAAAATAGGATTAATAATTTGATTGCCATAGAGCCCCGAATGTAAATCATGCTCGGCCACCTGCACCTTGAGTTCCAGGTAAACTAAACCGCGTAAAGCATAAAAAATCTGCGTGATACCTTTGGCAAACAAGCCAGTATCGGTAATAAAAAATGTATCCGCTTTTAAGATGTACTTTTTCGCTTTTTTGAGTAATTTCTCAAGATGCAAACTGCCGGTTTCTTCCTCACCTTCGAAAAAAACAACGAGGTTGTTAGTTAGTTTGTTGGTGGTTATTAGTTCCTGCAAAGCCGATAGATTTTGAATGATGTGGCCTTTGTTATCGGCAATGCCCCGGCCGTACATCTTGCCGTCTTTGACAGTAAGACGAAACGGAGGATAGTGCCATTGGGATAATGGATCAGCCGGCTGTACATCATAATGACCATAAATACCGATGGTTTTGGCAGATGACGAGACTTCCCGCACTGCGACAATCAGCGGGGGAGTTGAGTGGCCCGACCGAATTATTTTCACCTGAAAACCAAGGTGATCAAGTTGATTTTGAAGAAATTCCACAGCCGACGAAATACTTGAAGAATAACTCGGATCAGCTGAGATTGATTGTATTGATAGGAAATTATTTAGATTTGTTAAAATTTTTTGCCTGTCCATTTTCGTCTATTATACAATGATTTATATTTGTTGTGTTATATGTTACAAGTTACATGTTATATGTTTTTTGTTATATACTAATTACCATGCAATTTATCCCCACTATTCTTACCACTAATAAGGAAGACTTTGAGAAGCAGATCTTGCTTTTCCCGAAACATTTTTCCCGCATTCAGCTTGATGTGGCAGACGGTATATTGGTTTCCAATGTCACAACTCAGATTCCGGAAATGGTCAAAATTCTAGCTACTCACTACTCGCTACTTACTACTTGTGTTTTCGATTTTCATCTAATGGTAAAAGATTTTAATCGAGCTATTGCTGACATTATCAAATTTTCTCAATACGGACAGGTTGGAGCAGTACTGATTAATATTTCTTTGAGTCCAAATTTAGATAAATTGACACAGCAATATCCGGCTTTTTCTTTCGGTTTAGACGTGAATCCTGATGTTACTATAAGACAAATATTTAAAAAATATGATATTAATTTGATCAATAACATACAGCTTATGTCGGTTTATCCTGGGTTTCAAGGAGCGCCTTTTATACCAAATGTATTAAATAAAGTTGAACAATTGAGAAAGAGCGGTTATAAGGATAAAATCTTTATGGATGGCGGAATCAACGATAAAACACTGCCAGTAATTCTTTCTAAAAAATTTGTACCCGATTTTTTATGCATCGGTAGTTATCTAACCCGTTCTGGCGCCCAGTTAGCTTCTCGTCTTAAGTATCTGCGTTCTTTAGAAAAGTAGCCGGCTTTCACAAAATTAAACTGTTGTAAAGCCTCAAAGCTAATAATTCCTCGCACATAAATCATTAGGTTTTTGATAATTACCTCTCCCCTATTTTCCCAATTTTTCCCAAACCACTCCCCTACCGATAAAAATAAAGATTTATTAAATCTCAATTTTCAAGTTTCAATCAAGCATCAAAACTCAAATATCAAAGCTCAAATTACAAATCAAATTCAAATCACAAATTTTTTTAAAAGCTTTTTTTTGATGGTTGATTTTTGAGCTTTAATCTGAAATCTTTAATCACCTGCTTACTACTGATTTCAACCGTTTACGGCAGAAATAACGATAACAAGGAAAGGTTTTTTAAAAGATAGGCGAGATCGGCCAGCTTAAATGTGCCATCGCCATCGGGGTCAAACGGCAGCATCGCCCGGAATTTGGCAATGTTTTCCCCTTTTTGAAAACTGATAAAAATTTGTGTTGGTAGATATTTTTCCTTAAGAAGCACTACTCGATATGACTGATTTAACGCGACGTTTCGTACGCTTGGCAAAATTCCCCGTCCGTTTTTGAGCACGACATTTTCCTCTTGGTAAATCAATTCTTCTTTGTTGTTATATATCTGAATCTGGAAGTTGTCCCCTGTGCTTTTTATTTTAGGAAAAAGCTTAGTCTGAATCTGCAAAGCAGGCAGCGGCACTACCTGAAACTGCCACTGTCTGCTTTCGATGATTGGTTGATCGTCCTTATACAAGATAAATTTCACCTTTTTACTTCCTGTCTTTGTACTGGTCTGGAAGAAAAAATCACTCTCCTGCTGCTGCAGAGGCTTGATTGTCGGCAGATAACTCACCAGGCTATTTGATTCATCTATCCCCTCAAGCGCCACCCGGTACCCGTCGTCATGCGACCAGATGGCCTGTCCGACATTGGCCAAACGGAAAAACAGATGATAACTGGACTCGGCCACCAGCTCATGGGGCAGATCAAACGCGATACTCCCCTTTTCCCGGATAATCGGATTACCTGCTAGTTTACTCATTCCCTCCACTCTCTCGTACTCCGGATAGACACCCTCGCCGCCCGGCTGAAGCCAGGAAAACTGTAAAAAAGGCTCTGACTGATAATTTAAGATAAATGGTGTTACAGCCGCCACCCGGTCGTCAGGCAGCCAGATGTTGGTAAAAGCTGCTTGAAAATTGTCTGCCACCAGCTCGCGGGCAATCGCCCGGCCGTTCCAGCCGGTTTCGCTGATAAACACCGGCAGTTCTTTGACGCCCAAGAGCCGCAATAACTCAAGCTCCCATTGATAGGTCCGCACCGAACCGCGTCCACTTCCCCAAGGCGACCCCAGAAATCCGGGATTAGGATAGGAATGGGAAGCCAGCCCGTCAAACAGCTGGTTGAAGTCGCGGGCGGTAATCTCAGTCACAATCTGGGTCAAAAAAACTGCTTCATCTTCATATAATGGCTTATTGGAAGGGGCAGAGGCATCCAAACCGCCAAGCATCAGCACATAGTCAGAATTACTTTTTTTAAGCTTTTGGGCCAAGGTTTTACTCACCTTGGCATAATCGATCGCGTCTACCGTTCCTCCCCACTCACTGGCATGGTTTGGCTCGTTAAATAAAACCACATAACGATTCTCCACCACCCAGTTAAGAGAGTTTAAAAAAATCACCCAGGCATCGGCATCTTTTTCTTCTGGACGGCGCCAGTTAGCCCCTTCCGGTTTGGTCGCCAACCGCACGATCGGTATCAACTTCAACTCGCGAAGCTTGTTAAAGATCTCTTGCCACTTGCCCGCGTCCCGATCATCTTCCTGCATCACCAGCGTGATATAACCCCATTTGCCCCCTTGCGAATTGACCAATTTAGCGGCTTTGGCAATATCTTCGGATTGCGGTTGGGCTAAATGGATACCAAATTTGTTATTGGGCAGTGTATTTTTATAACCAGAAACCGCATTTGAGCAAAAGAGAAACACCGTTAGTCCGATAAAAAATGTCCGTATCATTTTATAGTTATTATAAACGATGAAGGCGGTCAAGAAGGCTTTGGTGTTTTTGTCTGAGGAGGAAGCAGGACAGAGCGATCCACCGGACTCATAGAA